>NC_014839.1:0-300000 GCF_000175935.2 Pantoea sp. At-9b
TTATCCGTAACGACAGTCTGCCCTGAACCGGGCGGGCTGCGCCTGCGCGTTATCCGGAGTTTTTATGAGTTTCACCCCGAAAAACCTCACGCAGGGCGGCCAGATGACGGCCTACCGCCTGCGCATGTTTGGGCAGGTCAGCAACTGGATATTTCACTGGATACTGCTGCTGTTCATCGCTGCCGTGGCGGTGCTGTTCTGGCTGACCACGCCCGACGACGTGCTGCGTAACGGCTTCTGGTACTGGGCGGCGTGGCCGTCTCATTCCCTGCTGAATCTCGCACCCGGCACCACCACGGCCACCTGGGACATCCTGTGGCACTGCGGCGACGGGGCGCAGCTGTGCACCACGAAGATGACGCCGGCACAGCTGCTGGCAGATCCCTGGATGCGGTCGATGGGCGACGCGTTTCTGGCCGGCCTGAAGTTTCTGGCAACGGTCTGCGGCATTACCGCCTTTGTCCTGTGGTGCCTGATTGCCTGGTACGTGGGGCGCATCGGGAAGAAGGAGAGCGAGGACGAGTTTATTTCCGGCATGACGCTGACGGACAACCTGCAGGAGGTGAACCGCCAGCTGAAGAAGGCGGGAGAAAAATCCGACCTGCAGATTGGTGGCCTGCATATGGTGAAGAACGCCGAGGTCATGAACTATCTCATTCACGGCACCATCGGCGTGGGCAAATCGACGCCCATCCGCTGGCTGCTGGACTACATCCGCCGGCGCGGTGACCGCGCGATCGTTTACGACTCAGGCGGCACCTTCATTGAGACGCACTATGACCCAAGCCGCGACAAGATCCTGAACGCGCACGACCGCCGCTGTGAGAACTGGGTGCTGTGGCGCGAGGCGCGTGACGTGGTCGATTACGAGAACATGACGGCGGCGCTGATGCCGGTGGAGGGCGACTCTGACCCGTTCTGGGTGTCCTCCTCGCGCACCATCTTCAGCGACACGGCCATGCAGTTTGCGTCCCGCCCGGACCGCAGTATCGAGACGTTCCTGAAGACCTGCCTCTCCATCGATCTGAAAAGTCTGCGTGAGTTTCTGAAGAACACCCCGTCGGCCAACCTGGTTGAGGAGAAAATTGAGAAGACGGCCATCTCCATTCGCTCGGTGCTCACCAACTACGCCAAGTCGCTGCGGTATCTGCAGGGGCTGGATAAGGAGGGCAAGCCGGAGTTCAGCATCCGCGAGTGGATGACAGACGCGCAGTACGACAGCAGCTGGCTGTTTATCGCCACCACGGCCCGCCACCGCAAGGCGGTCCGGCCGCTGATTTCCATGTGGCTGTCGCTGGCCACGCTGCTGCTGCAGAGCATGGGCGAGAACAGCGATCGCCGCGTGTGGTTCATCGGCGATGAGATAGCGAGTCTGCAGAAGATACCGGAGCTCAACGAAACGCTGGCCGAGGCGCGCAAGTTCGGCGGCTGCTTTGTGCTGGGTATCCAGAACATCCCGCAGCTGGTGCATATCTACGGCCGGGAGATGGCCAAGGCCATCTTTGACCTGCTGAACACCCGCGCCTACGGCCGTTCTCCGAGCGCCGAGGTGGCGAAAATGGTGGAGGAGGAACTGGGTCACCAGCGGCGGCGTGAGGCGCGCGAGCAGAACAGCTACGGCCTGGATCAGGTCCGTGACGGTATCGCGATCAGCAAGGACAGGGTCAACGAACCCATCGTGGACTACGACCTGATCATGAAAATGCCCAACCTGCGTTTTTACATACGCCTGCCGGGTGAGTACCCGGTGGTGAAACTGAGCCTGAAGTACCGCCCGCAGAAGAAGCATCACCCGGCGCTGATTGAGCGCGACTTCCGTGATCGCCTGAGTCCGGAGCTCGAAGCCATCATTTCCGGCAACGAGCGGGCCGCCGTCGCTGCGGATATCCGCTTCCCGACCGGGGAGGAAATTCTGGAAGCCGGCAACGTGCAGTCAGTACAGAAAGTCCCTGAACCGGTGGCAGTCCCCGCCAGCCCCGTGACGGTCAGGAAGGTGACGGATACCACGCCGGTGCCGGGCGGGACAGACATCGCGCGGGACACCCGGCCTGTCATTATGCCTTTTTTACCGGAGGCGTCACTGCCGCCTTCGGTACGGGAAACGTCAGCGGGCAGGGGAGATCTTCCGACAAACGTCAGACCGTTCCCGGCCCGTCAGGGCATTCCGGTCACTGCCCCAGATGTGACTGAGGCACTGCTCTCACAGGCGCGGTCCGCGGAAAGCCGCTCCGGGCATGACGCGACTGTCCCGTCACACACGCCGGCCCCTCTCCCGGAGGTGCGGCCGGCACCGAGTCCTGCAGCACCGGCACCTCCCGTTTCCCCGCAGTCACGCCCGGCACCGGCAGCCCTGAGCGCGCTGGACATGCTGGCCCGCCGGACAAAAAAGCCGGCGGCCGCAGAGAGTGACGCTGACGCGTCCTCCGGTGACGCGCAGGGGGAGGCCCCGGAACTGAACATGCAGGCGGAAAAGGATGAGGCCGGAAGGCTGACCGTGCGCAGCGCCGGGCACCGTAAGACCGACCCTGAGAGCCGGGAAGAAGCGTATGCCGCGCAGTACGGCAGGGCAAATCAGCAGATGGCGGATGAGGAGCTGAACATCCTGCGCCATCGCGAAGATGACGAAGCGTATCAGGCCATGAGCCAGCACCATGAACCCGGAGGGCATGAGCGATGATGACCATTGCACCGGTGGCGTCCGCGGCGGACGCGGCCGGGTACTACAGCAGCCAGGATAACTACTATTTCCTTGACGATCTGCAGAGCCAGTGGCTGGGCGAGGGGGCCCGCGAGCTGGGCCTGGAAGGACCGGTGGACCTGGATACCTTAACCGCCGTACTGCACGGAAAGCTGCCAAACGGTGTGGAGCTGGGTAAAGACGTTCAGGGCAGTCACGTTCACCGTCCCGGGCATGACCTGACGTTTTCGGCCCCGAAAAGCATCTCCATGCTCATTCTGGCCGGGGGGGATAAACGCCTGCTGGCCGCACATCATGAGGCGGTAAAGGAAACGCTGGCGCTGGTTGAGCAGATGGTCAGCGCCCGTGACACACGGGACGGGGTGACCCGCATCACGGCGACCGGAAAAATGGTGGCCGCCCTGTTCACGCACGACACCTCACGTAATCTTGACCCACAAATCCACACCCATGCGGTGCTGGCCAACGTGACAGAGCTGGACGGGAAGTGGAAGGCGCTGGCCACGGACACCATTCACGGTGCCGGGTTTATCGAAACCCTTTACCGCTATCAGGTGTCATTCGGAAAGCTGTACCGCACCGCGCTGAAAGGTAAAACCGAGGCGCTGGGGTATGAAACCGAACTCACCGGCGGAAAGCATGAGCTGTGGGAAGTGAAAGGTTTCACCGGTGACGTCCTGGAGGAATTTTCCTCCCGGCACCGTGAAATCAGCGCACGCGTGGGGGAGGAGGCCTCGCTGAAAAGCCGGGACGTGGCGGCACTTGACACCCGCCGCCCCAAACAGGATATCAGCCGGCTGGATGACGGCCAGCCGGTCCCACAGGGTGAGCAGCCCGTGACTTCACCGGCAGGAGATAACCGGTCCCCGGATACCGTGCCGCCCGGACGGGCTGTTCCGCCGCAGACGCTCAGCCGTTCCGATGCACCTGAGCAGGGCAAGCCAGACGCGGCTGACGGTCGCGAGGTTGCCCGCACTGCTGAGCCGGAGAACACGCTGTCAGAGGCGCCAGGCACCGAACCGGAAGCCCCTCAGCCGGGAGAACATCCGCCCGGCCGCGACAGCATGAATGAACAGGCCGGGCCTGACCAGGAATCGCCCATTGAGAAACCGGAGACGCCGGACGGTCGTGCCCGCCTGAAAGCGCGCTGGCAGCGTCAGATGGACAGCGTGGATTTTGACATTGAGGGGGTGATGCGTGAAGCGCGCGAGCGTGTGGCGACGCGCGAGGAGCCCGGAGCGGAGACGCCGCTGCCGGGTGACGTGCCGGAAGCGGTGCGCACCGCCATTTCGGTACTGAGCGACAGCCGGACGCGCTTTACTTACGGCGACCTGCTGCTGACGGCCCACCAGGCCGGTGAACAGCAGCACAGTATCCCGGACCTGCGTCGCGCGCTGGACCGGGCCATCAGTGACAACCTGCTGGCCCCGCTGGACGGGGATAAAGGCGTGTTCACCTCCCACATTCACCTGCTGGATGAACTGTCCGTGCAGTCGCTGGCGGCCGATATCATAAAGGAGAACCGGGTGGTGAGCTTCCGTGGCTCCCCCGGCATGACGCCGGAACACCTGAAACAGGCGGCGCGTGCGCCGGTGGCCATCCTGAACGCCCCGGCGTCGGTGCAGCGCCTGCGCGATACGGTGGAGGAACTGGTGACAATGTCACGGGAAAACGGCCGGGAAGTCAGCGTCCTGGCCTCCGGCGCCGAACGCGCACTCACCCTCAGCAAATCGGCACTGCTGAAAGATACCCTGCTGCAGCGCAGCCGCGTCACTGAGAAAACCTTCAGTCTGGCACCCCAGAGCACGCTGATTATTGAGGGGGCAGAGAAGCTGGGGCTGAAGGAGATGCTGGTCCTGACCGGCGAGGCGCGGGAGAAGAACGCCCAGCTGCTGTTTCTCGACAGCGCCGGCCGTCAGTCGAACACGAATGCCCTGTCGGTGCTGGCCTCTGCCGGCGTTGAACGCCTGAGCCTGACGGCACCCGCACCGGGGCTGGAGGCGCGCGTTTTCAGCATTCAGGACAAGCGTGACCGCTACCGTGCCCTGGCAGAACGCTTTACCGACCTGAGCGTCCCGGACAGTCCGGTCACGGCGGCCGTGACCGGCGCGCGTGAACAGCAGCAGCTGACGGGGTACATCCGCGATGCGCTGCAGAATGCCGGGAAGCTCGGCCGGGACACTGTGGAGGTGGAGGCCCGCACGCCGGTCTTTATCACGGCGAAAGAGCGGAAGCTGCCGGTATCATACCGGCCCGGTATGGTGCTGGAAGATCGCAGCGACCGGCAGGCCACCCGCCACTTTGTGATTGACCGGGTGCATGACGACACCCGCATGCTGTCGCTCATCGACGGCGACGGGGTGCTGAGCCGGGTAAAACTCAGCGCCCTCACCGCCGACTGGCGTCTGTTCACACGGGAACAGCTGAGTATCGCACAGGGGGAGCAGCTGTTCGCGCTCGCCGCAGACCGGTCTGCCGGGCTGAAGGCGCGCGACCGCCTGACCGTCACGGCGCTGGAGGACGGGGCGCTGACGGTGATGCGGGAGGGGCAGCAGAAGGCGCTGCGCATCGCCACGGACCGTCCCCTGTACGTCACCCACGGTTACGTCAGCGCACCGGGCGCACGGGATAACGAACGGGGCACGGTGCTGGCAAGCCTGAGCAGCCGGGAGCTGTCAGCCAACATGATGAACGCCCTGGCGCAGTCCGGTTCAGAGGCCGAAATCTTTACCGGCGAGGCGCTGAACCGGGCGGAGGAGAAGCTGATGCGGCTGCGCACCGGCCGTTCCCCGGTGGCGCTGGTCAGACAGGCCAGCGGCCGGGAGGACGTCAACGACGCGCTGGAGACGCTGAATGCGAACCTGCTGACGGATGCGGAGAAGGCCGTATCCCGCGCCGTGGCGCAGATGCGGCATGTGTCCTTTTCCGAGGTAAAACTTCTGGAGGAAGCGGAGGATTTTCTGGAGAACGTGCCGGCGCTCAGGACCGAAATTGCCCGTCAGGTGAAAGCCGGCGGGCTCATGCCGGTGATGGTTGGCGGTGAATCGCGCTTTGTCTCCCGCGCAACGTGGGAAATGGAAAAGGCGATAGTCGGGGAGATTGCGGCCGGCAAGAATGCGGTCGAGCCGTTGATGGCCACCCTTGCCCCGTCCCTTCTCACCGGCCTCACCGCCGGACAGCAGGCCGCCACCACGCTCATTCTGCAGAGTCCCGACCGCTTTACGGCAGTACAGGGGTATGCCGGTACCGGTAAAACCACGCAGTTTAAGGCCGTCAGGGCGGCCATTGAGACCCTGCCGGAGGGCGCGCGACCGCTGATTATCGGGCTGGCCCCCACACACCGTGCGGTTAAAGAGATGCGCGATACCGGCATTGAGGCGCAGACGCTGAAATCGTTCGTGCTGGACTGGCAGCAGCGCACCGCCGCCGGTGAAGAGGTCCGCTACGGCAATACCCTGTTTCTCATCGATGAGTCCTCGATGCTGGGTAACCAGGACACGGCCGCGGCGTACCGTGCGATTGCGGCCGGTGACGGGCGCGCCGTGCAGGTCGGGGATGTGGCGCAGCTGGAGTCCCCGGAGAGTGGCGCCCCGTTCCGGCTGATGCAGGAGCGCAGCCCGATTGATGTCGCCGTGATGAAAGAGATTGTGCGCCAGCGCGACGCAAACCTGAAATCTGCCGTCTACAGCGTGATTGAAAACAAGGCGGCCGCGGCCCTGGAGAAAATCAACCGGGTGTCACCGGGGACGGTGCCGCGGGAAGCCGGTGAGGTGGTCCCGTCGCGCTCGGTGACGGAGACGGGCTCACCGGTCAGAAACATCGTGGCGGATTACATCGGCCGCACGAAAGAAGCCCGGGAGCAGACGATGATCGTGGTGCAGCTTCATGAGGACCGTCGCGCCATCAATGAGGCTATCCACATCAGGATGGTACAGCGAAAAGAACTGGGCGGGAATGCCGTCACGGTGCCGGTACTGGACCGCATCACCGGCGGTCGCCACGACTTTAACCGCATCAGGGACTGGAAGGCCGGTCAGGTGGTGCTGGCGAATGAACGCTACCTGACCGTGACCGGGGTGGATGAGGGAACGGACCATGTGCTGCTGCGCGATGAAAGCGGGCGGATGCAGTATTACTCGCCGGCGGAGCTTAACGCCACCGAAATCGAGGTGTTTGAGCGGCGTGAAATCGAGCTGAGGGAGGGCGACAGCGTGCGCCTGAACAAGACGCAGAAGCAGGCCGGTCACGCCGCGCACGAGCAGTACCGTGTGGCGGCGCTGCGGGATAACGGTGAGATTGTGCTGCAGAACCGGGAGGGTGAAAAGGTCATCGACCCGAAGGCCGTCACGGCGGACCGGCATGTGGACTATGCCTGGGCGGTTACCGGCTACGGTGCCCAGGGGGCGAGTACGGACTACGTGATTGCGCTGGAAGGGACGGAGGGGGCCCGCGCGAACATGAGCGGGATGCGGGCCTTTTACATCAGCGCCTCACGTGCGAAGGCGCATGTGCAGATTTACACCGACGGTCTGAAAGACTGGATGGGCACCCTGCAGGGCAGGGAGAGCGGTCCGGCAACCGCGCACGATGCCCTGTCACCGGAGCCGGAGCGGGCACAGGCCCGGTCCATCTGGGCGATGGGGCAGCCGCTGTCGAAAACGGCGATCGGGCGCGCCTTCCTGCGCGGGCAGGGGCTGAAGGGGGCACCGCTCACCGCCCGGATTATCCCGCCGACGAAGAAATACCCGGACGCGCACCTGGCGCTGCCGGTGTATGACGGCAACGGCAAGACGGCGGGGCTGACGCTGGTTCCGCTGACGGCGGAGGCCGGTCAGCCACAGCCGGGTGAGGTGCGTCAGCTTATCACCGGTGGGGCACAGGCTGCCATTGTGCAGAAAAGCCGGAACGGAGAGACGGTCATCGTCAGTGACCTGCAGCAGGCGCTGGCAGCCGCACGGGATAAGCCGCAGGCGGGCGTGCTGCTGCTGACCGGGCGTCATCCGCCGTCGGCCCAGTTACTGAAAGTGGCCGGTGGCCAGCCCGGACGGGGCTGGCGTCCTGATGCCACACTGCTGCGTCTGGTACAGGCTGAGCTTCAGGAGGGGCTGCGCGACCTGCCGCCGGATGCACCAGTGCCCGATGAGCGTGCCGCACTGCGTGCAGCCCTGGACGCACTGGAAAAAGGCCAGGAAGTCGGTCAGAACGTTCCGTCCGCGCCAGGACGGGACAGTGCTCAGGAGAACAGCCGTGACTTGCGTGCCATTGGACAGCTGCTGACAGAGGGCGCGATAGCCAGCCTGACCACCGTCCCGGTGGTGACGGAACGGGACAGGGCACAGCTGTCTGCGTTGCTGGCCATGCGGGTGGTGGAGGCCATGAGGCAGCAACTGCCGTTCCTGCCCGGCGAACCCGTACCTGACTATGCCGCCCTGGTCAGACAGGCTTCAGCTGCACTGGCGGCCGAAGCCGGCGGCCCGGACAGTGTAGCTGTCCGCGCCGTGCTGGACACACTGTCCGGGGTCACGCTGCCGCAGGAGCCGGGAATTTCTGCCACTGCTGGCCAGAGTGACAGCATACCGGCAGGGGTACT
Organism: Pantoea sp. At-9b; assembly: GCF_000175935.2. Lineage (NCBI taxonomy): Bacteria > Pseudomonadati > Pseudomonadota > Gammaproteobacteria > Enterobacterales > Erwiniaceae > Pantoea > Pantoea sp. At-9b. The sequence goes on from NC_014839.1 coordinate 8,289, forward strand.
GAAGCAAGTACAGGAGGCGCTTGCACGCGATCGGGTACAGCCGGGGGCACCCCAACAGCAGGCGCTGTCAGAAAGTACACTTGCCGGCGTGGCCCGTGAGCTTGAACGGCGGCCGGAGCTGCCGTCAGACACACGGGGCCGGGAGCCGGAACGTGAAGAGCTGACACGCGAGAGCGTCCGGCATATCCAGAAAGAACGCTGATTACTGCAGCCTGCCATCGAGGGGGCTGCTGCCCCTGAACTGAAGAAAGGCCCGGTCGTGTATGCTCTCCAGAAGTACCCATTTGTTACTGTCTTTCCTGTACACTCGTTATCCTTGGCCCGCTATCGGCAGACCTTCTGGCCAAGTGGTGCGAAGGACGATCCGCAGGATGCTGAGTTAGCTTTAGAACTAATGCTACGTTATCCCCAAAAGATAAAAGCCATAGAACCCGACAATGCGGATATTCGGTTACTTCAGCAGTTAGTTGAGCAGCGTCGACTGCTGGTCGAAGATAAACGCCGCTTTGTGGACAGGCTCATCAACACGCTTAAGCAATATTATCCTCAGCCGCTGGAGTGGTTCTCACACCGGGGCAGCTTGCTGCTGTGTGAACTGATTATACGGTGGCCCAGTCTGCAGCAACTGAAGTGCGCCAGGCGCGACACGGTCCGCAACTTTCTGAATGCCAAAGGTGGCCGCGCAATGGTCCTTACCGGGCAACGCGTTGCGAGTATTGATAACGCTATTCCATTGACTACAGATCAAAGTGTTATAGAGGCTAATACTCTGATGGCAACAGCACTGGCGACACAAATTAAAGTCGTGAGTGAAATCATCAAAACCTATGACGAACGAATCGAAACGCTGTTTGACACATTACCAGATGCGGTATGGGCGGGAAGAGCCCCTCTGACCGTAGAAACCCGCTGATGGCTGATAAATCGGAACTCTCAAAAAGTGCGTGGAACTAAAGCTGGGATACTTACAATAAAATGTGGACTTTATTGACTGTGCTCCATCAACTCAAGCGTCTGACCATCAGGACTTTGTAAATATATTACTCTTGTTCCCTGCATAGGTCCTAAGGAAACTGTCTGAGGTTTCCCTGGCGTCTTCCAGCCATAGTCCGATACTTTGCTCAAGAGCGTATCAAGCTCCTCGACTATAAAAGCAAGGTGAGCGTAGCCCGGGATATAAGGTGCTGAAGGCTCTTCTGGCTGCTCAATGTTATTGTATTGCAGTAATTCAATTTTAATACCAGCGAGTTCAAGCAAAGCCATTTGGACATCAGCTCCCCTTGCGCCTGTTACCTCATCAATTATAGGTCCAGACATTTTTCCTTCGCGTAATAATTCTCCGCCAAGAATATTTATCCAAAAAAACAATGAGTCTTCAATGTTTTGAACTGAAAAGCCGACGTGATTAGCACTTAATATCATGCGATTACCTTCTGGGTTTTGAAATTTAGCAGCCTACAATATGGAGTCCCTGCTTTTTTCTATACGATGAGTGCGATGAGATTTGTCCTTGACAAAGTACAATTAAGTGCGATTTGAATAATACATTTACGATTCATCCGACGCTAGAGCTGTCCAAGCAACCAGCTCTCCGTTGATAAACAGGCGACTGCGTTACAAGCCTGTATGTGTTGTAGAAAAGCTTCGAACGTCCGCTTCACGCCCTGAGGCATTCGACAAGCAAGGTGATTCCCTGCATGACATCGCCAGAATGTTCGACAGATACCATTCTTCTATTATGCCCACAATCCATCAGCCTGGTGGATACCGTCCCCCTGTCCGAAAGCGGCATCGGTTAGCGCTTTCGCTTGATGAAAGAGAGGAGATATCCAGAGGGCTGGTAGCAAAACGAAGCATCAGGGACATCGCTGACAAATTATCAAGATCCCCCTCAACGATTAGCCGCGAGATCAAGAGGCACGGAGGTGCAAAACAATACCGGGCAGCAAAAGCTGATACTGCTGCGTGGGAAAGTGCTCTGAGACCAAAACCTTGTCAGCTAATTGAAAGCCCCACGTTGTGTAAAATCATTGCAGAAAAGATGCATCAGGACTGGTCGGCGGAACAAATCGCCGGTTGGCTGAAACGCTGTTATCCGGATAATCAGGAAATGCATGTGTCACACGAAACGATTTATAAAACGCTTTTTATACAAACCTGGGGCGCATTAAAAAAAGAACTGCAGCAATACCTCAGAAGCGGAAGAGCGGTGCGTAGACCCCGAACGTCATCACTCAAAGGGAAAGGATTAGGGACAATCCCGAATGCGATACCTCTCAGCGAAAGGCCACCGGAAGCCGCAGGCAAAGCCATACCTGGTCACTGGGAAGGTGATCTGATCCAAGGCTCGAAAAACTCCTATATCGTTACCCTCGTTGAACGCCATTCCCGCTTTGTTATGCTGGCCAAAATCAGGGACAACAAAACCATAACTGTTATATCTGCACTCATCAAGCAAGAGCGGGAGTTACCTGTTGAGCTTTATAAAACACTAACAGCTAAAGTCTGAGTTGATGCACTTCCATGCGAGTGTCAACACGGTCAATATGCGACAGCTTACTGCTGTCGCACGTGCAGCTAATAACAACAGTAGGCCTTAAAATTGAGCGTAAGGGCGATGTTGCTATCTTCCCCCGGGAAGAGTGGTCACGCCGGAGGCGTGCTGTTTTTTTATACACATTTATCCGCAATTAATATGCCTCTTTTACCCGTAAGGAGAGTCAGCACTACTTGCAGGATATTCCTGACTTACGTCAGAAGAAATCTCCATAAAGATAAATGTTTTTTCATGCAGACATTCTGCGTGGATAAATAAGGCGTCCGCTTCGCTCAGAATATAAAAGCAGCGCCCGTTCACACGGGCAAAAGGGGGAGTACTTTTAGTTACAACACACATTAATTACCGTAATCAACCCTTTCTGTAACTCTCTGCCCATCCAACAAGACCTACCTCGGAGCTAATGCCCTATGAGCACCGCTGAACAGCATCCGTCGCCCGGCCCAGAGGGCCGGAATTGCAGTAGCTGATTAATGAATGCTGTAACTACAAGGAATAGGGGCGCTTTCAGACCCAAGGCCGCGGTATCTTTCTTGCGTCTGTGACCATCAAACCAATAAGCGCTGAAAAGCTGCTGCTTAAACAACGTTTGCCAGAGATGGGTGGCTTGCGTCACCCTTAACCCTGTAACCGGCCTTGCGCCCGATGGCATCATAAGTTTCGGCCGCCTCCATACCGCTGATGCAGAATACAACCCCCTGAAACGAACTTTTGTTGTCATGCCATTTCTTTATGCTGATTATTTATACATATTTCAGTGAACGATCAGCACTGATCTGCTGTCCCGTTCCGGGTCTGACTATCATTTCGGTTTCGATTAGTTTTGTGTCCGAGGATGACACTAAGATGGTTTACCCTCATAATGACAACACAAACGACACCACAAGAGACAACATTATGAGCAGCACTATTCATTTTCGGATAGATGATGAAACGAAACGTTTGGCCATGCTTGCTGCTGAGCGCCAGCAGATGAGCCTTACTGAACTCATGCGACAGCGCGCAGAAGAGCTGGCAGCAGAAGAACTCCAATTTCAAAACAGTGATCATGAGCACTGGCTGGAGCAACAGATAGCCCACGCGTTCAATCGCCATAACTCTGGTGAAGGCGAGTACCTTAACAATGATGAAGTGACAAAACACATGGATGATCTGCGACAGCGGGCTGCTCAGGGGAAATTGTGACCACGAATATAGTCTGGGAAAGACGCGCGCTGGCTGACAGAGAAAACATTTTTCTCTACCTGAACAAAGAAGCAGGTGCTTTGGTCGCCATTGCTGCCGATGACAGGCTCGTAGCGATGGTGAGTATACTCAAGGAAAATCCTATGGCTGGAGTTCAGGCCGGGCGCACCGTCAAACACAGAAAGCTCGTAATACCACATTTTCCCTTCATAGTTGTGTATGTGGCTGACGAGACCAGAGTGAGCATCCTCCGTGTCCTTCATACATCCCGAAAAATAGCTGGACGATACAGCCATAGTTGAGTCTTTTAGGTTTTTAAGATTCGAATAGTAAGAAGGGTACTACGGGTTTGGTTTGGCAGGAAGAAACGGATAGCTTATTTAACATAATTCACGTTATCTGCACTTTGTGTATAGAAGCAAAGCTGAGATTACCGTTTTAAGCTAAGCTTACCTGGCCGCTTCGGGCAACCTGCTGAGGACCCTGAGATGACGGCTTCTGGTGCGGAGTTTTTCACGATGAACGAAGTTAACCGGCTTAAAGTGATTCAGGATGTTGTCGACCGGCGGCTGACAACACATCTCGCTGCGGAGCGTCTCGGTATTTCTGACAGACAGTGCCGCCGCCTGCTCCAGCGCTACCGTACTGATGGCCCGCTCGGCATGGCCGACCGGCGGCGCGGCAAGCCCAGTAACTATCAACTGCCCGAAGGCCTTGCTGAACACGCCATTCAGATCATCCGCGAACGTTATGCTGACTTCGGCCCGACGCTGGCCTGCGAGAAGCTGGCCGAACTTCACGGCGTGGTGTTATCCAAGGAGACGGTACGTAAGCTGATGACGCGCGCCGGGCTCTGGATCCCGCGCAGGCAGCGCGCTCCGAAGATCCAGCAGCCACGCTGCCGCCGTGCCTGCGTCGGCGAACTGATACAAATCGACGGCTGCGACCACCGGTGGTTTGAAGACCGCGGTCCGGCCTGCACGCTGCTGGTTTACGTCGATGATGCGACCAGCCGCCTGATGCAGCTGCATTTTGTAAAATCAGAGTCCACGTTCACCTATTTTGAAGCCACACGCGGCTATCTGGAGCAGCACGGCAAGCCGCTGGCGTTTTACAGCGACAAAGCCAGTGTGTTCCGCATCAACAATAAAAATGCGACCGGCGGCGACGGTCAGACGCAGTTCGGACGAGCAATGAACGAGCTGAACATCACCGGCATCTGCGCCAATACCAGCTCTGCCAAGGGCCGCGTGGAGCGTGCGCATCTCACGTTGCAGGACCGGCTGGTCAAGGAGCTCAGGCTGCATGGCATCAGTACGCCTGACGCGGCCAACGCCTTTGCCGCTGAGTTTATGGCGGACTACAACCGCCGTTTTGCGAAGGCACCGAGGCACGATTTTGACGTTCACCGGCCGCTCGATGCGGACGACGACCTCAACCTGATATTTACCTGGCGTGAGCCGCGCAAGGTCTCAAAATCGCTGACGGTCCGCTACGATAAAATGCTGTTGCTGCTGGAAGATAACGATGACAGCCGCCGCGCGATGGGTAAGTATCTGGATGCGTGGCAGTACCCGGATGGACGGATTGAGCTCAGGAGTCACGGCACGGTACTTCCCTACTCTGCCTATGACCGGCTGTCTGAGGTTGACCAGGGTGCCATCATTGATAATAAGCGGCTGGGCCACGCGCTGGCGGTGGCTAAGCTGATGCAGGACAAGCGTGATAACACGCGCTCTCAGGGACTTCCGGCTGGTAACGGACCAAGCCGCAGAAGCGCTAAAAAGGACCCGGCAAAAAAGCGGCAGCGGGCCATCAACGAAGACGATTTGCTGGAAGCCGTGAATGATTTGCAGACGCGCAGTGAAGAAATATTTGGCCGTTAGACCCTGCGTTTAACACAACAGACGGACAACTCAGCTTAGCCTGGACCCGGTCATCTCTGCTTAGCTTTAACATCGATTGAGAGTCACATTTGATAATGTCACTTTTTAGCTGATTCATAATGTCACCCAGATAAGGCGCGTTTGCCACTTTTTCTGGGAGATCTCTGCTGATGCTGGTGACCATGTCGAACAAAGAACTTCACCGCCTTCCCGTCATTCAGGCTGTAATCGAAAAACGTCTGCGTCGCCGTGATGCGGCCTCTCAGCTTAATCTTACCGAACGTCAGGTTCAGCGGCTGATGAACCGCTACCGCGAGTCTGGTGCCGCCGGCCTTATCAACGCACGACGTGGCAAGCCCGGCACGCGCCGTATTGATGACACACTGCGACACCGCATCCTGACTCTGCTGCGTGAAAATTATGTCGGCTTCGGACCCACGCTCGCCGCAGAAAAGCTCCAGGAGCGCCACGGGATTAAGATCTCCGTTGAGACACTGCGATGCTGGATGACTGCTGACGGACTCTGGATCCCACACGCCCGCCGTCAGCCCCGGATTTATCAGCCACGCCAGCGGCGGGATTGCCTGGGCGAGCTGATCCAGATTGACGGTTCACACCATGACTGGTTCGAAGGCCGCGCACCAAAATGCTGCCTGCTGGTTTACGTTGATGACGCGACCGGTCGTCTGATGCACCTGCGTTTCTGCCAGAGTGAGTCGGCCTTCGATTACATGATGGCCACGCGCGATTACATTGATAAACACGGCAAGCCGGTGGCGTTTTACAGTGATAAGCACGCGGTGTTTCACGTCAGCCAGGCCGAAACGCGACGTACCGGCATGACGCAGTTCGGACGCGCACTGCACGATCTGAACATCGACCTTATCTGTGCCAACAGCTCACAGGCCAAGGGGCGCGTTGAACGCGCCAACCTGACGCTGCAGGATCGGCTGGTTAAGGAGATGCGGCTTGAGAACATCACCGGCATTGATGCCGCCAACGCCTGGCTTGAGACTTTTATCAGCGACTTCAATCGCCGTTTTGCAAGGCCGGCAAAATACCCGAAAAACCTGCACCGCGCCGTCTCAGAAAGCAACCCAGAGCTGGACGATATCTTTGCCTGGCAGACGCTGCGCACGCTCTCAAAATCACTGACATTTCAGTACGATAAGATTCTTTATCTGGTTGAATCCAGTGAAGGAAACTCACGCATTGCCGGGGAGAAAATCATGGCCTTTGATTACCCGGACGGCACGCTCGCATTCCGCCACGGAAGCAGAACCCTGGAGTATCAGATTTTCGACAAGCTGGACTGTATCAGCCAGGGCCGTATCGTGGACAACAAAAGGCTGGGCGCAGTGCTGAAGCTGGCGCAGGAAAAACAGGATGAACTTGAAGCCGCAGGAAAAAGAAAGCGCAGCCAGAGTATGCCCAAAAGGCGTGCGCAGGTTCAGGCACAACTCAGGGCAGTTAATCCGGTTCTGGATGAATCGTTGCTCTTCAGACCCGGCCTGAAGAAATAACCCCCCGCGGCCCTTTTCTCTTCATCAGAAAGCAGCAGAAAGTGACATTTTAAAACGGGAAATCAGGGTGACATTATCAATGTGGATAGACATTGTGTGTTACTCCAAAGCGCTAATGTCGTACGCGGAGATGCGGATGTTTTCCTGGACTGCTATGTTGTGATCCCCAGATGCTCCCGGTACTTCACCGGACTCATTGCACCTAATGATATTTTGATTCGACTCTCGTTATACCAGCGTATGTACCTGTCCAGGAAGCACATAAAATCTTCCAGCGTTGTGCTCGCCCAGTTTCTGCCATAGTACATTTCATTTTTGACCCGTCCGATGAAGCCTTCGCACGCCGCATTATCCGACGAGCCACCCTTGCGCGACATGGACCTTATAAGACCCGATCCGTTGATACGATCCAGCCAGCCCGGCCACCGGTAATGGCTGCCCCGGTCGCTGTGTATCACCGGTCTTTCATTTTCGCTGAGCGTATCGATCGCATCATCCAGCATGGCATTTACCAGTTTTGCATCCGGACGTGTCCCTATGGCCCAGCTCACCACTTTGCCATCAAAACAGTCGATGACTGGCGACAGGTAGACCTTGCCTGCCGGAAGGTGGAACTCGGTAATATCAGTCAGCCACTTCTCATTTGGCCTGCCGGAGCGAAAATTTCTGGCGAGGAGATTTTCGGGTGCCTGACCGATTTCTCCGCAGTAAGCGCTGTATCGCCGCCGCCCGGCACGCTTGACAATCAGCTGTTCTTCAGCCATCAGTCTGCGGACGACCTTTTCTGAGATATACGTGTTGTTTTCACGGAGCATCGCGTGGAGACGCCGGTAGCCATAGCAGCGATAATTTCCCTCAAAGATCTTTGCCATGGTTACACGTATTTTCGCGTACTTGTCATGCAGACGCAGGCTTGCTTTGTGATAAAAATAGCAACTACGGGCAAGATGCAGAGCACTGAGCAGTTCAGCAACGGGATAGATTTCCTTAAGGGCATCAACGAGTCGGGTCTTCTCCCTGTTCTTCAGGGTCAGGACGCTGATGCCCATGTCTTTTTTTATCAGTTCATTCGCTTTTGTCAGGATGTCACGCTCAAGCTGTAGCTGATGAACCTGCTGTTTAAGCTGCTTTATTTCATCGCGCAGTGCATCCTGCTGCTTATCCTGAGAAGCTGGTTTACGTTTACGCATGGATTGATAAGCCTCATCGTCGATCAGGTCTTTCTTCCATTTGTACAGGACCGGGACGCTGATACCTATCTTTTGTGCCACTTTAAGGGCGGTTCCACGTCGGGTGCAAAGCTCGCGGACGGCTTGCGTTCTTTCCTCCGGGCTGAAGCATTTGTTTGTATTCGAACGAATAATCAGCGGGCGTCGTCCCGGATAAATCTCTTCGATCCAGCTCTTCAGCACTTCGCTACTGGGATAGCCAATGGCGCGACGCGTGAAGGCCAGGCAACCACCATGCGTAAGATAATGCTCAACCGCGGCGACTTTCTGTGCGTGTGAATAGCGTTTTCTTGGCTTTAATTCCCTGGGTAAGTCACCGGCCTCTTCATAAATCCGAACCCACCGGGAAAGCTGTTTAACGGATGGATAGCCCAACTTTCGGACAACAACTGTCAGCCTTTTACCATATCGATAATAAAGCTCAACAGCCCGGATCCGGTCCTCATATGAGTGCATGAATTATCTCCTGAAGGTCCAGGAAATCGTCCGCCCCCCCGTCTGCCCCAGCCCTGCTGCAGTACCGGTAATTAACAAGTTTTTTCCCTGATATCGCATGATGATTTTCCTCAATAAGAATACTGGGTAAGTATGTCGTCACGCAGTGGATTATGTTTGCGGTCAAATTCAATGACCGGCTGATTGAGCAGCGGCACACCATTGGCGGTGAAAAAAAAGCCGGAATGCTGGCGACAGCATGCAGCGCAGCGGCAATGCCCGGGCCCCAGACATGCGGCTCCGACGCTACCCCCCAACTGTTCGCCAGCGCGAGAATATGGATGAAGGTGGTGAAACCGCCACAGACGGCCAAATCGGGTTGCACAATGTCAACGCAACCGCTGGCGATGAAATCCCTAAATCCGTAACAGGTGAATTCACACTCTCCTCCGGCAACCGCCACCGGATTTTCCGCACGCACTTTGCGATAACCTTCACGATCTTCTGGCACCACGGGTTCTTCAAAGAACAACACGCCTAACTCCTCCATCATGCGGCCCATACCTACAGCGGTCGTCGCGTTGTAGGCATGGTTCGCATCAACAAGTAAGCCGATTTTCGGGCCAACCGCGTCACGGATGGTGCGCAAACGGGCAATGTCATCTTCTAACGAGAGCATACCGATTTTGACTTTCAGCAACCCAAATCCCACATCAGCGTAACTCACGGCTTCGGCGTGCAGTGCTGTTAACAGCGAAGGGAGATTGCGGAAATCCTCCGGGTAATAACACCCCGTGGCATACGCGGTTATTTTGTCGCGGAAACGTCCGCCCATTAATTTCCAGACGGGTAATCCAGCGGCTTGTCCGGCAATATCCCACAATGCGATATCAATGGCAGATAACGCTTCGATATAAGAAGCTCAGGTAGACCATGTCTGACTGCATTTTTTTACACCAAGTTTAGACCTATGCGGATCACCGCCTTTACATGCACTGAAAAGGACCACCATTTAAGTGCGCAAGCAATTTTTTAGTGCAATAAACTGATTAAGAGTTCATCACGCTTATTTTGAGAAGCCTTACTTACCAGACAGTGCTCTGAGAACGCCATTATGCAAAATATCACAAACTGAAATTACTGATTCATCTGCATGTTGCATTGGATCAACAACTATCGCCATACCCCAACGAAGATCACTCTCCCTTATGGCTATTGAGCGTAAGTCCCCACACTCAATACCCTCATTAAAACCAAACGAAGGCATGATGGTCACATATCCACTTTTCCTCATTAACTTTTCCATGGCTGGCAGACTGTCACAATCAATTATATCGAGAGAAAGCTGACGCTTCAGTAACTCACGATTAACCACTGTCCTGATTGGATGCGAACCACTTGGAAGAACAAATTTTGAGGATTCTAACTCTTCAAAGCTCACTTTATCTTTGTTACTCAGCGAATGATCACTTGATACGATTAAACTCAGTGTCGGCTCATACTGCGTGAAGGACATTTCCTCAAGCATATCTGTAGGTTCGTACACAACAGCTATATCAACCAGGTTGTCTCTCAAAAGTTTGGGGATGTGACCAGGCATAGCCTCAACAATGTTTACAGAGTAAGATCCTTCACCTCTGGGCAATTGCTCATAAATGTACTCTGAAATAGCCTTAGTTATGGAAGTAGAACATGCAACGCGAATCCGCCTGCAAGATTTCCTGTTATTAAGTTGAACAGAATCAATAGCACGATCAACATCAGCTAAGATGCGACGCGCATGAACTAAAAATTCATGCCCTGCCCCTGTAAGCAAAACCCCGCGAGATTGGCGACTCAGAAGGGGGACACCAAGCTCATCCTCGAGTTTTGCAATTGATGCCGATAACGAGGGTTGAGAGATGTGTAATTCTAAAGCTGCCTTTGAGATATTTCCTAACTCTGCAATGCGGATAAAATAAGTCAACTGCGATAAATTCATTTTCAATACCTTTCTTGTCAACATTCCCAGCAATTACCTATAACCCTGCAATTTTTATGCCTACAGTAGATAATTGTTAAATTAAGTTACTGACAAAGAACTCTGCTTAAAAAAGCGATAATGGAATCATCATTACTTAATCTGCAAGATGATAATGAATGTCTAGTATTAAGTATTAAATGTCCAATAATGAGTATTGATAAAAGGTAGCAGATCATAGATCTTGCTTAAAATGATGGAAAATTATTATCGTGAAAAGTCTTCCGAAAAATCCCATTTCAGTGAGTAAATCATAATGAAAACTCCCAGCCTTGATTCTTCATCAATTCTCACATTGAAGGTATTTGTTATGGTTGCTGATGTCCAAAATTTCTCTATAGCTGCCCGAAAACTTAACCTTTCAGCATCTACTGTGACAAGTCACATATCCAATCTTGAAAAAAATATTGGCAGTGCACTATTTAACAGAACCACAAGACAAGTGTCTATAACAGAAATAGGATCCTATTTCTATGAGAGATGTAAAATTATTTTGGGAGAGGTTGATCAATCTGTCTCATTTTTAATGCCTAAAGATTTTTTCACAGGCAGACTTAGAATATCAGCTACCCCATCATTTTCAGCGTCGATTCTCGCAACTGTTATTACCAGATTTGTGAATGAAAACTCTGAAGTAAAAATAGAAGTACATGCTAGTTCCACCCCCCCTAATTTGGTAAATGAAAGAATAGATATAGCATTCATGGTCAACGAAAAACATAACACAAGTTATTCCAATGTTAATATTGGCAGAGCACCACGTGTCTTTTGCGCATCAAATGAATATCTGCAGAAACATGGTATACCTAAGAATATTGACGAGTTATATAGTCATAGGTGTCTGCTTAACGTAGTTGGAGGAATAACTGAGCCGTGGATAGTAGAGGAGAGAGGAGAAAGGAGAGAGATTCAGTTACATGGACCTCTGAGTTCGGATAATGGGGATGTGCTCAAGGCATCTTGCCAAGGTGGTTTGGGGATAGGTAATTTCTACCGCTTTCATGTCATCCGAGAACTCGAAAATGGTGTTATGACAGAAATTTTAAGTGATCATCAGCCTGACAAGAATAATGTTTATGCACTTACTCCACATAGAGATATAATAACTCCATTGGCATCACATTTTATTGATTCAATGAAAGAATATCTGAAAAATAATTAGTCACTACTTAATCCCTTAAGTAGTGACTGGTAGTCAAAAATCGAGCTTAATAAGGGGCGATTTTGAAGACGAGCAACAAATCATGATTTTGTTATTCAAAGCCCTTTCTTTTCCAGATAAGACCTCATCTTTATGATCTGGCACTCCCTCGAGGACAGTCAACTCGCATGCGCCGCATATGCCCTGCTGGCATGAATAGGGAGGGTCAAAACCAGCGTTGAGTAGCGCATCAAGAATTGTTTCGTCATGTCGTACCGGGATCCTTTTACCCGAGCGAGCCAACTCAACTTCAAAGCCATCGTGTTCTTCTACGACTGCCGGCAGGAAGGATTCTAAATGGACGCATTCCTGATCAAGGTGCTGTGTTGCTTTGATAAAAGCATCAAGCATTCCTCCCGGCCCACAACAGTAAAAATGAGTGCCTGGAGTAGATTTATGAACCATAGATTTAATATCTATTATTCCCTCCAATTCATCAATATGCAGATGAATTCGGTCATCATCAAGATCAAATCGATTAAGAAATGCTCCTGTACTTAAGGAACGTATGCAGTAATAAATTTCCCAACTGTCCTGAGTCTGCATCAATCTTTCTATCATTGAGAAGAAAGGTGTTATGCCTATTCCTCCGGCCAGGAAAACTGTATGTGTGGCACCTTCAGTCAGTGGAAAGAAATTTCGAGGAGGTGTTATCTCAATTATGTCTCCAACACGCAAACGCTCGTGTATGTATCGAGAACCGCCTCTCCCTCCATCAACATGCAGAACTCCTAATTCATAACCTGTACAATCTTCAGACAACCGAATTATTGAATATGCACGGCGCAAGCCTTGCGCTAAGTGCAGTTCAATGTGAGAACCAGGCGTAAAATCTCCTACGGCCGAACCATCTACCGTAGAAAGACGGAAAGAACGAATCTTTTCATTCTCCCACACAAATGAAACGACTCGCATTGGGACGGTAGTGATTTCAATTCCTTCAAATGCATTATCCATCAACGTTCTCCTGGAATAATGTGTCGTTAAATCCAGTCGTTATCAATGGTGCCATAGGTGACGCCCATGTCCTTAAGCCACTTACGGTACTGAACACTCAACTTGTCTACCCGATGATGCATTTCAGCACGTAGGTCAACTGGTATACGTTCTGGCCTCTGAGTTTCTACAATTTCAATATCTTGCTCGAATATAAGTTCCTGACGAGCTCTGATCTGCTCATCCGAAAGCTCATTACCAAAGTTCATGGCCATTCCAACTCGCGCAATACAGTGTGTTTCATCAACAGGTTGTGCTGTGAAGAAGAGCCAGTAATCGTCTTCATGCTCTGAGACATTACCTTCAGGATCCACGACACGTATCTGCTTACGTAATGTTGCAACCAGTGGACGCAGACAAGAAAACGAGTAACTTGACTGCACAGGAACGCGACGCGGATCCCCTTGGGGCTGGAATACAGTCACAGGAGTGGTATAAAGGCTCCCGTTTTCTTCAAAGACCTGATAATCACCAATCGGGTCCGGTTCGGATTCGACACCATTCAGACCTCCATGTACAAATGGGAAGTGGGTAACATCACAAAAATTCTCCAATGCACGGTAGCCATTTGCATTAAAGTCATGTGGCCCGGTCAGAATATTACGGTAGCCTTCAGCACCCCACTCAGGGAATGAAGGCAGCTCCTGCTGAGGCTCACCGATTGACGCCCAAATAAACCCATATTTTTCTTGGAGCTTATGTTCAAACGCTTTAACACGGGGAGGGACTGGCTGATCCGGAGTAGAGGGGATCAATGTACATTTACTTGTACCATCATAGCGCCACCCATGATAAGGGCAGACAACCTGGTCATCTTTGATATACCCTTTTGATAAGCGAGCCCCGCGGTGCATACATAGATCTTCCCAGATATGGGCTTCACCGCTCGCCTGGCGCCACATTACCAAATCGCGGCCAAGCAAACGAACTGGAATTAATTTTCCAGCCTCAAGTTCATGCGAAAAACCGACAACATGCCAGTCATTTAAAATAGCACCATCAATTGAAGAATCTTCTTTGAAAATTAAGTTACCCGGCTTCACACCTACCTCCACAAATTGCTCAAATGAATAACACAATTAAATGAATCAATGCTAGATAAAATATAATTGCAAGCCTTAACGCAAACAAATACCTGATAACTATGCCGTCGATAGCCTGCAACTATACCTGGAATTTATTTTAATTATGGTTACTCAACCACCTAAAAAATAATGAAAAAAACACCATACTTTAAAATAAAACAAAAACCATGAATAAATTACCATAGGTAAATCGTATATTTGTTTATTACATTCTAGGTGGGGTGCCAACCTTTAACGCAAGCCCAGTCGCCCTCATTAATTTACGATAATTAATTGCCACTAAATCAAAATCCAGATGAAGTTCATCGGCCAAGTCAAAAGGAACAAATTCGGGCCTTTGACTTTCAACAATCGTTTGGTCTTGATCCAACACTATATCTGTAAATTCTTGAAGAACTCTTGGATCCTGATCATGAGCATAGTTTCGTGCGGTTCTTAAAAATGCTCTGCTTTTATCCTTTCCAATAGGTTGGGATACGAATAAGTGGACCATTTTATCTGCTCCCCCCCAGTCCTGCCGAAGTACAATAGTGTAAGGTAAGTGAAGCTCGTAATATGAGTGCCTCACAGGAAGAACATCTTTCTTTTCACGCCCCCACACTGATGCTTTACCCGCTTGGGGTGCTTCAGGACGCATAAAATGATAGCGCATTACATGTTCATCAGTTTCGACTTGGTACTTGGGTACAATTACCCGCTCGGGATCACCAAGTAAGCCCGTATGAACCCATGGGAAATGTCCAAAATCTGTAAAGTTCTCTAGTTGACGAGACGCGTCAGATTGCCAGTCATAGGGTCCAGTTGAAATAACATGAAATTCTGGCTCATCGAATTCTGGGATATCAGGTATATTCCATAGCGGTGTATCAAGAGCAACCCATACGATGCCATATCGTTCCTGTGCTTGGTATGCAGTTACCCGGGCTTTATCAGGAATGTGACGGGGATTTTCTCGTTGTGGGATCATGGTACATGCTCCATCTCCACGAAAACGCCAACCGTGATATGGGCACATAATTTCACCATCTACAACTTTTCCAATAGACAAAGCAGTACCACGGTGTATGCAAAGATCAGCAACTGCTTGGATGCTGTTCTCTTTATTGCGCCACAATACTATTTGTTCATTAAGCAGTCTTGAGGAATAAGGCTGATCCTGAATTTCTTCTGAATAGGCAACCGGATGCCAACATTTTCGTAATGCATTAACATCAGGAATTGCTGATGGAGAATACAGAACCGTATCAGGTATACGAAAAACATTATCATTTTCTTTGATGTTGCGCCCTAAACTCATATTGACCTCCAGAATCACATTTAACATGAAAATAAAATTTATAAGTAATTATTGGCTCTAGAAAAAACAACAAACCACTAATTCAAAGCATGAACCATAGATATTCACCTTCATTTACATTTACATTTACATTTACTTTACTGAAGTTGGATAAATGATGATTATCGAATTTGTTAAAGCACGCCAAAGCGTTTAGCGTTCTAAAACATGAACTGATTATAAAATAAATAAGCATTTATCAGACCCCATAAAAGGCATAACACCTTTCTCTAAATTAGAAACTGGAATTACCTTGAGAATCCCAATGCC
The DNA here is from genome assembly GCF_000175935.2 of Pantoea sp. At-9b. Classification (NCBI taxonomy): domain Bacteria; kingdom Pseudomonadati; phylum Pseudomonadota; class Gammaproteobacteria; order Enterobacterales; family Erwiniaceae; genus Pantoea; species Pantoea sp. At-9b. The sequence continues at coordinate 24,012 of NC_014839.1, forward strand.
ATGGCTATCATACATGATAAAAAATTCACTTCCTGGCCATTAGAATATACAGCTCACAACACCTTAATACAAATATCGGATAACTATATGTCATATAGTGAATTGCTATGCGTTAAAGAAGTAGTTATCTTCTCCTCTCAGTTAACCATTGTAAAAAACCGATAAATGAGTCAAATACTAAAGTTAAAAGAATAACGAGAATAATCCCAGAATAAACCTTTGGGGTATCCATCATGGTTCGATTGTACGATATGTAGTAACCCAGACCAGATGATGAAGTAAGCATTTCGCCTACAATCACCCCGACAATGGCCAGAGCACCTCCAAGTCTTATGCCTCCAAGAATCGTAGGCAGAGCTGCAGGGACTAAAACATACCATGCAAGAGAAAGCCGAGATGCTCCCAAGCTCCTACCTGTCAATACATAGGCAGAAGGTATCGAATGTACTCCCGCAGCGACTGACAGAAATGCAGGAAAGAAACCATAAAATCCGCCAAATATAATTTTTGACTCAGCACCAACCCCCAGCCATGCTGTTATTATGGGATAGAGAATGACGATTGGAATTGCATAGGCACTTGAAGCCATAGGTAAGATAATCGGACGTGCAGTTACACTGATACCAACCAGTAGTCCGGCAACTACACCAGTCAAACATGATATGGAAAGTGCAAGCGCAACTTCACCGAGTGTTGTTGTAAGGTGGCCACTTAACTCAGCAAAATCCGTATATCCTGCAATAAGCGTAGCGGATAAACTAGGCAGAAAAATAGGAGGTACAAGTCCAGCACGAGGTAACAACTCCCAAATGCTGGCTAAAATAATTACCAATAATATTTGCACGAAACGTGCCGGAACTTTAAGCACCATCATGATTTCCTGATTTTAGACCAAATATGATCACGTATTTCATTAAATAATGGCATCGACATGGTTTCAAACGTACGGGGGCGAGGCAGGTCAACCTTAATTTTTTCTACAATTCTTCCAGGTCTAGCAGCCATCACATAAATCTCATCTGCAAGATAAACCGCCTCGCTGAGACCGTGAGTGACAAACACGATTGTTTTCTTTGTTCTGCTCCAGATACGAAGTAATTCATCACCCATTTCTAAACGGGTCTGTTCATCCAGAGCCGCAAAAGGTTCATCCATCATGAGAACAGGAGGATCTTGAACCAATCCACGTGCAATGGAAACGCGCTGTCGCATACCACCCGAGAGTTCTCTGGGATAGCGTTTTTCGCTACCAGAGAGACCCACCAGTTCAAGCGCATTACGTGCTTTTTCAAGGCGCATATGTTTCGCCTCTTTTTTTAACATTAATGGAAACGCTACGTTGTCAATCGCTGTCATCCAAGGAAATAGGTTAGAATCCTGGAAAACAACCCCTACTCTGTCCGGGTCAGCCCCATTCAACTCCCGATTATTGCAAATGATGCTTCCACTACTGGGCTCCTGTAATCCAGCCATCGTCATGAGCAATGAGGATTTCCCACATCCAGAGGGACCTACCAGGACGATAAATTTACCTTGTTCTATCGAAAAAGAGGTGTCCGAAAGCACGTTAACTTTTTCAGTCCCTTTCTGATAAGAGAGATTTAAACGGTCAATTTCGAAAGCTTTTTTTGCAATAACCTGATTCATTCATATGCTCCCATTAACCGGCGTTCAAACCATATGAACGCTTCATTAATGCAAATTGAAAATAATGAAATTAATAAAATACCAGCAAGGAGGTTAGAAATTTGATAAGCCTCACCCCAGTTGTTAAGCAGTGTTCCGACACCAGTTCTGGATGCGTACATCTCTGCAAGTATCACTCCAGTTTGTGTGAAAATCATCGTAAGGCGTAACCCTTCTAATATTGTTGGAAGCATGGCCGGAAGATAAATGTATCGGCTTATCTGTCCCATACTTGCCCCATATGCTCTAGCAGTAAAAAGATGACTCGGTTGAACGGAAGAAATAGCCGTACCACAATTCATAATAACAAGGAAAATGGCAGAAAATACGCCGAACGCAAATCTCTGTCCGAAACCAATACCAAAAACCAGTAAAAAAACAGGCAAAAATATTGATTTAGGAATTCCCAAAGGAAACATGACAAATGGCATTAGTACCTTCTTCCAGTAACAGTTTGAGACTATCATTATTCCCACAGGAATGCCTATGACGACTGCTGTTATAAACGAAGAAAACACCACTATCATAGTCGAAGCTAAATTAATCTGAACCTCTTCTGTTTGGATCAATTGATAAGCAGTTAACGTAACTTCACTCAGCGGAGGAAGTAGCTGGGAAGAAACCCAGCCGCTCTGACTCACGAGTTCCCAGATTAATGCCAGAACAACTAGGCACAAAATCCGCACAATGCCATTTCTGTAAGCCATACCAGATTTTCCATACCTTTAATTTAATTTTTTACTTAATCTGAAATGATGATGTATAGATACTTTCAACTGGCGCAACGCTATTCATTCCCCCTTTTTTCGCCATATCTAACCAACGCGTCATCTTTTCAATATCGATAGAGCCATCAGTGATCAAAGGTTTATAAATTTCATCAAACTCCTGCTTGGCGACCTCTTGGGAAACGCCATCATTACTTGCAATGATGCTCACGGCATTTTTGTCTGACTGAAACTCTTTAACTGATTTATAGATTGCGTTGATGGTGCTTTGTAACTCCTTTGAGTTATTACTTATGTAACTATCTGGACTTACCCACAAATCTCCAAGTACAGGTGGTAGCATTTTACTGAAATCGATAATCGGTCGCACTTTACCCGAAGAAATCATTTGATAGCTAATCGGTGCATAAAATAAAGCAGCGTCAACATTGCCACTTTCCAAATTTGGAACAAGTCCAGCCCCACCTAAGGGAACTCGAGTAAATTTAATATGGTTATTCTCTCCCACCCATCTGCTCAGAATATCTGAACTTGATCCAGCTGATGTAATACCTACTTTTTTACCCTGTAAATCAGACACACTTTTAATCGTGGAATCTTTAGGTACAACAAGGAACCAACCGGCAATACCGGAACCCCCTCCACCTACCATCTTACTGTCTATCCCTTTATCACGCCCCGTAGCGGTGCTTGCAGGTCCACCCATAATGATATCTGCGGCACCTGCAGCCATTGCCTGAAATGCATCGCCACCGCTGCGATAAACAGTAACTTCAGGATCGATTCCAGCATCAGAAAAAATTTTATTATCTATACCATAATTAACAATCACGGTAGGCCAATAAGTCTTAGTAATTACCCCCACCCGGACTTTTTCGGCAGCCGTCGTCACATTTGAATAAAATGACAGTAAAATTGCGGCGAAGGAAAAACGTAAGGCAGGTTTCAGCTTTACTTTTAACATGCGAAATACTCCAGTTGTGTATGGTCAAAAAAATCAACCCTCTGTGTTTATTAACTCAGAAGGACAAATCAGATGAGATTTATAAACAGATGTATTTCTAAATCAAAAACCAACCAGATTTAAAATTAATCACCCCCATTCAAAAGCTGCATATATCGCCCAGCACTTTCTGAAATAATTTTTTTACCATTATTGAGAACATCTTGACCTTCGAATGCACCATATATTTTTTCAAAACAGTATGGCTGAATCCGTTCATTAAGATCTTTCACCTGCCTTATCGGCAGTGGAAGCATATTAGGATAACTCCACATGAAAGACACATGATGAGCACCCGGTGTTATCTGTACAATGTCTCCAGCCAGTATGACACCTTTTTTGTCTCCGTCGTCTGACCATAACATGACTGTTCCACCGGCGAAGTGTCCACCAAGGCAGATGAGTTTACAACCTGGGAACAACTCCATTTCACGACCCTGCCATAAATGAAGCTTACTATCGGGTCTTACAATCCACTCCTTATCACTTTCATGAAGGTAAACAGGGCAATCAAATTCCTTAGCCCAGTCCTGCATCGTGGTGTAGTAATGAGGATGAGAGATTGCTATCGCTTTCAGGCCTCCGAGTGAATGAATAATTTCACGCGTGCTGTTATCGAGAAGCGCTATACAATCCCAAAGAATATTGCCTGCAGGTGTTGTAATTAAAAATGCTCGCTGATTAATAGCAAAAGCCGGAACAGTTTGGAGACAGAATAACCCGGGCTCCATCAGACGCCAGGCATTACGATGTCTTTTATTTAGCGAATTTTGTTCAGTCCAACTCTGGCCACTTGAAGGAACGTATTGGCGTTCATCATCACAAATTTTACATGCTTCTGGCGGATTATCCGAGTCAGGGTACGCCGTTCCACATGCATTACACAGATAAGTTGTCATTTTTTAATTCCAGCCCAATAAGGTCATTGCATTAGTCTTCCGGAATTTCAGCTTCCATAGAGATAACGCCTATATGCTTAAGCATTCCCAAATCAGCCGGTGATGGGCCGCCAATGTTGACCATTCGTCCGTCATGATTAGCCAGAATTGCATGCTCAATCCCTTGAGGAACATTGACAGCACAGCCCGCGTAGACAGGTATATCAAGATTATTGGTGTAATCTCTAGCGATGCCTGTTCCCTCAAGCACAAAGATAGTGTCGTCAGAGAATGCATGCGTATGAGGAGCGTTCGCTTCACCGTTCTCGAGAACAACGTATCCCATCGTCGCTTTCCAGATATTCGTTCCCGGCCATGCAATAAAGCGTGCATCTTTCGAAATCAGCGGGACCTTCAAGGTGGGTTTATCACGGTGGAAGAGACGAATCGGCATATTAATGTTCCCCTTGAGATTTTATCTTTTCATACAACTTATTATCGGGAGGACAAGGCCCCCCTACAAAATCTACCCCATCATTTCCGGCAGTAATTGTGTAACTTTCGTGTTTATCAATATGGATTATGCTGCCTTCAACCAGACTTTGTTGTTCCCCGGTCAAACCGTCTTTGATGTTTCCAGTCCCCTTAAGGACGTAGTAAACACAATCAAAAGGATGCTGCAGGGGAAAAAGACTGGCTCCATCTTGCAGCTGGTGATAGTGCATGCTGCGTTTCAGTGAACCATTCCCCGGCCAGAACAGTACCTTGACTGTTCCCTGACCATCCACAATGTGAAGCTCCGGACAGTCTGTAGCAGAGTCAACCACCTTGACCTGCAGTTCAGTAATGTGATCAGAATATTGCATATTCATCTCCTATCTATACCATTAACTGAAAAGAACGTTACTTATCTCACTCAACTCAATACCGGTGTACCTGACGACTTCTTCCGCCGAAACAGGTTTGCCATTGTCAGACTGTCTATCTCCTTCACATTGCAAGTATGTTCCAAGTTTTCTAGCCCAGTTGACGGCATTTTTACCGGCCATGACACGGTCTGATGAATATTTTTCCAGTGCTTCAGGAATGTCTTCATGCGCCTCCAATGCTTCAAATAAAGCAACGGCATCAGCAGCTGCCTTACTAACACCTGCACCGCAATGAGGCCTGGCAACAAATGCGGCATCACCAACTAACGTAACTCTTCCAAAGTTGAGATTTTCATTTTCAAGATCGAAAATGGGCTGTACAAAGAGCGACTTCATTGCAGGAATAGTGCGCGCAAACAGAGGAGGTAATAAAAGAGCCGTTTTGCGTATGTTGTTAATAACGTCAGTACGTATCAAATGAGGCGGGATACCAGTGGGATAATGAACCCCGTCTGAACCGGTTAAGATGTCATACAGCTCATTTTTTGGTGCCGGGCGGTACCACATCATATTGAAGCGTCGCGTGCCAACTTCAATCGATCCCCCTGGACCCGCTACAGGATAAGCAACAGCTTCCTCGTTGTTTAAAAAACCAAAACTAAAACTGCTGAAGTCATCAATGGATAACTCAGACGGAAACTCATTTTCCTCCAGCATACCGCGCCATGCTACGTACCCTGCATAGGTGGGCTTAATTTCAGGGGCTACGTTTTCACGAACGCTTGAGTGTATGCCATCAGCCCCAATCACCAAACTCGCCTGGTGCACCTCACCGGTGCTTAGACGGACTTTGGTGAAGTCAGGTTCGCTAATAACGCTTTCAACCATAGCGCCTTTGTGGAAGATGCCTGCGGGAAGTGCGGTCAGCAAACTTTCATAAAGTAGCCCCCAGGAGGTAGTTGTCTGAGCATATTCACAGCGCGCTACTACTGAGCCGTCCGGATAATAGCCAATCCTGTTGTTAATACCGATGCCAAGTTCTTTGCTGACATCGACTCCTGAGAGTTCCAGTGCATGACGGAGTGTCCTTTGCATGGCAATACCAGCACCACGGGCCTCCAGCCCCTTAGAGGAACGCTCAAAGAGTTTCACATTCCAACCATGGCGAACAAGAATGTTCGCAGTAAGTAAACCGGCTATAGACCCGCCCACTACGATCGCGCTTCGCTTCATAATGACTCCTGTTAAATTTGACTGATTAACTTACCTATTGATGACGGTTTTCAATCTTGGCCATCGTTTCCAGGGACGTCAGAACATCACCGTATTTAAGGCTTATATCAATCAGACTCTGATGGTGAGAAGCTTCAACACGATCCATTACAGCATCACTTACAACCACTGGCCTGAAACCTGATTGACAGGCATCAACAGCTGTGGCTCTTACGCATCCGCTTGTGGTGCAGCCTGTAATGATCAACGTATCAATCTGTTTCGCGATCAGTCGGGACGTTAAATCAGTGCCAAAAAAGCAGCTTGCGAATTTTTTCACGATAACTGCATCCTCAGGACGGCGGTCAAGACGATAATCTACTTCACTACCTTTTAGATTGGATGCCAGAGTAGTGAGACCACCAATCTTGTTGATCCAAATTCCAGCATCCTCAAGCTCATGCCCGTCATACCGTATAGTTGAGAACAACACCGGCACATCATTCTTTCTGGCAAAACTGATAATGGAGTTGGTAATAATGATTTGCCGATCTGCTTTGCCTCCTAGAGGTGCGCTGGGGTCGGTAAAAGCATTCACAAAGTCGACGATTAACAGAGCCGGACGTTTACCAAAGCCAATACTCTTTGCAAAACCTCTTTCCTGCAGAGAAATCTTTTCATTTTCGTTCAAAATATCCGCCCCTTCTAAATTAAATACTTTCCATCTCGTAGCTGGTAACAAAAATAATACAACTACAAATTAAAGTGACAAGGGACGAAAGCTAAAATTAACAATTCGAATTCATCGAATAATTAAATAAATGTGATTTTGAATAAGATAAATCGATAGTTAAGCACCACATTGGAGTTCCATAATTGATCAGGTGCGACTTAATGGTGCAATATATGTCATCAAAGCACACCCCCTCAAGAGATAACAATTCCATTTGCACATTCAATAAAATAAGGGTACTTGTAAGTCCTATTCAGCCTCATGAAGTAGAAACTTGTCATGAATTGTCTTAAATAAACAACCAAGAGTCCTTAATAAGGTATACTCCAGTGATATTAGGAAACCATAATGATTATGAATGACCCTAAAACAGTTAGAGAGATCACAGATATCGTAAAAGCCTATGATAAAGCTCTTATAGAAAATGATCTGGATGCCATCAACGCATTTTTCCTGAATTCAGAGGAAATCGTTCGCTACGGACCTAATGAAAACTTATACGGTGCAAAAGCCATTGCGGCATTTAGGGCTGCTCGTCCAGCAGGACCTAAACCCAGAAGTGTGACAGCAATCCATGTCATAGTGACAGGTAAAGATCATGCAATTGCACATACTGAATTTTTCACCCCTGACTCAGATAAATGTGGAAGACAGACGCAATGCTGGTCTCGATTCCCTGATGGATGGAAAATAATTGGCGCTCATGTGTCATATATATCCTGACATACAAGTTTAATTGGCATCCCCTCTCATGAGGGGAGATAACTGTCCTGTATAAAAAAGGATTTTAAATGGAAGAATAAACCCGAAGGTTGAGGATAACTAAAAAAGGTCCTTACGGGTTTTTCATTAAGTTCACCGCTGTTTTAATCCATTTAGTCTATATTGTTCAGGGGTTTTTCCTGTAAATCTTTTAAACATAACAATAAAGGCTGAGGGTGTTGTATATCCTAATTCCAGAGCAATCCGCTGAACAGTCAGTCCCGCTTCGAGGGATTCAATTGCGTGCATAAACTTAAGTCTTGAACGCCACTCACCAAATGAGATACCCAGCTCTCGCTGGCAGCGTCTTTCAAGAGTTCGGGACGTCATATGTAGTTGCTCTGCAAAATCTTCAACAGACCGACGATCTCCCGGATTCAACTGCAGCTCCTTAATTACACTGTTAAGTTCATCTGACACCGCATAAGGGAGATAGGTTTCGTGGGGTTTTATATGCAGGATTTGATCCAGTGCCACCTGTGCCATTCTCAAGTCCTCCTCTGTCTCTGGTACCCTTACGTCACGCAATGCAAAATCATCAAGGATGGCATGCAGCACGGGGCTGACATTTAGCGTGGTGGGTTTTGAGGGGAGTCGGTTCGAGAGCTTTAACGAGATGTATACCGTTCGATAGACAAGGTCTCTGGAGGCAAAGGAGAAATGGTCAGCAAAAGGGGGGATCCATACAGCATACTGAGAAGGCGACAAGAATCGGATACCGTCAATTTCGAGGTGCATTACACCATGCGAGACATAGTTTAGCTGACCCCAGGGGTGCGCATGCGTCTTCCATTCCATTGCTGGCAGGCGATCGTGCCTGAAATAGAGGTCACCAGGAAACTCCTGCAAATGGGGTATCTCACCTTCGATCATCATATGTCTTCTCCTGTGTACACTTTGTCTATAAATGAGTATATCAACATTTATGGACGCCTGTTATGTTGTATACGTTATTTTGAATACAGGCAAGAAAGACCATGGATTACATTTTTCCACTACTCGCTGCCATTCTATGGGGCGCGAACATTGTTATTACAAAAATGGCCTCAGGCCTAATTTCCCCCAATGAAATAAGTTTTCTTCGTTGGTTCCTTGCTACGATTGTACTGACTCCTTTTGTCATTCGACCTTTAATTACTCATGCATCAATATTACGCCAGAACCTTGGGAAGATCTTTATATTAGGTGTCTTAGGTGGTGTTATTTTCCAATGCCTCGCCTATTACGCTGCAGCCTACACATCAGCAATGAACATGGGCATCATTCAGGCTCTAATGCCATTAATGGCGATCATCCTGGCCAGCATGCTTTTCCGTACCATGCCGGGAATGAATACAGTCGCAGGGGCGGTCATTTCTCTTGCAGGAGTGCTGATCGTAATTTCTGGTGGCCATATCAGCCAGCTGATAAGCCACGGTCTGAATTTGGGTGACGGGATGATGCTGCTCGGTGCCTTTGCTATGGCAGTGTATAATGTCTTGCTTAAACGTTGGCACATTGAAGTTCCGTTATCGGTGTCTTTATATCTTCAGGCTGTCGCTGCGTGTATTGTTTTACTGCCGGTCTATCTGCTTTCTGAAAAGCATGCACTGACAATGGCGACCTCCGGTATGGTGCTTTATTCTGCGATCGGCGCCTCTGTTCTGGCACCGCTTACATGGATGGCAGGTTCGCGTCGCCTGGGCCCATCACGTGTATCATTATTTTTCAATCTGATACCCGTATTCACAGCAATCATGGCTGCTGTGTTTTTATCAGAAAAATTCACGTGGTCACTGATTTCAGGGGGTGTACTGGCGTTAGGCGGTGTTATTTACGTTGAGATAACAAGGAAATTCTCGACCGCTAATAAAGATCAAAGTGAAGTCATTGAAGATAAGGATAATAAAAAAGCGCACAAATTTTCATAATCCTTTGTTGCGTTAATCTGTTGTGATGTATTTATGCCACCTGCCCGGGTGGATTTTTTATTTTCTTTAAGCTTCAATTATTCAAATTTATATCGCACCATTACCGATCGCCAACATAGTGCAAAAATATTAAAACGCACCATAATGGTGAGTTCGCCTTTCCAAATAACATCCTATCCATCTGATTTAATTGATAAAAAATAAAATTGGACATTCGATATTTTTGAGGTGACACCGAAAGATTATTATGATTATATTCATCATGCAGATGGCCAGAATTAATTTACATGACCTCATTTAAAATGTAGTCGTTATATTCTTGTCGGTTGTTAACGTTAGAATAAAATTGCTGCATACAGAACTATGATTTCTGAATGCTGTTTTCACCGTTGTTTATGAGTTTCGACTCCACAGAGGAAAGATGATGACAAATTCTTCTCGTCAGGAATTTAAGAAAATACGCGTTGCCGGCGTGCAGGCTGCTCCTGTTTTTCTCGATCTGAATGGAACGACAGAGAAAGCCTGTGAACTGATTCTCGAAGCTGGGCGTAAAGGAGCCGAACTTATCGCGTTTCCTGAAGCTTTTATACCCACATTTCCGAACTGGTATGAAACGCTGGCAGAGTCACCAAAAGCACGTGAACTAGACAAGCGTCTTTTCCTCGAATCTGTGGAGATGGATGGCGAACATATGAAAGCCATCGCTGAGGCATGTGCCAAAGCGAATATCAATGCTGTAGTCGGTATTAATGAACGTAGTCCGATGACAAACGGCAGTATGCATAACACGCAGGTACACATCACCCGTGATGGTATCATTGCAGGAAAACATCAAAAGTACGTACCTACAACTGGAGAACGTCAGGTCCATACGCCAGGAAAAACTGGTCACTACAACACCTTCAGAACAAATTTCGGTGTAGTGTCAGGCCTGATCTGTGGAGAAAACTCCAACATGCTGGGAATGTATGCAGCCGCAGTTAATTACCCGGTCGTACATGTTGGATCATGGCCAATGTACTTCCATCCTTACTTCCATATGCAACACGCCATTTTAACCGCTACTGCGGGGCTTGCTTACTCACTGAAATGCTTCGTCGTGAATGCAGTGTCAAGAATCACCCCTGAATACATTGATGCTGTGGCTGAAACGGAAGAGCAACGCGTTTTCCTGGAAGAGCAACGCGCATATCTTCCCGGTGCCTCAATTCTCGACCCTTCAGGAAATTTAATTATTGATGGTACAGGTATGGACGAAGAACTTCTCTTCGCGGATATTAACCTGGAAGACGTTATCATTCCTAAGCTCATCATTGATACCGCAGGTCATTATAATCGCCCGGAATTATTTGCACCTCTCTTCCAGAAATGATTTCTTAAGGCACCCAAGGGTGCCTTTTTTATTCCCCTCGCGTCACACACCTTCAAGTAAAAATTTCTCAACAAAGTATTCAGGTTCATTTAACTGCGTTTTACGCTTTAATTTAGTGCTTGACCGCGCAATTTCATCGCAAAAAATAAAGATAAAAAACATGTAGTTATTGTTTTCATAAAATTTTTGCACCAATTTAATGCACTCAAACACTCATCTTGAAAAATCACCATTGACTTCATTGGTAACGACTATTTAAACGTCCTAAAAAAACATCAAACTGTCGCAATTTAAATATTATAAATCTCACTTTCTTTCAAAACTTGGCACAGGCATTGCAAAATAATCAATTCACTCTCTGCTAATGACATCAAAGGGCTTTCTATGATCTTGGTTAATTGGCGGAAAGTAAATTCAACGTTGTAACGAACTAACTTTAATACTGGGGTTTAGATATGAACGGAAAAAGATTACTTGCCTGTGCCGCTCTGGTTGGTTCAATTCTCTGTTTTAGTGGCAATTTTATGCTGGGTGGTGTCGCTGCTGCATCTATGCCCTTAATGAGTCTGATGTTTATTAAATGGGGCACTGCCGCGCTCCCAATGCTCATCCTTGCCAATTTCATCGAAAAACCAGACTGGCGCGTGGTACTTAAAAGCTGGTTCAAAATCCTGCTTCTGAGCGCACTGGGAATTGCAGGTTACAGCTTCATGTTTTACGAGGCCCTAGGTAGTACCACCCCGATCAACGCATCGTTGATTAATGCATTTAATCCAGCCCTGATCATTATTGCATCAGTGTTTTTCCTGAAGGAAAAATTAACCACGAAAAAAGTGGCCGGGATCGCCATTGCATTCTGTGGAGTGCTCTGGGTATTAACCGGAGGTAACCCTGCTGTTATTTTCTCACAAAAGCTCAACCCGGGTGATATCTGGATGCTAGGTGTTATTTGTTGCTGGACCGGATATAACATCGTCGCGCACAAGGGCCCTTCACTACCGCCACTGACTAGTTGTGCTCTGCAGATGACATTCTTCACTCTGGCCATGGCTCCTTACATGCTTGTTCATGGCGTGACTTTTCCTTCAACCACCGCTGCCTCATGGTCCATGGCCTACATTGCCATCTTCCCTTCTGCCGTGGCTTATGCCCTGTGGAACTACGGATCAAAATATATTGAACCCGGTGTAGCGGGCCAGTCACTCAATCTGGTCGTGCCTTTTACAGCAATCATGACTCTGTTGTCCGGTGGCAGTGTCAGTTCAGTTGACCTGGTTGGGGGCGTTCTTGTTCTGGGCGGTGTCTATCTCTCATTGCAGGCCACTAAACCTAAAAATATTCCAGCAGCCTCGGCCGATCTGGCCTGACTAAGGAAATACTCGATGACCCGCTATTATGTCTATGAAGAAGAAAAAACCATGCCGGATACGCCTGAATTTATGGCATATCTGGACCGTAAAACCACAGCTATCGTTTCTATTGATATGCATGAAGGGCATCTGAGTGAAAAGGCGGATTGTCCTTGCCCCGCCCCCCGTGGGCGAAATGTTGTCAGTGCTATTGATGCTTTTCACGCGCAGGCACGAAATTTAGGCGTTCCCGTCATCCATGTTGTATCAACACTTCGTCCCTCTGGGATCGATGATTCGAAGGGTATTCCTGCCGCGTGGCGTTTAACAATGCCAGAATACTTTGGTCCTATCCCCGGAGCCCCTCTCCATGGGCTTGAGGGATCGGAATGGACCAAGTTGCGAACTCACTTCGACCCCCGCGACGAAATTGTTGATACCAAGAAGCGGCTCTCAGCCTTTTACCCCACCGATCTGGATTTCATGCTCAGGCAAATGAAGGTGGAGACGGTTGTGTTTACTGGAGTGAACAATGATTGCTGTATTTTGAACAGCGCATTTGATGCATCAAATCGAAATTACAGGGTCGTTGTGCTTAAGGACGCTACGGCGGGTACAAATGAACACCTCGAAGCGGCAGGCCGTACAATTGTATCGCTTTTCCTTGGTGTAGTAATGGACTCGGCAGAACTGCTGAGGGCCTGGGACACTGAACTGTACTGGAATTAACCTGAAGTGCTGAGAGTTATTCTCAGCACTTTCTAACCCTCACCAGTTGCTAATCCCCTCTGCCTGCCCGGGCAATAAGTCGAATCGTTGAATTGAAATCGTCGTCACAGGCGAGATTTCCGGTCAACAACCTGTACCAGGACCATCCATACAGTAAATCCAGTAATGCAGATATTTTGGTTTCAAGATCAATTTCACCCCGTATTTTGGCGCGCTCAAAGATCTTAGTCGATTCAATACGGCGTGGTATCAGAGCTTCTGTTCTGAACCGCTCGATTGCTTCAGGTGTTGATTGCATTTCAATGAGTAGACCGGTAAAGACCTTGCCGGCAGGAGTATCTCTCCACACATGAAATAGGTAGGTCATACGGTGAGTTAGTTCCTCCTCCAGTGAGGCTGCCCCTGAGAAATCCTGCCCCTTTATATACTCTCGTTCTAACAGTTCGAGCAGCAATTCCGTTCTGTCTGCCCACCATCTGTATACGGTGGGTTTCCTTACCCCAGCTTTTTTGGCTACAGCTTCCATTGCAAGCCCTGCCGACCCCCTTTCAATGAGCAGATCTTTTGCCGCATCGAGAATCGCTTCATGCGCATTTTTGTCTCTTTTATTTCCCGTGCTAACGTGAGTTCTTTTAACCGATGATGAGGCAGATCACAGATATAAGACATTTGTATGATGTCGGTTTATAAGCAGTAAACCAGTAGGAATGTAAATAAGGGTGTACTTTATTACCAATCAGTATGCCAAGGCCGACCAGCGAACCAGCATAGAGGATACCCTGAGAGAAGAAACAGGGATGGATGTCCGGATCATGGATATCAGCTGGATACTGGATCAGATTTTCTCGCAAAACCTTCAACATCTGACCATAGACTCTCTTTCACTGCAGACGTCTTACAAAAGAGAGATAAATCTCGGCGCGAATGATTATAAAAAGACGCAAAGATACAACGAAACAAAAAAACTCTGGAAGATGAAGTTAATCCTGAAAATATTTCTTATCAAGAGGTGGAGTTGTTTCTTGACCTGGCAATGTTAAGTGCCGAACTAGAGCACCCTTCATTTGAAACGGAAGGTCTTTTCTTAAGGTCAATCAGAGTTGCTAAAAAGTTTGTTTTAAATCAGCAAATTCTTGACTGTTATTATCAGTTTGCCTGGAAATCACATTTCTGGCTGGAGAACTTTAGTATTTTTGAAGAAAACCTTGAGCTTCTTTTTAAAGCTTTGGATTCATCCACCAATGCCAGCCAGTGGGAAGCGCTGATTAACCTGGTGACAGTGCATAAAACACATATACGACTGAATCGGGTAAAGTCGACAATTGATATTGATATGATTGAATGCGTGATGCTCCAAAAGTTGTCCGAAATATCCGCAGACTTAACACGTCAGAGTAATGCGCTGCTGGCAAAGACACAGCTGTTAATTTACAGTTTGCAGAAAACTGAAGGCGAAGAAAATATAAATAATATTTTTCATGAACTTCACTGCGTCATTAAAGAAAGCACCTGCCTCATAGGTTATCCATTTGAAAAAATGTTCAACTTAATCAATGAAATGGATATCATTTTTAATGAATATCAAGCTTACGAGGAGCTGCTGGATTTTATCACTGAGCAATATTCGCTGCGTGATGGTCAAATACGAGGAGCGGAAATGCTCCTGAAAAGAGGGATCAAGCGCCTGGACTCTGGTAAGCCTTACGAGGCGATACGGATTGTCGGAAAATCTCTTATCCCCCTGTATAAGAAAGAGTCCTCAGACCTGTTTATCCTTGCTTTAAATGTCTGTTCAACTACCTATGAGCGCGTCGGACTACTCTGGAGCGCCCGTGCCTGTATGCTTTTCGCTGCGTCTGTGCTGACAGATAAACTCTGGGACAAAGATGAATTAACGGTATACCAGTATAAGACTTATAATTATCTTTCGTGGCTTGAACTGAAGTTAGGTAGGTTGGGATATGCCTTAAAATGGCTGGAGTTGTCACTACTGTTCCAGCAACATTTTAAAGAGACGGATTCAGATAACGACGTTCGCCAGAACATGGATGCATTTATAATCCAGATGGTGCTCAATACTGAGTTTTCAAAACTGAAATATCTGGATAAAACGTGCTTCTTACTTGATAAATTCGGGTTTTATGCATCATCTATTCAGCTAATGTACGTGCTGGGTTATGAAACTCAGATTAAAGATAAGTTTGATATTGATGTGGATGAAAGTTTTATAGATTACTCTTTAAAGCTCAGAGACTTTAACTTTGGAACTAAAGTAACCGGGATTAATGATGGCTTTGAAAAAAGAGGAAGTCTCACCTCTAATATATCTGGATGTAATATCAAGCTTACGTTTCCGGCGAGATCGCCTTTTTTTGATTTTTCTGCATCATTGCTGGCTTCACTTGAGGGGGTTTTTGCCACCTGCATAATTGATAAGATTTATTCTAAAGAGTCGTCATTTGATATTGAAGTTATTTCCGATGATGAAAATTCCTCTATTACACATGAGTTTGATACAGTCAATGAGAATCTAACAGCAAGAATAATTTGTAATGATTTTCGCAATGAGTCATTTAACTTTGAATGTCAGGACGTGTATCAGAAATGGAATAGAAAATTCGTACTGCAACTTTTATCTAAGGTTTTTTATTATTACGATTTAAAAACGGTAGAGAAATCAATTTTTGCAGATGGCGCGCTGGAACGATCATCGATCCTGGCTTCAAGCATGTTTGCGTCAAGAAACATTCTGGGATTTTTAGCGGACGATGAGGTCAGGTCCTCGTTCTCAGATAAGAATTGCACCGAATCTTATCTGTTGATCAGAAAAGCACCTTGGGACGTTGCCTGTACAAGGCTGCCACAAAACGTCGCTATTTCTTCACTGACCAGTAAGGTAAGCCCTGCCCCAGAAGAACTGAGAGATTCCGAAGCGTTAAAACACGGTGACTACCATATTCAGAATCTCCTCAAATCAAGAGCCTGGGATCTGGGAAAATGGAATGGAGTCATGTTTTTGCCCCCCCTGCATGGTATCCCGGTTCTGTGTCTTCAGTTCACTAATGTAAAAGAAGGGGGCGACGTTTTTAGAGGTTTAGCTGAAAAAGTCGGCGATGTTGATGGCCTTGGCAGGCTTAAAGTGAGCATTATTAAAGGAATTTCATCATCACATCCTACACACTATACCGTAATGGTTTCCGAAGACAGCGTACCTGAGCAACGTAAAGTAATGGGAATGGTCTTCAGACTTAACAGGATGACTCCGGATTCTACCGTTAACATTGATCGCTTCGCAGAAATGTGTGCCCGGGCTGGTCAATGCTACTTTGGGTGCAATTCGATGCTGGAGGATTTGAAATGTGCTGTGCCTGAACATTTCGGCATCCTGATCAAAAAGATAAGAATACTGTGGGCATGGCAGATTGAACTCAAGGACCCGGAGTTTGTAGCTTTAGATTTGAAAGAATTGCCCTTTATTCCTCCTGATGTGAAAAACCCACCTGTTCTGGCTACCCTTGAAGCGCTCAGGTCAATGAAACCAAACTAGTTACCATTTTGAGCTGTTTGTCCCAGTATTACGGATATTAAAGGGATTAAGTGTGGACAAACAGCTCACAAACATATGATGCAGCAGGACCTTTATTGAACTTCTTACATTCCCCGTGTTACACAGCTCGAATGATACTGACTTTATCATTCTGATAAAATTAAGATAATTTTATTACTTGCAGCGCTGACGCATCTACGCCAATTTTGATGGAATGCGTGGTGCGAACTTTCGCAGAATTTAACTGGCAGCGTCAACAGCCCTGAAGTGGCCCGCTACTTTGAGTATGCTGCTGCCGTAAAGCTTCGGTACGGTGATGCTTCGCTACCAGCTGGCTGCCTTACCGGATCAACGCAGCAGGCTGCTGATCTAGGCATTCTGCAACATCCGCAGGCGGCTCAATAGGTGCTGTGCTGCCGGTGATGGCATAGGATTTTGTGCCTGGAGGTCCGGACGGGCATGCCTTTGATGCGCCATTTGCGGTGCTGCATACCCTTGAAGCAACGGCATACCTTAGCCATGCCCCCCGTGCCAGGCCGGCACGGGAGGAACGAGCTGCTGGGCGGGACGCGGCGGCCATTGACCAATCCGGTCTATGTGTAACGGCTGCGGGAGTAGCTCTCGACCGTCGGGCTGAAAAAGGACGAAAGTATCTGGATGGTGGACAGTCCGGACACGGTGCGCACTTGGATAAGGCAGGTTGTTTCTGTGTCGGAGCGTGACGGTGTCACCTTCACGGTGTGTCTTGTCCCCACAAAGACGTTTCTGGACAGTTTTGCGATGCAGCTGGTCCAGTACAGCGTCCAGAACTAGGTGAGCTAGGCGATGTGACGCGCTAGCTGGTCGTACGGTTCTCCATGCCGCTGGAAGATGCGAGGGCACTGCTGCTTCTTGGCCCGTAAAGCGGTAGTCGGCATGGCCAGATGATTGGTGCGAAAAAATAACACCTAATATGCGGGCAATGTTTTAAAAGCAGAGCAGATTTTCAGAGATAACTTTCCGGATAATCCTCGTACCGCACAATGTACAGGTTCCACAATGGCAGCCTGCATTTGTGCTAAGTGGTTTAAATGAATATCCAGCTGATGAAAACCGCCATTGTCGCCCTGTGCCTGGATGAACTGGAGAAGCGCGAGTTGCAGTTCGGTCCCAAACTCCGCCCGTGTTTTCCCTCATGGTTTCCTGCTGAATGGGACGATGGTGTGCAATATGATGCACTGTGTGAACTCCTTGAGGAAGGAGTGATTAGCCTGGTACCCAGGGGCCAAGATTTCGCAGATGGATTTCTGATGAAGATAAGCCACCGGTAATACAGTGACGTGCTGCGGTGATACGCGCTTGTCACTTGTGTTCATCGTGGCGCGATTTATCTCCGGACGCCGGGCTGCCACCTTCCAGTAAAGGGTGCAGACCGGTTTCCCGTGCCGGTATTATCAGGTAATCTTGGACCGGGTATTACTGAGGACGATGCTTCATATTTGTCAGAAAAAGGAAGACTGAAACTATGATGACCAGTTCCACCGTTATCACCTAAATGCAGGCCGACAGGTTGCTTGGTGTGCGTCTCGAGAAATCGCTGGGCGGTGTGAAAGACGCGGTGCTGGAGCAGGCGAACCGCGTACAGCTGGGTGCCAAACGGCTTGTGTATTATACTTCCTCTTTACCGACAACTACCAGGATGTATGTGCAAACCAGAAAAGTGAGGACGAGCGCTTTATGGAAGCTCTGGTTCAGCTGGTAAAACGGCATGACGTGATCGGGAGGATGTTTGAGATTTACGTGGATCACCTGTTGCGTAACAACACGACTGATCGCCTGCAGCGTATCCAGAAAGCTCTGATAAAGAAAGGCGCGAATATCGCCACCTCTTCCCTCACGAATCAGGCGTTCAGTTCGGCCATCGTTGCAGCCATCGGTTACAGCTTCGGGGCCACCATCGCGATGGATACGAAGCTCGCCAAAATTTCAGCAGCGTCAGCGACCATTGTCAGTTACTACGGGTATGTACAGGAAGCGGCAGATGCAGCCTGCCGGATCAGATTACAGCTCCCCGCCTTTACTCAGCACTCTATGCCGAGAAGCTGGAAATGCTCTATTTCATCATTGAGCCGGTCATCAGCAAAAATGCCCACCTTCATTCTTTCCCGTCGTCAGAAGATGAAAAGGCACCAGGAATGCAGTCAGTCAGCATAGTCATTCTTGTAGGTCACTGGATTGTATTCTATTTCCAGATACAGCACGTATGTGTATTCGGCTATCATCAAATAACCTACCATACAGGTAAAGTGAAAGAATAAATTGATCAAGAAAAATTAAAGATTAATAAAGTTTTTCTTAAACACCTTAAGTCCCCTTCGATAAGGTAAAAAAACAGAACTGCCAGTTTGCGGTTCTGTAAGTAAGGACGAATGAGGTCTGATGGGGTATGGATCCATTACCGTTTAACAAATCGCACCGGCATTTTTCGAATCCCGGTGTGTTTATTACTACGTACCCAATTAACCTCACCCTCCAGCATAAATCCATTCACCTGCTGCAACAGATGACGCAAAACAACACGCATTTCCAGCCTCGCTAATTGCGCGCCCAGGCAACTGTGTCCCCCGCCACCAAATGCCAGATGCAGATTTTTCTGGCGGCCAATATCAAACGCAAAAGGCTGCTCATAATACGCATCATCCCGGTTAGCCGATGCCCACCATAACGTCACTTTCTCTCCACGGCGAATCAGTCGGTCGCCGATAACCACATCGCGCGTTGCCGTACGACGGTTATAAGGCGTGGGTGAAGTCCAGCGCAGAATCTCGTCGAGTGCCGAATTCATCAAACTGCCGTCTTGTTGCAGGCGCTGCCACTGCTCTGGATGCTGAATAAACGCCAGAATGCCGCCCGCAATGGCGTTTCGCGTGGTTTCCAGCCCCGCCACCATAACCACGCTGAACACCATCAACTGTTCCAGCGCCGTCAGTTTCCCCAGCCCTTTAGGTAACTCGCCTGTCACAGCCAGCGACACAATATCGCCGCCTGGGTTCTGGCGTTTTTCTTCGACGAACTTATGCCCATAGGCCATAAAGTTCTTCATCCCTTGCTGGCTACTGACGCTGGTTTCACCCAGCTGACGGTCTGAATAGTCCAGCACGGCGTTAATCCAGGCAAAAATCTGATGGCGATCGTCGTGTGGAATGCCGACCAGATTGGCGATCGCAAACAGGGGCAGCTCCGCCGCGATGGCAGAGACGAAATCGACGCTTTCCTGTTGGAGCGCGGCCTGTACGGCAGAACCGGCGGCGGCAGAGAGAACCTCCTCCATCGCCGCCACACGGGCATTGGTGATCGCCGGGCCAATCAATCGGCGTAGCGCTTTATGGCGTGGATCATCCATCATATTGATTACCGAACCCGGCCCCATTTCGCGTGGCAAATCCTCAATCATGGTTCCGCCGCCTTGCCGATCGCCACCACCGGCGGAGGAAAAGGTGTCGTTGTCTTTCGCGATGGCAGCAATATCGTGATAGCGCGTGAACACCCAAAATCCTTCACCATCAGGAGTGAGCGCGGTCCGCGGATGGAACAACGCCCCATTGTGGCGACGCAGTTCGGTGAACACCTGATGTGGAAACCCGTGGCTGAACAGGTCCAGATTGGTCAGATCCACCTCTGGCAACGGCCAAAACTGCGCACCCTGTTCACTGTTGATAATCGCTTCGGACATCGTTACCTCCCCGGTTTATTGCAGACGCCAGCCTTCAGCGCGGTTGCGTGCCTGCCAAAAATCGGCATAGCGACCACCTGCGGCCAGTAATTGCTGATGAGTGCCCTGCTCGATGATGTGCTGCTGATCCAGCACCAGAATCTGGTCCGCGTTTTGGATGGTCGAAAGCTGATGGGCAATGACTAGCAACGTGCAGCGATGGTGCAGCGACTGTAACCCGGCGGTGATCGCGGCCTGGTTCTCGGCATCGAGGGCACCCGTGGCTTCATCCAGCAGCAAAATCGGTGCGTTTTTCAGCAATGCGCGGGCGATGGCGACGCGCTGGCGTTCACCGCCAGAAAGCAGGCCACCACCCTCGCCAACCTGACTTTGCCAGCCATCCGGCAGGCGTTGCAACAATTCTTCCAGGCGCGCCAACCTGACCACCTGCGCAATCTCCTCTGCATCGGCCTGTGGCTTACCAATCAATATGTTTTCCCGCAGGGTGCCACTGAACAGATAGTTGTCCTGAAATACTGGCGCGATCAGTGCCATATGTTCACGGCTGCTTAACTGCCGCAGATCGGTGCCCCCCAGCGTGATACTGCCGCTGTCGGGATCAAAGAAACGCGCGATTAGACGCGTAAGGGTGGTTTTACCTGCGCCAGACAGGCCCACCAATGCCGTGGTGGTGTTGGCGGGGAGAGTAACCGACACATTTTTCAGGATGGGACGTTCAGGTTGATAGCCAAAGGTCACGTTATGCAGCTCAATGCTGGCTTCGCCGCTGTAAGGTTGCGGATCGTCTGTCTGCGGCAGAGGTTGTTCAGCTAGTACCCGTTCCACCGCATCCATCTGCGCAGAAGCCATACGTATGCCCGATCCATAGGCGGCCACTTCGGTCAGGGGATCAATCACCCGGTTAATCAGCACCAGCAACGCCAGCAAGGTGACCAACTGCTGCGGATCGTTATCAGTCAGCCCCAGCCAGGTCACACTGGCCATCAACGTGAGGAAACTGAGTTGCGCCAGCCAGGAGTTAGCCAGTAACGGCGGCAACACCAGCCATAGCTGGCGTTTACTGGCCCGATTTTGTGCCAGTAAAGCAGCATCAAAGTTGGCATGCCCCTGCTCGCCGCAACCGTGAGTTCGCAACACCATTTGGTTCTGCGCAAACTCCAGCATACGTTCGCTGGCCTCCGCCGTGGCATGGTGAACTGCTTCGTCTGCGGTGCGACCCAGCTTGCCTGCCCACCAGTAAACAAGTGCCACCAGGGGAAAAATCACCAGAGCAATCAGGGCAATACGCCAGTCGAAGTAAAAGGTGATCACCACCACCACCAACGGTGTCAGGGTAGCGCGCATTAACGGGCTTAATTGATGTGCGGGTAGCCCCAGAATTTCCATCACCCCCTGACTGAGCAGCACACCAAGCCGGCTGGTATTGGCGGGGTTGAACCAACCCAGCGGCAAGGTCACTACATGGTCACCGATGCGGTGACGTAAGGTATTCAGCAGTGCAATCGCAACCCTGAAGCCTCCCAACGAGGCTGCGTAGTTGAGATACCAGGTAAGCAAGGTACACAGTGTTAGCGGCAATAACCACCATGTAGCGCGCACGATATCATTCTGCAGTAACGCCTGAATGATCGGTACGACCATCGCAAAAGCGATGCCCTGCACCAGACAGAACAGTACCATCAGGATCAAGTAACGTTGCAGAACCTTCGCGTTATCTTTGCCCAGTAGTGACGAGAGACGGGTCAGCAGCATATCGCCTCCTGAGAGGATGAGAACTGGGCCTGCCACAGACGCGCGTATTCACCCTTGTTAGCCAGCAACTGGCTATGGGTGCCCTGTTCCGCGATACGCCCATGCGCCAGCACCACGATATTGTCGGCGTTCACCACCGTGGCGAGGCGGTGGGCCACCACCAGCAACGAACGGTTACCCTGTTGGGAAATGAGTTTAGAGAGCGTGTCCTGAATGGCTGCTTCTGATTCCGCATCGGCCTGCGCGGTCGCTTCATCCAACACCAGCAACGGCGGTTCCTTCAGTAGCGCTCTGGCGATACTCAATCGCTGCGCCTCCCCGCCCGACAGGCGTGCATCTTCGCCATAAACCGACTGATAACCACGCGGCAGTTGCACAATGCGTTGATGAATATTGGCCGCCTGTGCCGCTGCAATCACTTGCTGATCGGTGGCTTGAGGATGACCCAGCGCGATGTTGTCTCTGATACTCAGTCGCAGCAGTCGTACCTCCTGAAACACACAGCCAATCTGGTGATAGAGATGGTCGGTCGCTATGTGCGCCAGATCGACACCCCCCAGCATAATCCGGCCAGTATCTGGCTCGGCAAAACGCAGCAATAGTTTCGCCAGCGTTGATTTTCCCGCGCCGGATGCTCCAACCAGCGCCGTTACCGTACCGGGTTCCAGCGTCAGGGATACATCACGCAAAATCTGGCGATCGGGTCCGTAGCTGAAGCTGACGCGATCAAAGCGCACCTGATTGCCCGCATTAAGCATCACCCGCTCCGGCTCTTGTTGTTGCGGAATCGCCAGTAGCCCGCTCAGGCGACTAAAAGCCCCCTTCGCCATCTGTAAGGACTGCGCACTGCTGCTTAAGGTGCCAATGGGCACCGAGATCCCTAGCCCCAACACCGCAAACGGCAGCAACTGCCAGATATCCATCAAACCGAGATGAATAAAAGTGACGCCCCCAACCAGCACCAACAGCAACAGGGTGATCGGTGCAATGATTACCCCTGAGAGACTTTCCGGTTTGATTAACGGGCGCACCCAGTCGAGAAAAAAATCACGAAAGCTGTCCACCGCCCGGCGATATGCCTGATGGGCAACACCGTGTTGGCCGAAGGTTTTTACCACCGGTATCCCCTGGACAAACTCCACCACCGAGCGATTGACCTGCTCCAGTTCCTGGCCGTATTCCGCCATTTTTGCCTGGCTGGCGCGCATAATCTGGCGATAGAGCAGAAAAAAGAACGGCAACGGCAGCAGCGTGATCAGCGTCATCAGCCAATCGATGGAGAAGAGGTAACCATAAACGCACAGGATAGTGGCGGCTGCGTTAGCCAAGTTTGGATAGGCATGCGCCACCAGATGATGAATCGCGGTTACGTCATCCTGCATACCCTGCTTAATTCTGCCGCTGCTGTTGGCGCTGAACCAACTGAGCGGCGCGTGCGCCATACGGCGCGCTAACTGGCGGCGAAGCCACAACGAGAACGCATTGTCAGCCAGATGGGTGGTGAGATCGGCCAAGCCACGCAATGCCAGTCCTCCTCCCAGGCAGAACGCTGAAATTTTTACGATATGCCAGGCCGCAGCGGCACGATCTGCCTGCGCGCTCATCAGCACCCGCGCCAGTTCAGTCAGGCCAATCAGCGGGGCCAGCACCAGTACTGATGAACCCAGCTGAAGTACCACCGCCAGTGCAATCCAGCCGCGTACCGGGCGTAGTAACCCGGCCTGCTGAGGTTCAGTTTCGCACGTTGAAGTCATTACCAATCTCCTTGTCAAACACCGCGCCGAAATCAGCCTCACCACCACTGAGATGCAGACTCGCGGTGCAAAGCTGTCTGGCTGCCGGTAAATCATGAGTAATAAAAAGTACGGCCATGCCCTGCGCCAGTAACTGACTCAGCAGTTGCAAAATCGTGCGGGAGCTAAGCACATCCAGCGCCGACGTCACTTCGTCGCAGATAAGCAGCCTCGGCAGACCTGCCAGCGCACGTGCCAACGCCACGCGCTGTTGTTCACCGCCAGAGAGCTGCCGAGGCAAGCGGCGGGCGTAATCGCCAGGCAATCCGACCTGATGTAGCAGCGCTGCCACGCTGGGCGGCTGGGGTAATAGATAACGATCAAGCGCCTGTTGCAGTTGCTGTCCGACACTGCGCAACGGGTGCAGGGAATGGGCTGGATCCTGTGGCACCAGCGCGATGGCGCGCTGCTGTTCGCGGGAGCGATGACGCACATCACCCGCCAACGGTTGACCGGCAAGGGTGATAGCGCCGTGGTGGGATGGATGTAAACCGGCCAGCGATCGTGCCAACGTGCTTTTGCCAATGCCAGATGGCCCGGTAACCGCAAGACACTCTCCTGCCGACAGCTCGAAATCCAGCGCGGGCAATGACGTTGGTCGGGAATACCCCGGCTGCCAACGTGAAACCCGCAGTAATGGCGCTTCCTGATTAGCAACCGGGAGTGACAACGTCACAGGTGACAGCCACTCGCGTAACAACGGACTGTTAGGGGAGGCGAAAAGCTGCCGGGTCTCACCGTACTCCAGTTGCTGCCCGTTGTGCAGCACCAGCATCTGCTGCGCCAGCTCCGTCACGGCATTGAGTTCGTGGCTGATCAATAACAGGGCGAACCTATATTGCCGCTGTAACTGGCGCAGTTCCGCCATCATCTGTTCACGGTGCAGCCGGTCTAACCCGGCAAAGGGTTCATCAAGGATAAGTAACTGCGGCCGTTTCAATAACACCCGAGCCAATGCGACCTGGCGGCGTTGCCCACCTGAAAGCTGGTGGGGGAAACGTTGCAGGAAGGCGTTATCCTGCGGCAATCCGAGCGAGGCCAGTATCTCGCTAATTGCGTTAGCGTCACCGTGATAAAATTCATTGAGTTGACGCCGCACGGTCATGGTGGGGGTCAGTTCCTGTGCCGGCTCCTGACCAAGCCAGGCGGTATGTCTGAATCTGAGCTGTTGCAGCTGGTGAGGAGATGCCTGCCATACCTCGCATCCGCAACAGACAATTTGCCCGCTGACGTGACGCTGCCCGGTGGTCAGGTCACCCAGCAGCGCGCGACCAAGGGTGCTTTTCCCCGCTCCGCTGCTGCCAATGATTGCCAGAGTACCTCCCGCAGCCAGCGTGAAGTTTATCTTCTGCAACACCGCATCACCCTGCGCGTTGCAAATCGTCAGGCCAGACACCTGCGCGACCCAGGTCATTAGCTTTTGCTCCAGCGGTCAGTCTGCAAACTGATCACCACCACCACCAGCGCGATACACAGCGCAGGTAATAACGCTGCCCAGGGATTAAGCATCAGTCCGGGTAATCCATCACGGACCATTGACGCCCAGTCGATCCCTCCAGGACTGGTGATGCCGAGAAAACTGGCCGAGGTGAGCAAGTAAATCGCCGCGACCAAACGGGTTGTCCCATCGGCAAGAATGCCGGGAACTATCACCGGCAGGACTTCGCGCCACAACAGTAACGGCAGCGCATCGCCCGCCGCACGCGCGACCTCGACATAACCAGTGTCGAGGATGGGGTCCGCCAGCGAACGCACATAGCGCATGGTAAAAGGGATATTGAGTAGCGTAATTCCGACCAACAACGCGATCTGATCAGTGCCAAAGGCATAGATCACACCAATCAGTACCAGCAGGGGGGGCATGTACAGGAGCGGATCGAGTAACACCACCAGCTTTCTCCCGCGATCGGGTAAAGCAACCAGCAGCAGCGCCAACAAGCAGCCTAAAGATGAGGAGCAAAATGCACACAACAGTGGGAAAAACAGAATATTGCGGCCACCACTCAGCAGTCGGCTCAACACATCGCGTCCCAGACCATCACTCCCCAACCACATATTTTCACCCGGCAGTTGCCAGGCCAGACCAAGGCTACGTTGTGGGTTAAACGGTGCCAGCCACGGGCTGCAGATGATCAGGACAATCATCACTAAAGCGGCGGTTCTCACAAGCACCTCCGCCAGGGATCGAGCCAAATCGCCAGGATATCCGCCGCCAGCCAGCACAAGGCAGTAATCAGGGCCAGCAACATTGCCACGCCCTGAAGCAAGATGACATCGCGAGTATTCAGCGCTGTCAGTAGCAACTCGCCAAGGCCGGGAAAGCCAAATACGCGTTCCACCACCACGGCACCGCCAATCAGATAGGGCAAACTGGCAGCAAACAATTGCGCCAACGGACCGACTGCTTGAGGCAGCAAATGGCGGCTCACCAGCGTCAACCCGCGCACGCCGTTAAGATGTGCGCTGAGGATATTCGGAGCGGCAGTCAACCTGATCAACGAAGCGCGCGTCATGCGCAGCAAATAACAACCGCTGATCAGCGCCAGGGTCAACGCAGGGAGAACCAGAATCGACCATTGGTCGCTGATGTGGCCGGAAGGAGGCAACAGGGAAACCGCAGGGAACCACCCCGCCCCAACCGCCAACAGCAGGATCATCAGCGTAGCGACAATAAACTCGGGGGTGCTTAATCCGCTCATCGCAATGAATGACAGCAGCCGATCCTGCCATTGATCCCGATGCATCGCCGCCAGTACCCCGCCCGTGCCGCCCAGCAACAACATCCCGCTGGCAGCCAACAATGCCAGCACCCCACTACGCTGTGCGGAAGGGATAATGATTTCGGCCACCGGTTGCTGGCTGATAAAGGAGACGCCGGGATCACCACGCCAAATACCGCTAAGCCACTGCCAGTACCTGGCGAAGACCGGTTGATCAAGGCCGTACTGATGACGCAGTGCCTGCAACGCCTGGGGCGTCGCGTGTTCACCCAAGGCCTGCACCGCCGCATCACCGGGTGCCAGCGCGAGAGTGAAGAAGATCAACATGCTCGCCAGCCACAGCAACAACAGAGTGCTGAGCAGACGCCAGAGTACAAATCGGCCCATCATTGCCCGGTCACCATCCGGGCATTGCGGAACAAGGGAATGCCCTGGTTCAGTTCAACGCCCTGCAAAGGGGTTACCGCCGCCGAGAGCTGATCGCGATAACCCCAGAGCAGATACGGACCTTGTTGCCACAACTGTTGTTGTAACTGGTTGAGTTGCTGCTGTTGACGCTGCGGATCGAGCGTTTTGCGCGCCTGCTCAACGCCAGCGGCAAAATCGTCCGGATACCACCCGCCATAGTTATAGGGGTTGTCATGACCAAACAGCATCGGAATCGCCGCCAGGAAGGGACGATTTAACGTGAACATCGACAACATCTGCGCCTGATGCAGACGTGGAATATCCCCCAGATAGTCGGCGGCGGCTACGGTTGCAACCCTAAGGATGATGCCCACATCAGCCAGTTGCTGACGTAGCAGTTCTGCCGCATCGTTCAGCCCTGGGGTCAGATCGGCGGTCAGCAAAGTCAGTTGCGTGATGTCTTTTTTCCGCAACAGCGCCTGGGCTGCGGCAACATCGGTCTGGCGTTGTGGGAGTTGATTGTCAAAACCACTTAGCCCCTGGCCGAACACATCGTTACCTCGATAGCCATAACCGCCGAGGACCACATCAAGCAGCTGCTGGCGATTCACCAGCGTTTTTATCGCCTGCCGAACTTCGACGTCATCAAACGGTTTCACCCGGGTGTTCATGGCGAAGTAATAACCGCTGGCATTCGCCACACCGCTGCGAATGATTTGCCATCCCTGACGTCCCGCCACGCTGCGAGCGCTGCTGACCGGAATGTCAAAGGCATAGTCCGCCGCACCACTCAGCAACGCGTTGACCCGTGCCGTGGCATCAGTCAGCGGACGGATCTCAATACGATCAAACCACGCCGCAGGATGCCAGGCATAAGGGTTGCGATTGAGCAACGCACCATTCTGCGCATTAAAGGACGTGACCTGATAAGGGCCGCTGCACACCGGAATCGCCGCATCACCTCGGCCCTGTTTCCATACCATGCTGGCGGCAGTCAGCACCGTGGTCACCAGATCGGCGCGTGGGCGGGTAAGCACCAGCTCCAGTTCCTCTGCGTTAACAACGCGGCTGGCGGCTAAATCGACATCGCTGAAGAACCCGGCAAAACCGGGAGACGCAGCCAGAAAGCGCAGACTCGCCAGCACATCATCAGCCGTCAGTAGCGACCCATCTGAAAAGCGTACCCCGGAACGCAGTGACACAGTCCAGCGTGTAGCATCCGGGTTGGGAGTGATGGCACGGCTCAACTGATAGTCTGTTTTGCCCTGCCTATCCGCCACCAACACATCACAAACATTGCCGGTTACCACCCAGGGGTAATAGGTTTGCGCACGCCCATAATCGAGCGTTTCACTCTGGCTGCCCAACATCACTACCCGGAGAGTACGGTCAGTTGCAGCCTGCACGGTGGGCAGAGCAATTGTCACAACCAGGAACAGCCACCCTGACAGGCGTAATTTCATCATTTTTACATCCGGGCTAACTAAATGACGCGTCCGGATAAAACACCGGACGCAGCGCGTAATCAGAATCTGATTTGTGTACCAACACCCAGCACACGACCGTGCCCAACGGTGACCGCCTCGCTGCCGGGTCCGTAATACAAACCGATGTACTGTGGACGTTCATCCGTCAGGTTTTGACCAAATACGTAGACATCGAAGGAAGAGAATTCCAGCCCCACTTTGGCGTTGTAGAGCTGGTAGGCATCAAGTTTGAAGTGACTGCCGACATCCGCTTCACGACTGCCGACATATTGATGCTGTGCCAGGGCGAAGATATTGGCCTCCGGCAGCCCCAGCCAGGCGGCAGAATCGTAATATTGCAGCGTCAGGTTCGTGTTGAATTTCGGCACCGCTGGTACCCGGTTGCCATCGCGAGCACCGGATGAAGCCGCAACATCATCCGAGACATTGCGTAACTCCGTATGGGTGTACCCCGCTCCGCCACTGACCTTCCAGTGTTCTGCCAGTTGCAGAGAGCCTTCCAGTTCCACACCATAATTGCGGGTATCCATCGGCTTGGGCACGAAGGTGAATGACGCTGAATCCAGCGCGAACAGGTTTTCATCTTTGACCGTGTTGTAGAACAACGAGGCATTCAGTTGAGCGCGCCCGTCGAGGAAGCGATTTTTGCTGCCGATTTCGTAGCTCCACGATGAGGAGTCTTTATAAGGCTCATCCTTCAAGCCGCTGGGGGCGTTGTTGGTGAAGTTGGGGAATCCCCCGCTTTTCGCGCCGCGTGCCACGCTGGCATAGATCGTCGAATCATCCGTCAGGTCATAACTCAGCGCCGCACGGCCTGTCACCATGTCGTAATTCAGCACCCCACTCTGATTGAAGGATGCCACCGTGCCGGGGAAACCGTTGGAACGATACAGCGATTCATAGGTTTTACGGTCATGGGTATAGCGGCCACCTAACGTCCCTTTCAGTTTTTCGGAACCAAACAACGGTACAGTCATCTCACCAAAGGCGGCATAGCTGTTGGTGGTGTAATCCCCGTTACGCGTACCGTTGGTGGAAGAGAAGAACGCTGAATCATATTTGGTGGTCAGCTTGTAGCTGTCATGCAGGTAGTTGATGCCGCCGACCCAGACAATATCTGCGTCATCGAGGCTACTCAGGCGCAGCTCCTGATAAAGGCTGTTCTGGCTTTCGTCGTAAGTGCTCCAGTCAGTGGCTGGAATAAATGCTGACGTCGGCATACCGAACACCTTGCTGAACGTCAGCGCCTCGGAGTTATTGGTCAGGTTTTTAAAATCGTAATGGTTCACCGCAGAAACGGAGGTGAACTGCATCTGATCAAACTGACGATTGGCGGTTAAGGACAGACCGGAGATCTCACGATCGACCCAACCTTTAGGGTCCAGTTCTACCGTGGGAAAATTCGGCCCATTTTTCAGAATGAAGTTGGACGGCGTGTTGTTGTCCCGCTCGTAGTTGCCGGTCAGCACAAAGCGGGTGCGGTCATCAGGGGTGAAGACCAGCGAACCACGGAACACCCCGGTTTCCACCTTACCTAACTTGCCGCCTGGTGCCTGGTTATCCACATCGGCACCCAGGTTGGAATAGGCGGCAGAGAAGCGCCCGCCAAGACGGTCCTCAATCAACGGCCCGGACACCGTTAACTGCCCGACGTTCTCGGATTCACTGTTCAGGCCCGCTTCCGCGCGCAGTGTGCCTTCGAAGGTATCGCCCGGCTGGCGCGTGGTGATGTTTATCGCCCCGGCCTGTGCATTGCGGCCAAAAACCGTACCTTGCGGGCCGCGCAACACTTCAATCCGTTCGACATCCAGGAAACGCAGATCCGAACCGAAGGCCGGTTGCGGCACGCCATCGATGTAGGTCACAACCGACGTATCATCAAAACCGAGCGGCTGTGCCATCGGCCCAACACCACGAATCGACATATAGGTCGAACGCATATCCCCCAGCGAGCTGAAGCTGATGTTTGGCACGTCACGGATCAAGTGCTCGACATCATCAATACGGCGATCACTCAATGTCTGGCGATCAAACAACGTCATGCTGACCGGGACTTTCAGCGGATCTTCTTTTACTTTACGGGCGGTCACCACCAGGGTTTCTTCTTTTTTACTATCAGTGGTTTGTTCCGCAGTGAAAGCCGGGGCTGAAATCGCCAGACCGCACAGCAGGCAAAGAGGTTTGATGGTGGTAGTCAGATGTTGTTTTAAACGAAGCTGGTGTGAACTGGTGCGCATGACCATCCCCATGGTATTGAAACAGAGACAAAAAAAACGTTTTTATATCTGTCACAATTGTATGGGGCGGTCATACGACCCCCTAGTTAACTCAGCTATGAGCAAAGCCAAATGAGTTATGTTTTCAGCCAGTCAAAGGCTGAGAGAATCACGCGGAGGCATACCAAATTTGCGCCGATAGGCCGTAGAGAAGTTACTGGGATGCTGATAACCAACATAATAGGCGGCCTGCTTTACCGTCCATCCTTCAGACTCTAATCCCTGACGGGCACGAGTCAGACGCTGGTCGCGCAGGAAGGCAAAAACTGACTGCCCCATTACTGCCTGGAACTTACTTTTCAGTGCACTGACACTGATGCCAACATCACGCGCCAGGTCGCACAGGCAATGGTTGCTGTCCAATTCAGTGACCAGCTTATCCCGCACTTTCAGCATCCGCGCTACATCCCGATGAGGAGCCATCACACCGACCTGAGGCAAATCCTGGTCTGCTGCACGCAGTACCTGCGCCATCAAATCCAGTACGCAACTATGGGTCTGTAACCGACCAATCACGCAGTTATCGCAAAAGCCAAACAGCTCATTGGCCCGGTCAATGGTGTACTGCGGGACGATAAACCCGAAGACATGGTTACGTTGCAGAATTCGTTCGACCTGCTCCGCCAGCTCTTTATCGCTTATGCGCTCCGGGGCTGCCTGAATCACCAGGCTACGGCAATGATGCCCACGTGGATTACGACACCACAGGCGCATACGATCTTTAGTGGCAATCACCTTCGCCATGCCCCTCTCTGCCGGCAAAGGACTGCCGTCATCGAGATGATAATTGGGTTCGTCACCGTCGAGCGTGAGTAAAATGGTCAGGCAATGCTGTAGCGTGCCGCTGCGATGATCATCACCGTTGGCGGTCAGCTCGTTGAGGCAGAGGTTTACACCATAGGGCAGCGTGACCGTTTTGATTGTCCCGTCGAACTCGCCAGACTGACGGACCGAGCAGTTGGCATTTGCCAGCTCGTAGTCATAGCCCCATTTG
The DNA here is from genome assembly GCF_000175935.2 of Pantoea sp. At-9b. Lineage (NCBI taxonomy): Bacteria > Pseudomonadati > Pseudomonadota > Gammaproteobacteria > Enterobacterales > Erwiniaceae > Pantoea > Pantoea sp. At-9b. The sequence goes on from NC_014839.1 coordinate 55,932, forward strand.
TGCGCCATATCGGTTAACTGCTGCAGAGAATGTAACTGGTGAGTGGATTGCATAAAAACCCTCTTTTGTAAGTACCCGGCTGGCGAAGTGGTCAGGTGCTTAGTTCCCGAAACGAAACTCAGAGAGTCATCATACTGAGGCTTTCTAAAATGTAAATAATAATCATTATCAATTCTTGACGCTTTCCTGACAATATCACCGTGCAAAACAAAACCAGTTAGACGGTATGACAGCCTCATTATATAAATGCCCTCTTCGAATGAAGAGGGCACAAATGCAAGATACTCATTAATCTGAAAATTCCAACGGGTCACCTGCCACTTTGGTCAGGCAACATCCGTCATTTCACTTGCTCAACCACCAAGTAAGGAGCCACACTGGAAAGCTTCTCACAGGTCTCCGTCAGTTCACGTAACGCATTCGACTGGGCAATCACCCCGGCTCCGGCCTGGATCCAGCTTCTGTGCGCATCCTGAAATGCACTGCGCAGGACCAATGCTGCCTCAAACGATTGATCACCTTCGAGCATCAATATCGCACCGGAGTAAAGTTCACGCGGCACCGCTTCCAGTTTGAGGATGGCGGCCAATGCCGGGATCTTGGGAATACCCGAGGCCGTGATCGCCGGGAACAGCACATCAAAAGCATCCCAGGCATCGCGCCCTGACGCCAGTTCACCCCGCACCTGCGAACCCAGATGTTGCACGCTGCCCCTTTCACGGACCGACATCAGATTGGTGACCGCCACCGAATCATTTAGGCACAGCGTTTCCAGCTCCTCGATGGCTGCTTTAACCGAGATAACGTGTTCCACTATCTCTTTGCTATCGCTTTGCAGCTCAGCCCGATTGTAAGCATCTTCACCCGCAGAACCGGATAGCGCACGGGTACCCGCCAGCGGTTCACTGGTAACGATGCCCTGCTCAACCGTCACAACCATCTCTGGGCTGAAGCCAGTGGCGGCAAACGCCCCCTGTTGCAGTAAGAAACTACGTGCCGGGGTATTGGCCATTCTTCCGCGCCAGAGAGTCGCGGGCATGTCGATACGTTGTGACAGCGCCAGAGCACGGGACACAATCACCTTGGTGTATTCACCTGCGGCGATCTCTTCAAGCGCGTGTGTCACCCGCTGCTGATAATCTTTCCCCTGAGCGGTCAGGTCGGCCAGCAACGTAGCGCCAACCGGTGCCGGGGAGGTGTCCTGTAATTGCTGGGCGAGCCGCTGGCATTGGTCTGCAGTCTGCGCCAGGATCCTGACTTCCCCTGCGTCAAAAACCAGTTCATCACGCGGCACCAGCAACGACAGTAGTGGCCACTCACCGGCCGGGAAAGGTAGCCCGCGAATGCTGGCCGCGTAGTTAAATCCGGCCATGCCAAAAACACGTTGTCCTGCGCTGGCATGTTGCGCACTGAACTGGCGGGCGTAATGCGCCAGAGACGAGGTAACCGGTACCGTCTGGCAGCCCGCTTCGCTTTCGGTTGTTGCCTGGGTGCCATCGGGTGAAAGGGCTAAACTTGCGCGTTTACCCAGACCGACATACCAGCAGGGTGGCCGTTCATAAACGTAGTAATCCTCGGTCGGATTCTGCCGGATAAGGCTGACGATCGCGGCCAGCGTCTGATCTGCGGGCAAGTTGAGCCGAAGCTCGGTGCGTGTATCCGTCATGTTGGCTCCTGAAAATTAAACCGCCAGCCGGGTGGCCAGCACGTGTTTATTGATTTTGCCAATCGGTGTGAGCGGGAAAGCATCCACCAGTGTCAGTCGATCCGGCCATTTAAATGACGCGACTTGTTGCTGCTCAAGGAATGCCCGCAGTTCGGCCAGCGTGAAAGGGGTATGGGCGATGACCACCGCATGGATCGCTTCCTGTTGCTCTCCGTCTGCATCTGCCAGTACCGTCACGTCACGCACCAGCGGATGCGCCCGCAGACATTCCTCGATTTCATCGGCGGCGACCGATTCCCCGTGGCGGTTGATCATGTCGCGCGTGCGTCCCTCCACCAGCAGTTCACCGCCAGGCAACTGCCGCACCCGATCGCCGCTGCGGTAAAATCCCTCAGAGGCAAACGCCTGCCGATTGTGTTCAGGCGCACGATAGTAACCACGGATGGTGTAAGGCCCGCGAACCAGCAATTCCCCCGCCTGCCCTGTGACCACGGCTTGGCCCTGCTCGTCCACCACCCGGATCTCATCGTCGTCACACAATGGTCGGCCCTGCGTGGTGGTTATCCGTTCGGGCGAATCATCCAGCCGCGTGTAGTTCAGTAACCCTTCCGCCATGCCAAACACCTGTTGCAACTGGCATCCCCACTGGGCCAGCAACTGGCGAGCAGCATCGGCTCCCAACCTGGCACCACCCACCTGGACCAGCCTCAGCGAGCTGAGATCCGGTTGTTCCCATTCCGCCGCTTCCAGCCATAGCGTTGCCAGAGAAGGCACCAGCGCCGTCAGCGTCACGCGGTGCTGACGAATCGCGTCAAACGCATCCTCCGCAGCCGCCGTGGCCGGGACTACCACACAACCACCACGGGAAAAGATGCCGAGGATGCCCGGACAGGCGAGGGGAAAGTTATGTGCCATCGAAAGCACCGCCATATAACAGTCATCCGGCAGCACATGGCAAAGCGCGGCGCTGGCGCGAAAGTTGTAGTGATAATCGGCGTGGGTGCGTGGGATCAGCTTGGGTAACCCGGTAGTGCCGCCTGAAAGCAGCAGCAAAGCGATATGTTGGGCCGCATCGCCGGGCGGCAACCCGTCAATCGCCGGAGCCTGGCTGGCGGCAAAACGCTCGCCTGCGATGGAAAACAGGCGATGACAATCAGGGGCGTTATTACGCAGAGTCTGAGCGTCGATGCCCGTCTGTTCGGCGTCACTCAGGAACCAGCGCGCCTGTGCCAGCTCCACCACGTGCAGGATTTCACGCTGGCGATGGGCGGGTAACATCAGCACGGGCACCGCTCCGTTAAGGATCACCGCGAACAAGGCCACCACAAAATCGGCACCGTTAGGCAACTGGATAACCACCGTTTCTCCGCTGCGCATCCCTCGCTGCCTGAGGTCACTGGCGAAGCGACGAGCCTGAGTGATCAACTGTTGATAACTCCAGCTGCGGCCCGGTTCGATCAGAGCAGTACGTTCACCATACTGCCGCCATTGCAGAATCAGCTGTCCGAGGGTTTCCGGCTGCCAGTAGCCGCGTTGCGTATAACGTTCAGCCAGTGCAACCGGCCAGCGCATCTCCTGTGGCAGGATGCGATGATCGGGGTTCGCAATCGGTTCAGACATACAACACCCCCGCCTGTGCAGTCAGACGTTCGGCGTGCAGCCCGGTTTCACGGGCCAGATCGTCCAGCCCAAAGGTATGCCAGACACTCCGGTTACGGATCACCTGCGTGGCACTGGGGCCGCCGCTTACCGTCCAGCATGACGTCAGCAACATGGTATCGTTGGGTCCAGGCTCGCCTTCGAGGGTGGCGTGATAGTGACGCTGGCCGATAGTCTCACTGGCCAGAGTCATGGTCGGCAATACCGTCGGTTTCTCGACCGGCAGCAATTCCACGAACACCGGCGCGCCAGGCTCGAGTCGTGGCAGCAATATCGACCACAGCGCCTGGCGTTCTTCAGTCGTCAGGTGTCCCAGCACCCCAAAGGCCACAACCGCCCCCAGTCGCTCGGGTAGCTGCAACTTGTCCACCGTGTCCGGGATAATCGTGACGCGCCGCCGCAGCTCAGGCTGCTGTGCCACACAATGCGTCAGCACCGCGCGCATCGCCGGAGATGGTTCCACCGCCAGAATATCCACCAGCGGGACGGTTTCGGCGATCGCCAGCACTGTTCGTCCGGTGCCCGCACCGATATCCAGCACCGGATCATGAATATCGGTGAAAGCTGACAGCCGCTCACGCAGCGCGGTTTCACCCGCAGAATGCGCACGGCCAACCAGATCGTAAAACTCAGCGACCGGTGAGTAGAAGTCTTCCATAGCTTATCCTTCACTGAACAAGGGGGAGAACTGACGTAACGCCTGCCGTACACAAGCCACCACGGCGGCACGCTGGCTGGCAATAAAGAAGTGATCGCCCGGAAAACGATGCACGCGGCTTTCAGCTGAGGTACATGCCGCCCAAGCCTCAGCCTGCGACAGTGGCAATTCGCTGTCTTCTTCACCGCTCAACACCACGATCGGGCAGGCGAGCAACTGCGCTGGTTGTGGACGGTAATGTTCAATCAGCCGGTAATCATTGCGGATCACTGGTAACAACAACTCAGCCAGTTCCGGCTGTTCACGCAGGGCCTGGTTATCGCTGCTGAGTCGCAGCAGTTCTTCGAGAATTTGCTGATCGCTACCCAGATGGATGCAGCTATCCAGCGGATGAAAATCTGGCGGCTGGCGACCGGAGATAATCAGCAGTTCCGGTTGCAAGCTTTGGGCGGCCAGCATCTGCGCCAGTTCATGAGCGATGGCACCCCCCATACTGTGCCCGAGCAAAGCAAAACGGCGTCCTGCAAGCTGCGGCAGCAACTCATCCTGCAAGGCGCTCAGCAGTTCGGGCATATTGTCGATAAAGGGTTCAGCGAAGCGATCCTCCCGTCCCGGATATTGCACCACCGCCAGTTCAACCTCAGTGGCATCGAATAAGTAAGGCCACGGGCGAAACGTACTGGCCGCCCCACCGGCATGGGGTAAGCAAACCAGCAACAACGGGGCATTGGGTGCGGGCTGATAAAAGCGTAAAAAATGTTTGCTCATCGCGTAGTCTCCGCAGCTAACCGATCCAGCAGCGGCAGCATGGCTGGCGTGTCGGGATAAATCAGTTCAGGCGGCCCCAGCACCGATGACACCCGATGCCAGAACCCGGTCACACCCAGCGCCCACTGCACCTGTTGCTGCGCCAGTGCGGTGTCGTTGATGGATCGCTGAAAGTCCGCCACCGCGTAGTTAATCGCCTGCGGCCAGACCTGCTCAAAAATCTCGCTGAAGCTGACGGCTGCGCTGTCCGGCAAAACAGTGCTGCTGAGTGCCGCTAAACGTTCTGTCCCTGGACCTTTCAGCACCAGCCGATGAGTTTCATCACGATGGGTGTGTAATCTGGGACTCCAGATCGCCGGACCGTGGGTATCCGCCAGGGCCAGTACGCCGCTTTCGGCGGTGATGGTCAGTCGGTGCAGCAATAGCGCGTGGTTGTCGGCGTCTGCCGGATGGATTTGGTTCTGGACACGCAGCGTCAGCGGTACACCGCCGATACTGCCGTGCAGGCAGGTATAAGGTCCCACCTGGCGGGGCTGCATCAGCTCCAGTTGCGCCGGGCGCAGTTTCCCCAGCGCGCGCGCAATCACATCCAGCAACGGGTAAAGAACCTGAGCTCCGCACACGCCTTCGATGTATTGCACCGGTTGGTGCTGACGCAGAATCTCGGCAGCATCGAGAAAGCGACGGATGGGGGCAACAAAGGGGTAGAAGGCATTGATACCAAAACGGACGCGATGTTGATGTGCCATGCGCAGACAGTCGGCTAACTCGTCAGGGTGAAGCGGATGCTCCTGCAATACATGAATGCCCCGACTTAACAACTGGCAGGCAATTTCCGCGCCTTTACCACCTGAGACGGCTGCTCTTACTACCACGCAGGCAAGATCGATGTCTGCTGGCAGACTTGCCACCGAGGTGTAGTGAGCAATATTCAGCTCACGCGCGTAACCCGCAGAAGCAGCAGAACCACTGGAGAGGATCCCGACCAGTTCAATCGCCGGATTATTTGCCAACGCGCGCAGATAAAAGCGGCCAAAACTGGTGCCACAAACAATCGCGCGGCAACGGGGTGTCGAAACAGAACTCATATCACCCCCTGCTCTGCTTGCATGTCTGGCTGATACTGGCTGATGTGGGTGCCCGTATGCAGTCGCGTGATATCCGCCAGCACAGTCGCCGGTATCAGCACGCGATCGGCAAAATGCACACCCGGATTAATTTCGCCGCGCATCAGGCTCAACACCGTGCTGACGGCAGTAGCAGCGGTCAACGCCAGGCTGCTGTCCGTGCGGATCACCACGCGCCGACGCGGTTCCCCCTCCTGCTGCCAGTCAAACACCATCTGGTAATACGGGGCATAACCTGCCAGGTCAATTTCACTGGCCTTCTCCACCGCTGCACTGGCGAGCGCCAGACTCTGTGATGTGCCATCCACCTTGCCACGCAATCCGGTCAGGGTTTCCCGCAGGCATTGACCACTGAACACGTTGTACCAGCTCAGACTCGACAGGTTATGGCGCAGTGCCAGCCGCTCGGCGTCAGCACTCAACCACGGCAGCAGCGTGACATGGCCGGGGAAATGCGGCAGCGTGTCGGTCTGCTGGGTTGACAGGCTGTGGCGGCTACGACGTCCGAGTTGCCAGCTGGCACCGGCTTCCCCGTACCAGTAATCGCTGCCCTGCAAGGCGTTGCATTGTTCATTTAACGACAGCACCAGATCCGCAGCGGCCGCGCCACTCACGCGCTCAATACCGCCGGTGTAGACCGTCAGATCGCCGCCAGCACGCTGACTTATCCAGCCTGGCACCAGGTTCGCCAGGCCGGGCAACATCCCGGCAGAGAGCACGGCGACCCAGTGCTGATCGCCAGCGGGTTGCTGCTGCAACAAATGCCATGCCGGACCATCACCTGAGACATCCACATAATTCACCTGCATCGAGGCAGCCGCTCGTGCTACCCGATCCAGCACCTGATAGGACGGCCCTGCGCAGTTCACCACCACGGTGCAGCCACGGCAAAACTCGCGCAGTTCCTTCTCCTGCCATAAGTCCACCGGATTAGCTTCCACACCCAGCTGTGTCGCCAGTTGCTGCAAGGGCTCGCGACGACGACCGCCGAGCCGCAATGCAAATCCTGCCTGCGCCAGCCAGCGGCTGACATCACGTCCTGCGCCACCGGTGGCACCGAGCACCGCAATGATGTTGTTGTTCATCAGGCGGCTCCCGGATTGGTATGACGTGCAATCAACGCAGCCAGGGTTGGCGCATGGTGGCGAGACAGACAGCTAAAGTGATCGCCAGGCGTGTCTTCAACAATCAGTTCACCGAGGCACAGCTGGCTCCAGTAGTCGTGGACATCACCGGGCGTGCCGGGCAAGAGCGGATCGCTTTCGCTGTTACGCAACAAAATGGTTTTACCGAACCAGGGATCGGGGCGATATTGCCCCACCGAGGCCATGCTGTGCCCAAACAAGGCGTAACGACTGGCAAACAGCGGGCTGGCTTCATCCTCCTGATGATAGGCTCCCTGCGCCATCCCGGCTGTCTGCAAGGCTTGCAGGCGAACGGCTTGTGGCTGCTGGATCCAGCGCGTCAGTGCCTGCGCGACCTGTGGATGGCTGTCGAGGCCATCAAATGCGTCTTCGGCGATACGCTGCGGGGTGCGTTGCAGGATAGTGCTGACGGCCGCCGCCAGGGCTGGCTCCTGCGGCAGACCCAGTTTCTCCAGATCGGCCCCGATCGCACGGGCAAAGACGTAATCCACCAGGCGTGCGTCATCCACCTGCGGCGGTTGATACGCACTGATGACTACCAGTTCGCGCACATTTTTGCCGCGCTCGCTGAGCTGACGGGCGATTTCCGCAGCCAGCAAGCCACCGAGGCAATATCCCAGCAGCGTGAAACTTTCGCCCTGCTCTGACAACACATCGGCATAGTGACCGGCCAGCGTCACCAATGCCTCATGCGGGGCCAGTGCCATAAACGCCTGCTGGCTGGGCAATTCAAGGCCGACACCACGGGCAAATTGTGACTTATCCAGGTTCGCCAGCAGATGCTGATACGGCTGGAGATTGCCCGTCCCGGCGTGCAGCAGTACGCAGCAGTGGCTGTGATCATCCTGCTGCCCCCACAATGGAACCAGCACCGCACGCGCCTGCTGCTGTTGCTCACTCTGCTTCGTGCTGTTGCGTAGCAAGTCTGCCAGTCCCATCACCGTGGATTCCCGCAGCAGATGGCGCAGCAGGGTTTCCCATTCAAAATGGGCCGCAGCTTCGACCTGGGCGCGCAAACGCCCGATCATGCGAGATAACAGCAGGGAATCACCGCCCAGCGCATAGAAATCCGCATCGCGCTGTACATCTGCCACTCCCAGGACATCTGCCCAGACGGCGGCTATTTGCTGTTCCAGTGCATCGCGCGGCGCGTTACCGCTGCCTGTCTGCTCTACTGTGGTCAGATGCTGCGGCACGGCACTTACCAGCCGCTGACGATCGGTTTTACCGTTAGCAGTTCGCGGCAGACGATCCAGCAGATGTAAATGCGCAGGCACCATATAACCAGGCAGACGATCGCTCAGAAAATCCCGCAACTCATCATGGTGCAGGCTGGCACGATCCGTTTTGAACTGTGCGACAAATACCCCTTGCCCGGAGCTGGACAGCGCACTTTCTGCCAGCGGGGCGCAATCGGTTAATGTCGCCCCCGCCTGCGCCAATAAGCCGAGCCATTGCTCGCGGGTAAAGAAGGTTTGATCGGTGGTGGCGCGCAAGTCGGTAAAGCCCGTCAGCTCCGGGAAGAACTCCATTGACACCAGCAGCGGGTAGTTATGGCGACGGAAAGGTTCGATAAACACCAGCGTGCCGCCGGGTGCCAGCAATGCGGAGAATTGCGCCAGCACGTCACCAGCATTACGGGCGTTATGCAGCACGTTGGCGCACAGGATCACATCAAAGCTATTCGCCGCCATCCCCTGCCGCCCGGCATCTTCGTTCATGTCAAAAATGCCGTAGTGCATCCAGGGATAAGGGGCAAAAAGCTTACGCGCTTCAATGAGGAAGAACTCGGACAGATCGGTAAACCAGTATTCCGGCTGGTACGGAGCCAGCGCAGGCACCAGATCGCTGGCGGTCCCCGCCACCCCGGCCCCCACTTCCAGCACCCGCAACGGACGGGCGCTGGAGGCGGCGAGTGCAGTGATCGCCGCGATCACGATTGCGTTCATGCTCTGGCTGACCAGGTTATCCCGATAGGCCGCGTGGGCGGTCGCAAGCTCGCCTTCCGGAAACAGAATGCCGCGCACATCGGTCTCTCCCCGCAACAACCCGCTCAGGCAATCACTGCACACGCGGATATAGTGCAGCGTCTGGCTGCCATAACCGGCACGCTGTTCAAGCTGCTCAACCTCATGCCAGCACTGCTGCAACGTGGCGGTGTCGCAGGGGATCAGGTCTCCGTAGCGACCCTGCGCATCCTGGGTGAGCGCACCGGCACTGACCAATCCGTCCAGCCAACGGCGCAGGAGTCGCTGATGCACCTCCGCCACCCCTGTCGCTTGATAGATCTCCTCCAGCGCGTGGCGGGAAGCGGGGGTGGCAAACAGGCCATCCTGACGCAGGCGATCGGACATCGCGAGGATCGCCACGCGATCTGCGCCGGTCATTAAGGCCTCGAAAGCCGCACCGTCAATCTGCTGCTCAATCTGCTGTGCGCGACTCTGGGCATTTTCCATCGCTGACCAGGCGCTGGGCTGTTCCCCCGCCGCCAGTTCAGCAAACCCCAGCAGATTACTGGCGGTGCCGTTGCCTTCCGTCAGGCAGACCGCCGCATCGGTGACGGCCGGGTGTTGACGCATCACCGCAGCGATTTCACCCAGCTCAACACGGTGGCCGCGAATTTTGACCTGATTATCGACACGCCCGAGAAACTCGATGTTGCCATCCGGCCAGTAGCGTCCCCGATCCCCGGTCAGGTACAAGCGCTGACCGTTATCACGGGTGACAAAGCGCGCGGCGGTCTTCTCCCGGTCCAGCCAGTAACAATCGGCCAGCCCATCACCGCTGATGGCGATCTCACCGCTGACCCAGTCAGGACGATCGTGCCAGCCTTCATCAACAATATGCAGCTGCTGATTGGCTAACGGTTTGCCGTACGGAATGCTTTGCCAGTGGGAAGCGATGTGGGTGACCGGATGGAATACCGACCAGATTGCCGCTTCGGTGGCACCTCCCAACGCGATCAGCTGAGCATCGGCTGCGATGGCGCGCAGTTGGGTCAGCAGAGTAAGCGGCACCCAATCCCCGGATACCAGCGCCAGGCGTAGCGTCAGCACCGGCTGTGCCGTATCCGCCAGCATCTGCAACTGGGCTGGCACAGTATTCCATAGCGTGACGCCATATTGGGTGATACGTTCAGCCCAGTGTGAAGGATCCGCCTTTCTCGCTTCCTGTGGGTAGACCAGGGTGCCACCCGCAGCCAGCACACCAAACAGATCGTACACGGACAGATCGAAACTCAAGTTAGCGACAGCCAGTATCCGATCCTGGGCGCTCACGGCAAAGCGACGGTTAATATCGGCGATGGTATTCCAGGCGGCATGATGGTTGATGACCACGCCCTTGGGTTCACCGGTCGACCCGGAGGTATAAATAATATAGGCAGGCTGATGGAGGCCGACTCTTAACGACTGGAAATCACCCGCAGAGGTGTCGGTACGCCAGGTAACCGGATCGACATCTTCAGGCAATTGTTCTGCATGCTCACAGATTGCCCAACGCACCCCGGCATTGCGTAAAATCGCCTCCTGACGGCGCGCAGGCTGTTGGGTATCGACCGGTACGTAGCAACCCCCGTTCAGCAGAATGGCAAGCGGGGCCAGTGCATGGGCACGCCCTTTGTCGCACATCACCGCTACGGCTTCGCCAGGACCATGCCCTGCCCGCTGCAAATCCGCCGCCAGTCCGTAGGCCTGAGCGGCCAGTTCGCCGTAGGTCATGCTCCCTGCATCATCCCACAGCGCGATGGCATCCGGCTGCTGTTCTGCCTTCTCCAGGAACCCCTGATGCAGCAGTTGGGCGAAGTCTGGCTGGCAATCCGCGTTGGTTTGCTGACGAATGGCGGCCTGTGCCGCAGGCAGCGTCAGCAACTGACGCTGGTTAAGACAAGACTCACCTTCAGTCAGCAGGAGCTGAATTACACCGCTGAAAGCAGCAAAAGCCTGTTCAATAAACTGTTCGGGGAATACCCCCTCGCGCGAGTCCCATGCCAGCATCATGCCATCGGGTTGGGCGGTGACCTGACAGTCAATCAGCACCTGTGGAGTTTGGGTTAATCCTTGCTCGATACGATAGCGCGCCGGAGCCTCCTGCCGTTCGCCCTGACCGAGGGTGCTGGTAAACACCACCGGCATCAGCACCGCCTCACCATGATGGCGTGACAGTTCACTCAGCACCTCAAGGCCTGAAAAGGCACTATGGTCAAGATCGGCAAACAGGCGCTGATTGAGGGTCAGCAGTTGCTGCGCAAAAACCTCTTCGCCACGCAGATCCACTTCCAGTAGCGTCACGGAAGTGAAGTCGCCTACCATCCGTTCAAGGTCGCTGTGTTGCCCTTCACGGCGGAAAATCGGCAGGTTAAGCGTGAAATGGCGGCTGTCGCTGTAGAACCCCATTACCTGGGAGAATGCGCCCAGCAGCAGCGCGTTCAACGTCACCTGGGCTTTCGCGGCCAGTTGATTCAGTTGCTGACGCTGTTGATGCGACAGCCGCAGTTGACGACGGACAAATGCGGCCTTTTCGCTGCTTGCGCTTACCGGTAAAGCCGGGGCATTGGGTAATGCAGGGATGCGGTCCCGCCAGTATTGTTGTGCCTTGCGGTAGCGTACACCCTGGCGTGCGGCACGCCGGGCGATCACGTAGTCACGGAAGCCCAGCGAGGGAGCGGGCAGCAGTGTCTCGGGCGCAAACAACAGTTGCTCCAGTTCATCCACCAGCAAGTAAAGGCTGGCGGAATCCACCAGGATCAGCTCAATCGACAGCAACAGGCGGGTTTGTCCTGCCGCCTGGACACAGGCTGCGGCAAAAAGCGGCCAGCGTTGATAATCCGCCGGAGCAGCCAGCATCTCTTCGCGCAACTCGTCGATACGCGTCCTGATTGCTGTGGTTGGCAGATCGGGCCATGCGTGTTGTTGTGGCTGAAACAGCGGCACCTCTGGCAGAACGTGCTGAACCCCCTCTTCCTCAATCACCACCCGCAACATGTCATGGCGAGCAATCAGCTGATTAAGTGCACGGTTGAGTTGCGCCGACGTGACAGGCTGATCAAAACAAATCTCCAGAAATCCGCGACAGGCGACACCGCCGAACGCGAACGCGCTATGACGCCCGACAAAATACGCCTGCTGCGCTTCGGTTAAGGGGAAAGGTGCAAAACGTGCATCGGGATCGGCTTGCAGCACAGCCCCGATCTCCTGCTCCTTGAGCCAGTCGAGGATGGCCGGTTTATGGTCACGTAACTCCTGCACAATAGCGTCGGTCATTACCCCGGCAGGGGCGCGGAAGCGCAGATTGTTGTCTTCCTGCCACAGTTCGATGCCCTGGGTTTCCAGTCGTGCGATAACGTCGGAAATTTTCACAATAAACCTTCTTCCATACTGTTTTTGTCAGCCAAATGCCTTTCGACGGATGCGCAAAGGCCCGAGAGGGTAGCGTCAGCAAAAAAGTCTCGCAGTGTCAGACGGATACCGAAGTGTTTGCAGATTTGCGCCACCAGGCGGGTACCCAGTAGCGAATTACCGCCAGCGCTGAAGAAACTTTCGCTGGCGTGGCCCGGTTGTGCTCCCAGCACCTGTTGCCAGATGTCTGCCAGCGCCTGTTGGTGAGGATCGTCCAGAGACAACGCGGTTTGCGTGGCCCGGGGGGTGAGTTGCGCCAGCGCTTTGCGGTCGATTTTGCCGTTGGCGGTGAGCGGCCAGTGGTTGAGCGCGGTGATGTCCGCAGGGATCGCCCAGCCAGGTAACACGCTACGCAGCTCGCGTTGCACCGCTTCGACAGACGTCGTTTCACCCTCATAAAAGGCGTGCAGACTGGCGCTGACACCACTCCCCTTCAGCAATACCACTGCGCGGCGAACGCCCGCACAGCGTTGTAGCTGTTGTTCAATTTCGCCCAATTCAATACGGTGACCGCGTAACTTCACCTGACCGTCGCGCCGTCCGAGGAATTCGAGGATACCGTCGGGACGGTAACGCCCGATGTCCCCTGTGCGATACCAGCGTTGCGGGTATACGCCACGAAAACTTGCCTGAGTCAGCGCCTGATCACCACAGTACCCACGCGCCACGCCCATGCCGCCAATCCACAGCTCTCCTGCCACCCAATCCGGTAGATCGCAGCCCAGTTCATCAACCACCCTGAACTGTTGATTGCGCAGTGGTAAACCGTAGGGCACTGATGTCCAGTCGCGCGGTGGCCGGGCCGGAACTGCCCAGGCGTTGGACCAAATAGCGGCTTCGGTTGCCCCGCCCAGCGCAATGGTCTGGCACAGCGGCGCGATACGTTCCAGCCTGGCCGCAATATCCGGGCTGACCCAATCGCCTGACAGCAATGCCAGACGCAGCGCTGGCAATTCATTGCCGCGCAGTTGCGCGATTTCGATCACCATCTCCATCAGCGTGGGTACGCTGTTCCAGACGCTGACCTGGTGCTGCTGCATTAACGCCAGCCAGCCCTCGGCATCGCGATGTTCTTCTTCTGCGCTGAGCACCAGCTTTGCACCCTGGCTCAATGCGCCGAAGATATCGAAAACCGACAGGTCAAAATCGAGCGCGGCCACGCCCAAAAACACATCCTGACTGCGGATGCCATAACGCTGGCAAATGTCATCAACTGTGTTACTGGCGCTGCGGTGTTCAACTTCTACGCCTTTGGGTTCGCCGGTCGAACCCGAGGTAAAGATGATATAAGCCAGGCTGGCCGCATCCGGCAGCACAGGCTCAAGCAGCGGTGTGCAGCTGAGCAACTGTTGCAGGGGGAGCGATGTGGCACCTTCCGCACGGCCAATCGCCAGCTTCACCTGTGCTTTTCGGCACAACAATGCCTGCCTCGCTGGTGGATGTTTGCCATTGACGGGCAGATACGCGGCACCAGCCGCCAGGACGCCCAACACCGCCACCATTTGATCGATGCCTCGCGGCAGGGATATCGCCACGCAGTCACCTTCTTTAATCCCCTGCTGCTGAAGACCCGCCGCTACAGCAAGCACGCGTTCCCGCAGCTCGCCATAACTGATACCGCCGTGCTGCCCGTCCCATACCGCTATCCGTTGTGGGTAACGGCGCGCCTGGTCAAAGAAGCCCTGATGCAGCAGTACCGGTCCCTGTTGCGGAGCCTCGGTCGCATTGATCTGCTCGCGCACCCGCTGCTGGGCGAGTGGCAACTGTCGTAACGGTGGCAACTGCCAGTCATCATCGGCCAGCAGCTGCAAGGATTGGCAATAGCTGGCAAACATCTGCTCCACCATCTGTGCCGGGAACAGTTCCTCCAGATAATCCCAGCTCAACAGCAGGCCGTCTTCGAGGTCGATAACCTGGTGGTCCAGCCACACCTGCGGCGTCTGGGACAGCGTGAAATCCGGCCATGGCGCGGATTTCGCCAGCGCATCGGCAACGCCGAGCATACTGGTGAACACCACCGGCACGGCGCGCGTTTCACCACCGTGATGTTGCGCCAGCTGGCGCATCACGCTGACAGCCGAGACATCCTGATGATCCAAATCGCGCCAGATTTGCGCCTGCATCCGCTGAGCATGACTGAGCCAACTCTCATCCGCGTTAGCGTGGTATTCCGCCAAAATCAGTGAGGTAAAGTCGCCGATCACCCGGTTGATATCCGGATGGAGTGGCTTACGGTCAAACAGCGTCATATTGACTACCAGCGATCGCTGGCCGCTCCAGCGACTCAACACCTCGGAGAAGCAGGTCAACAGCAGCACTGACGGCGTGATTTGCACCTGGCGCGTCCGTTGCAGGATCTTTTGCCACTGTGCGCTTGCCAATTTCGCCTGGAGACGACGGAAAACAGGTTGAGTCAGCGTGCCCGGTTCAACCTGAGTGGGCAATGCAGGCGCTGGCGGTAACGAGGACAGTCGCTGCTGCCAGTACTGGAGGGATGCAGAGGACGGCCCCTGCTGCTGGCGCAGGCACTGGTAATCGCGGAACCCGACGCTAAGCGGCGGCAAAGGTTCATCAGGGTGCTGGTAGTAATGGAACAGCTCGGTGAACAGCGTCAGCATGCTGAGGCCATCGACAATCAGGTTGTCGAGCAGCACCGCCAGCCGCACCTGGTTATCTCCGTAATGGATGACCTGAACGTCGTAGAGACGCCCGCTCTCGGGGGCGAGTTTCTGTCGCGCCATCTGTTGACGCAATCCAACCAAAGCAGCAGCACCCAGATGATGCTGACGGAAATGGTAGAAAGGCACCTCCTGCATAATCTGCTGCTGGCCGTCGGTGGTGATGCGACAACGCAGCATGTCATGGCGTAACACCAGTTGATGCCATGCCTGCTCCATACGCGCAACATCCATACCCGGCAGTTCATATTCGTTGTAGCACTGCGCCGCGATATCTCCGAGGGTGAACGCTTCCTGCCGCCCCAGCCAGTAAGCCTGCTGCACATCAGTCAGTGGGAAAGGCTGATAGCGGCAGGTTGCATCATGCACTAACAGCTGTTGTTGCGCCGTTGCTTCACGTTTCAGGCTGGCAGCAAATGCGCGTAGCTCAGGGGTGCTGAATAGGGAAGCCAGCGCCCCACGGAAACCCGCCTGTTGCAGGCGGCTCATCAGACGAGTTGCCACCAGACTGTCGCCACCCAGACTGAAGAAGTTATCACTTGCAGCCACGTGTGGTACCGCCAGTAGTTCACACCACAACTGTGCCAGCACGGTCTCCGCCTCGCCACTGATTGGCAGTTTCTCACCGGCATGTGCTGCCAGTTCCAGCTGCTCCGCAATCAGTCGGGTGATAGCTTCACGATCAACCTTGCCATTGGCGGTGAGGGGAATCTGGCTGATTTGCATCAGGTGTTCGGGCACCTCGTAATCCGGCAGGCTGGCCTGCGCTGCCTGTTTTACCGCGACCAGATCAAGCGGCCGGGAGGCCACCAGCGCCGCCGCGAGCTGTCGTGTTGTGCCGGTTAATACCACGGCAACGGCGCTGTCCACCTGCGGCAGACGGCTGAGCGCGCCTTCCACCTCGCCCAATTCAATGCGGTGCCCACGGATCTTGACCTGATTATCGGCACGGCCAAAGAACTCCAGCACACCATCGGGACGATAGCTGGCGACATCGCCGGTGCGATACCAACGGCGTTGCTGCCACGCCACAAACTTCTCTGCGCTGCGCTTTTCATCACCGTAGTAGCCTGTAGCCACTCCGGCCCCACTGACCCACAGCTCGCCTTTGACCCAGTCCGGGCAATCACGTCCCTGCTGGTCCACCACCCGGCACTGCATATTCGCCAGCGGCACACCGTAAGGTGCCGACGCCCACCAAGGATCGTCAGGCTGGATCTCATAACAAGTCGAGTGGATCGCCGCTTCGGTCATCCCACCGAGGGAGACAAAACGCGTCTGCGGCGACAGTTGCCATAAATCCTGCGGCAGCTGACGCACGACCCGATCGCCCCCGACCATCACCAGGCGCAGTACCTGAGTGAGTCCATGCGTTTGAGCCGCAACGGTAATCATCTCGATCAAGGCGGGTACTGCACTGATTACGCTGACCTGCCAGTGGTTAATCAGCGCTACCCAGGCGGCGGCGTCACGCCGTTCCGCCTCGTCCACCACCACCAGCGAAGCGCCACGCCCGAGGAAAGTGAAGATGTCATAGGCAGAAAGGTCAAAATCGAGGGCCGACAGGGTGATGGAGCGATCGTTGTCACTGATGCTGAACAGCGCAGCGACAGCATCAACGGTGTTCGCTACCGCACCATGGCTCACCACCACCCCCTTCGGGGTGCCGGTCGATCCGGAGGTAAAGATGATGTACTTCGCTGCCTCGGCAGGTTGTATGCAGGGGGCTGCCAGTGGCGTTGCCTGTAAGGCTTCACTAAGGCTGGTTACCGCGACGCCCTGTGGCCAACTGAGTTGCTGCAAACTGTTTTCATCGCACAGCACCAGCTTGACCCCGGCATCGCGATAGACCACCGCACGGCGTGCTTCCGGTAAGCTGATGCCGGAGGGTACATAGCAGCCCCCCGCCGCTAACACGCCCAGCACCGCGACAATTTGCTGAGGGCCTTTTGCGTGGGTGATAGCAACCCGGTCACCGGGTTGCACGCCCTGCTGTTGCAGATAGCCCGCAACCGCCAGCGCCTGTTGCGCCAGGGTACCGTAATCCATCTGCCATTCGCTGCCCCAGAGCAGCGCAGTGGCGCTGGGATGTTTACGGGCCTCGGCAAAGAAACGTAGATACAGCGGTCGTGATTCCGGGAAGGATAACGCGGTCTGATTGGTAAGTTGACGAACCTGTTGCTGGCTGTCCGGCAAGGGCAGCGTTACCGGCTGTCGCCAGTCGGATTGGGTTAACTGCTCCACCAACTGACAGTAGCTGCTGAACATCGCCTCGATCATGCCTGCCGGGAATAACGCTTCCAGCGCATCCCACTCCAACAGCAGACGTCCGCGTGACTCGCTGATTTTTGCGTCCAGCCACACCTGCGGCGTTTGCGTGATGGCATAGATTTGTTGCGGGAAGGCATCCGACAAATCGAGCGATGCGTCTTTATCCAGCCCGATAACACTGGTGAAGACCACCGGCATTGAAGCCATGGCCTGACCTTTCTGGCGCGCAAGTTCGCGCAATACCCAAATGCCGGACACTTCACGTTGTGCCAGGGCCGCCCCCTCCTGCTGTTGCAGGCGTTGTGCCGCAGCAAGGAAATCACCTTCGGCACTGCTTTGATAACCCAGCAGCAGAATTGAGGCGAAATCACCGACCACATGATTGATCTGTGGATGGCGCGGCTGACGATCAAACATTGTCAGGTTAATCGCCAGCGCGGCCTGATTACTCCAGCGCGCCAGCACCTCGCCATAGGCCGCAGCCAGCACCACGCTCGGCGTGATGCCGTAACGTTTCGCCACCGCTTTTAACTGCTGCCACCGAGTGGCCGATAACTCGTGGCTCCAGCGACGAAAACGTGGCTGTTGCAGCGTTTCCGGTGCGACCGCCAGCGGCAGGGCTGGGCGTTCCGGCAATGTTGCGAGATGCTGTTGCCACCATGCCTGCGCCTGTTGTTCGCGCTCCGCAGCGGGACGATTTTGCAAAACATAGTCGCGATAGCGGATATGCAGTTCGGGCAGGTTGAGCTGTGGATCGCGATACAGTTGATCCCACTCAGTAAACAACACCATGATGCTGCGGCCATCCAGCATCATACTGTCCAGACTGACGAACAAACGCTGGCGTTGCGCGTAATGAGCAACATGAATGGCGAACAACGGCCACTGGCACGGATCGTAAACCTGATGCGACAGTTTTTCGCGCAAGGTTGCCAGTCCGGCCTGTGCATCTTCACCCAGCCAATGCTGCTGGATTTCCCACGCGGGTAGTTGCTCCGCGACCTGTTGTTGCCCCGCTTCCGTTACGCGAACGCGCAACATGTCGTGACGTAGCATCAACTGGCGCCAGGCCTGTTCCAGCCGCACCACATCCAGACCCTGGCCGTCGAATTCAATGTAGAAGTGCGAGCCCACCGCCCCCAGCGTCATTTCCCCGGCGCGACCTATCCAGAAAGCACGCTGGATATCGCTGAGAGGGAACGGTTGGTAGCGATTGGCATCATCTGCGCTGAGTGGCTGGTCAGGTGCCTGATGCTTATATCGCACATGGGCACAAAATGCCGACAGCGTTGGTGTGGCAAAGAGTTCCGCCAGAGGTGCGCTAAGGTTCTGCTCGCGCATTCTGGCGATTAAACGTGTGGCGATCAGGCTGTCACCACCCAGCACAAAGAAATTGTCCTCGCGCCCCACTGCCGCGACCTGGAGTAACTGCTGCCAGAGAGCGGCGACCTGTTTTTCGATCTCATTTTCTGGAAGCTGAAATTGCCGCTCAGCGTTCTCCAGCTGCTGTTCTGCCTGCTGCTGTAATACACGGCGATCCAGTTTACCGTTAGCCGTCAGCGGCATTTCCGCGAGGAACTGATAATGTTCAGGCACGGCATAGGCTGGCAGTTGCGCGTGTAACCAGTCGCGCAGCGTTGCCTGACTCAAGGCTTGCGACGTCACCAGACTGGCGCACAACTGTCTGGCAGCCGGCGATACGATGCCAACGCTTGCCTGAAGCACCTGGGGATGACTCAGCAACGCGGTTTCAATTTCACCCAGTTCAATACGGTGACCCCGTATTTTAATCTGGTGATCGGTACGCCCAATGTACTCAATGGTGCCTTCAGGCCAGTAACGTACCCGGTCACCACTGCGATACCAGCGTCGACCGGCATAGGAAACAAACTTCTCCGCGCTACGGGCAGGATCCTTCAGATAACCCAGCGCCAGACTGGGTCCGCTGACCCACAGCTCGCCGCCGACCCAAGCCGGGCAATCACGGCCACGGGCATCAACTATACGGCAATGCATGTTTGCCAGCGGCTGTCCGAAAGGCACCGCTGACCATCGGCTATCCCCAGGTTGTAGCACAAACACCGTCGAGTGAATCGCCGCTTCGGTCATGCCCCCCAGCCCGACAAAGGCAGCCTGCCCGGTCAGTGACCACCAGCGCGAGGCCATCTCCGCCGGGATGCGATCGCCGCCCATCATCACCAGGCGCAAGGATGGCAGGGGGTTATCTGCCGCAGCAGTGAGAATCATATCCAGTAACGCCGGAACACAACTGATAACCGTAACTTGCCAGCGCTGTAACAACGCCACCCAGGCATGTGCATCACGGCGCTGGAATTCATCAACCACCACCAAACCGGCCCCACGACTCAGGCTGGCGAAGACATCGTAAGCCGACAGGTCAAAATCCAGTTCAGAGAGCGAGATTGTGCGATCCGTGGGTGTGAACCGGAACAAGCCATCAACGGCATCAATGGTATTGGCAACCGCGGCATGAGAGACGGCGACACCTTTTGGCGTGCCCGTGGAACCGGACGTGAAAATGACGTACATGGCCTGCTGGGCTGAAATGGGCAGGCATGATGGCAAAGGAGCACTGGCTAACGCTTCACTCAGCGCCACCACGGTGACCCCTTCCGGCCAGGACGGTTGGCACTCAGGGCGGTCATCACTCAAAACCCACTGCACATCAGCCGTCTGATAGACCTGCTGGCGGCGTAGTAACGGCACATCTATGCCGCAGGGGACATAGGTTGCACCAACGGCCAGCACGCCCAGCACGGCGATGACTTGCCCAACGCCTTTCCCCATGCTGACAGCAACGTAATCACCCGCTTGCACGCCCTGCTGCTGCAGGTATCCGGCGACACATAACGCCTGATGCGCCAGCTCGCCATAAGTGAGTTGCTGTGCATCTCCCCACATCAGTACAATCGCCTGAGGCTGTTGCAATGCATGGTGGAAAAAGCGCTGATGGAGCGGAATAGCCGGTGGTACAGATGTTTCGGGCTGAGGGAATGGCACCAGTGGAGCAGGCGTGGCAAGCGGTTTCTGCCAGCTGACGGGATCCTCCAGCAACTGAAGCATACGTTGGCTGAACCAGTCAAACATCGCATCGATAACCTGCGGTAAGAACAGGTCAGCGCGGAAATCCCAGTTCAGCAGGATACCGTCCTGATACTCGGTGGCCTGCGCATCCAGCCATACCTGCGGCCCCTGCGAGATAGACCACACCGTGTCGCCAAGTGTTTGTCTGACCTGTGGTTCATACAATTCACCCAGCGCCAGCGCACTGGTGAAAACCACCGGAGCCAGTACCTGTTCCCCATTTTGCTGCCGGGTCAGATCGCGCAGCACTTCAACGCCGCTATACGCCGAGTGCGCCATTGCCTGATGCAATTGTCCCTGAAACGCCCTTGCCTGCGCGATAAAGTCAGGCTGGCTGGCCGGTTCCACCGTCACCAGCACCGAGCTCGAGAAATCACCGACCAAAAGATCGACCTGGGGATGATCTGAGTGACGGGAAAAAACCGGCAGATTGAGTACGAAGGGTGCGGCGCCGCTCCACAAACCGATAGCCTCAGAAAACAATGTTGCCAACACCGCCGGAACTGTCAGTCCGGCCTGTTGGCTTAGCTGTGTCAACTTCCGACTTTGAGCTTCATTCAGCCAGACGTGTTTGCGTTCTGTACGGGGGACATCGCTCGACGTGCGTAACGGCAAAGCGGGTGGACCAGCCAAATCAGCTAAACGATGTTGCCACCAAAGGCGATCTTGCTGCCACTGCGATTGCTGGTTTTCACGTTTTTGCTGGAGATAGTTCGCGTAGCTGAAACTTAGCTCAGGAAGGGAGGCAAAAGGTTGGGCATAGAGTGAGGCAAGTTCGCGCAGCAAGATACGCAAACTGGCGGCGTCACCCGCGATCATATCTAGATCCAGATGCAGTCGGCTGCGCTGTCCGGGCAGCAGCGACAGCGCCAGCATAATCGTCTGGCCCTGTTCGATATCCAGCTGCTGGTGAGTGTAGCGCTGACGGTATTTTTCCAGCTCTACCGTCACTTCCGTGTCGGAGAGGTGGGTCAAATCATTCACCTGCAACGAGCGATTTTCAGTGGCAGCGATGTGCTGCAATCCATCGCTATTGATCCGCAGGCGTAGCATCGAATGCCGGGAGATAAGCTGCTGAAACGCCTTATTAAGACGCTCAAGATCTAACGCCGCCCCATCCAACTCAGCATAAAAATGGGCAGTGACACCACCAAGTTGCTGTTGCTCCTGTCGACCGATCCAAAAGGCATGCTGCATTTCTGCCAGTTCAAAGGGAGTTTCGCCTACATTGTGGTGAATGGCTGAGGACACGGTTACGCCACTGGCTGACTGCACAATTGCAATCCACTCCGCCAGCGTTCTTTTTCCAATCAACTCGGTAAACCTAACGGCGATTCCTGCCCGGCGCAGTTCACTGGCTGCCCGCATGGTGCGCATCGAATCCAGACCGTGGTAGATCAAATCACTGTCGTCACACAACTGCTCGGCGGGTACACCTAACAGCCGGGTTAACAGAGTTTTTAACAGCGTTTCTGGCGAACTCATGGTGGTGTTATCTCCTCAGAACAGCCGAAGACAGGCTTCGGTTATTTCCCTACCAATGAGGAGATATGTTGGTTTTAATGACTGTGTGTCGTCATGCGTTATAAGTTATGCCTTAAGACATTTGGCTATGCAGAGGGCCAAATAGCATTAATGTATTTGCGGCTTTAGATTAAAAAATGTGGAATTCACTTAGTTATAGATGAAGAATATATTATCACCGCAACAGTT
This sequence comes from Pantoea sp. At-9b, assembly GCF_000175935.2. Classification (NCBI taxonomy): domain Bacteria; kingdom Pseudomonadati; phylum Pseudomonadota; class Gammaproteobacteria; order Enterobacterales; family Erwiniaceae; genus Pantoea; species Pantoea sp. At-9b. Next base: position 78,118 of record NC_014839.1, read on the forward strand.
AGGTTGATTATCTTCCTAGCATGAAAAATATTCATAATAGCCGTTGAATTGTTATTCATTAGGGCGGTGTGTTGACACTATTAATTAAGGTTTTTTGAAATAGCCTTACGGTGTTTCTCCCATTGCCTTCTTAAACATAGCGATATAAGAACTGGAACTCCGATATCCAAGTTCACCTGCAATCATCGCAACTGGCATCCCATTGGCAAGTCGGGTCATCAATTCCACCAGCCGTAACTATTGTCGCCATTGCCCAAATGGTATAACCCGTCTCTTTGATAAACAACCTACTCAAGGTTCTGTCGCTGGTGCCGATATGATCACCCCATATCTCCAACGATTCGTTGTTTGAAGGTGTGAGCATCAAGGCCTTACAGATTTTCTGCAGACACCGGTCCTCCGGAAGTGGCAGGCAACCGTGTTGAAGTTCCTGAGCCTCAAGTAATCCTCTCAACAACAGTGGAACTATCAATTCCGAGAGGAGATACTTTTTCTGTCTTCGCTCTTTCACCATTTCAAGTATCAGCTCGCTCAGTAGCGAAGTAACCATCAACACACAACATTCTGTCCTGTGATGGCTCCAGACATCGGGTTCAATATACACACTGTTCATGAGGGGTTCACCAGAGGCATACAGCTCATGACCTTTGCGATCTAGCGATAATAATCCACAATGATGCCCCAGCGTCCATGAGCCATGCGTGGTGATCACTCTCAACACGCCCCCGAGTGGCGAAAATAAACTGTAATTGCTCGTGAGAATGCCATGCTTACCGGTCTCCTTTTCGGTATTCATAGGTGGTGGATTTGATGAACGTTTGGTAATCATTTTTGTCGAGCGGATAACTGATCAGGATCCAGTCTACCGTGACGTTCTTGTGCAATTACACATTCTACTTTGGATCTTAACGCTCGTTCACGTAAATGCCTGCACACTCGCCTTTCAGCATTTCCAGTGTCATTGTTTACCTTCTAATTTTCCATTTCTTCAGCCTGCTGAAAATTCTGGACGGTGTCTAGTAATGAGGTCTGCACTCGTTATAGTCCTGCAGCCAACCTTAAGAATATCGCTGAACCAGTGCTCATTCATCCCGAAAGCGGCCACTAAAGCTCTCAATAAATCCGTTCTATCTAAGCTTACCCGGCTGGATTAAGCGTAACTTAACACCATGCTCAAAGGCTCATTGATCGAGCGCGCGGCATGTAAATTCCGAGCCCTGATCGGTTCTTATCGTCGCAGGATAGCCACGAAAATCTACAATTCTGTTCAGAATTCGTGTGGCCTGAACGCCTGTATTCCCGAAAGCAGTGGTGATCGTCAGGCACTCCTTCGTGAATTCATCCACACAGATAAGGCATTTAATTCTGCGACCGCTGCCAAGCGCATCTATGACAAAATCCATCGACCAGGTCAGGTTCGGTGCACCCGGGCGCAAAGCAGAAGCCGCTCAATCACCAGCCCTTTACGACGCCGTCTGCGTTTTACGCTCAAGCCATTAAGGTGATTGATACGGTAGACCCGCTTGTGATAACACAAAGACCTTCACGCCGAAGAAGCTGCCAAAGACGCCGGCAATCAAAGCGGCGGCGTTCAAGTGCCAGCTCTGTTATGCGTAGAGATAGCTAAGCATCAGCAGTAGGACTCTGAAGCTCATAGCGGCAGGTCGACAGGGACGGACAGACCTGCTAGCCTGTAGCACGACGTTGCTCACACATAACTTCTTTAGTTTCCCGCTTCTGGCCTGTCGTCAGAACTCTGGGTCCAGTGCCACCTGAAACGCCTCCTCATCCAGCATGGCCTGAGCGAGCAGCGTCTTGAGTCGGGCAATCTCCTCCTCAAGTGACTTGATCCGCATCACTTCGGGTACTTACATGCCGCCGAACTTACTGCGCCAGGTGCAGAAGGTGCGTCTGAAACAGCATACTTGCGGCAGAGTTCCCTAGCAGAAACCCCGGCTTCAGCTTCACGGAGGATACTGATGATCTGTTCATCGGAAAAACACTCCTTCATGGGGATGTCCTCATAGAGATTATGAAAACATTACTAACATCGCGGTATATTAAACAACGGGGAGTAGGTCACAATAATGTACAGGAAAAAATGAGTATGTTTACCACTTTGAGGAAAAATTAAATCAAGTTGCGCCCTTAGTTAATTGAAAGAATATTCCTATTCGTTATAATATAAAAACACTCACATAATTTTAGATGCTTTACCTTCTGCAATTTTCATTCTGTATATAAATTCCCTGAAGTCTGTTTTTTCGATCTCATCAAGAGAAACACTATCAAAAAAATGCCCCTGGATGCCGAATACAATATCTGGAAGGCCATTTAAATAATCTTCTCTCTCTACACCTTCCACGATAATATATCTACATATCATTGATATATCTCTCAGTACAATATTCCATGCGGGGTTATCATAATTCCTCCAAAAATACTCCTTGTCTATCTTGATAAACTCGTATATACCATCCTGTATAGCCTTAAGATTTGAAAATCCCGAGCCAAAATCATCGATCCATAACTTATAATAGCGGTATAGTTCTCTCAAAATGGGGGTTTGTATCCCACCATCAAGATCTGGAAAGTTTTCAGATATTTCAATGCGTATAAAAGGGTTTCTCATCATGATCAGTTTTATTTCTGATTCAGAAATAAGAAATGAGGCCATATCAAAATCGGCATTAACAGTGCATAGCAATGATTTGTTTCTAAAAAAATCTCTCTTTTCATCAATGCACTGAAGCTGATGAAGCAGAAAATTTTTTTTCGCTAAAATCGACATTCTTGACATGTGATAAGCAGGTGTCCCAGCGCTGGAAAACCTCGTAAGGACCTCAAAGCCTATAACACCGCCTTCTCTGTTAATAATTGGCTCAGCGATAAAACGATATAAGTGTTTTTTATCATATAGTTGTCGCTTGAACATACGTAGAATCCTGAGTCAAAGTAAAAGAGATGCACCGCATTTTATTATCAATTAACCCGATTGATACAGAGAAATCGATCGGTATTATCTATGTTTGTGCCTATCAAAAACCATATATCGATCGTTAATTCCTTCTTGATCTTTGGTGGAAGTAATTTTCATCATTATAAAATAACATTTTATACATCGTATTTTAGTTAAATTAAATAGGTGTGAATAATAATGGCCTCACGATAAAAAAAGAATAAAAACACCTTCTCAAAGACACTTCCCACGTAATTCCAATAGAAACAGGAATTGATAACCATTGCTTGAATCAATCGATGTAAAATATTAGAAAAATAATTACAACAATCCAAAACCGTTCTGGTATTGCGAAGAAAATAACTTCAACGACCTGATGAAGGATGCATCACGCGAGAAATAAACCAATAACTCCATCTAACTAGTCAGATTGTTTTCGGTGAAAAGAATTTATATAAAAACATACAGGAAAAGATAAAAAATTGTCACTTTGCCTCTGCCTAAAGGCAGAGTGAATCAAAAACAACCAATAGCTAGTCAAAACTATTTCACACTACCACCCTATGTGCATATGACATTAATCATGCTAGTTCTAAAAAACGATCACCAAGGGTGGGTATAATATTTTATATTCCCTTTCCTTTTTTCATGATGTGTAAATGACAATTTTTGATGCCCTGCACATTTACATGTTAAAATAGGTACTCCATTAGACAATATCATAACCCCAAACAGCTCTACCTCTGACTTAACTGAATTTAGCAAGTGCTATAGTGCATTTGCATAAGGATATTTAGTCCGTTCAAAAAAAACTCTGAGCGGTGCCCCCGGGTAAGATACTCACACTACCGCACTCTTAATTGTAAATGTCGGAACTTCTTTACACGGCAGCCTTTCATGTCTCAGAATACCTGCGACCATGACCATCAGCATAAAGAAGGTGATGATTTTCTGGTGATTCAACGCCAGGCTTAGAGATTGAAAGAGGGACTACTGATTCAGCGTCCTCACCTAAGGTGACGCCCAGAGTAAACTGCCTCTCCCAGCAGATAACTACTCCGAGTCAATCTAAGAGGATTGGTAAGACCGGCTGATCGACCTGTGCTTTCAGGAATAACTCGTTCCATAACATTATGGGGAAACTCAAGTTCAGTGGGGACGGCAGGCTGTAAAATAGGCATAAAGCGCTCGGTGAGCGTGGAGCAAGCGGTTTAAGACATAAACGAATAGAGATGCAGACCGTCGAAACGATTCCCTTTACGTAGCTCACCAGCATATTGTTGTTCTCTTTATTTACCAAATCCGTTGGTTTTCTATTACGTGATATTGTAACAATAGCTGAACATTTTCTTATCATGTTGAATTAACAGTATTTGAATTTATTAATTAATAATTTATTAACATCAATACCCTACAGAACGCCTCACAGCAACGGATGTAGGAAAAAGCATGATAACGAATTGAGTGGCAAGTTTGCAGGCTGTTACCTTTAGAAATGGTCAATCCTTTGTACTTGGAACAAGAATGATGTAAATCAGCTATTTTCTTCAAGTATTCATTAATCTATAATTGATAATCAATTAGAGTATCTACTGGCAAGATATTTTCACGGGAATATCAAATTATGTACATGACAGAAAGCAAGAAGAAAATTCTTAGCTTCTTTTACCCTTCTAATCTTGAATACATAATGAAGCAAATTGGACCTCCACCCTTTGATATCTATAGCATTTCATACTTGCTTTATGGACCTGAATTGTATAAACACCCTGTCAAACGGGAGTCTTCTAGAAGATCGTTAGAATTAATGGTCCGCATGGGAATTCTGATTAAATCCACGCACATTGAGGTCAGAAATGGCATGACATGTAGATTATCCCGTTACAGACTTGATCCGCTCTATGATATTACGGTCTATTGAGTGGAATCATTATTTCCCGGTAAATGTTGCAAGCCGCTTTATATGGACTTCAGCTATAGAAAGATTGAAATACTCGAGTTTTGCCTGCTAGGTGCCGAATCCCAGCAGCTCTCAAATGATCTAGGCAATTTTGTTGACCTACTTTTCTTGTTTTTCTTGATGTTAGAACTGGACAAAAATTACGTGGTTTCAACCAAGTGAATGTTCCTGTTGCTGGCGTCTTCCAGTCCTCTCTGCACCGCAGAGTTGCCATACCATCCGTCAGCATTTGGCGAATTAGCAGCATGCATCTGTCGTCAGAACTGTTATGTTGAGTAACAGCCACTTGTCACTTCTAGCAACCGGTTAATCAATCCTATGGACGATAATCAGGAGGAGCAGCAGAAGAGTCGCCCAAGCCATCCCAAGTGTAAGGCTAAGGAACATCTTTCCCCTTCACTTACATGAATTGTACATAAATAACATTTACTGCTCCGCCAATGTTTCCTGAAACGTTGCATCCGGCAATCGCAGAACCTACCAGTGCTACTTTCAGTACTCACAGATACACCATCAACAGACCCACGCGGTTCGCCAACGGAACCAATCAATGCACCAGCAGCTGTAGCAATCGCCGGTCCCGTAAGTGTTGTGGCAGCTCCATTTCTGTTTCCATTGCCTATCTCTACAGAAAATTACGAACACGCACTATTAAGGCAGTAAACATCATAAATCCGAAGCAGTATTGTATAATCAGCAGCACTTCTACCCATAACAGTTATCGGACGCCCAAGTTCATAAAGAGCTTCGTAAATTAGCTCTTGTCCCCCCTCCCGCGACGATGGGCGCCACAGCGGCGGCGTGGAGAAGTGAGTGAAGACGCGCACCATATGGAGCCAGAGATATGAGCTGTGTGCGCCTCAGTGTATCATCCATCGATACACTGTTGTGTCATGTTTTGCCACGGCAACGGGTACCGCTTTTTTTTCTTCAAACTCCAGCAAGATAGTGCTCTCTTTCATCCGTAAGTCATTTCGACGGAATAGACCTATTCTGTAGGTGTTCTGCGCGGCCCAGAAGTCAGCCGCATCCACATTAATTTTCCCATTCTTTCGGGTAGGGAAACTCTCTTTTCGTCGGGCCGATATACGCCTGTCGCAATGTCAGCGCGGTTTTGTTCTTAATTGGAATATTATGATAACCCTGCTGGCTGTAAGACGCCCCTAAATGCTGTTCTGCTGCCCGTAACCACAGTTGAAACACTGGTTAAAACGATAGTGCCGACTGGAAAGCAATATCTACTTATGTTTACTGATCTTTTGTCAGGGTGTTCGAAAAGAAGCTTTTGATTTATGTTGTGTGTACAAGCATAAGGATAATGGAATGCAGCGACTTAAACGACATAACTTTGTAGTTTTTCCATATCGCCCGGCAGAGCGAATAGACGGAGAATTTAACAACGGTGGGATTGATCTAACGAGCCAACCCCAGCGCATCGCCGAAATACATGAGATCTACGGTTACACATGGTTGAAAGAGTTCCTTATCAGAGTGAACGCTCCTGAAGGATTGTTCATGACATTCGGGTGTGAAATTGGTGTTGTAGAGAAAATGCTTTGCGGGTATGTAGACTTCTCTCTGAGACCTACGTCCAATATCTACTTGCGGGACCATTTGTGCAGTTTCGATGATATGTTTATAGCATATCTATGCCATGCTATACCTGATAGGGAATTACGCAGTAAGTCAGTTCCTTACGCTCAACAAATCCTTGAGTGGAAGATTTCTCCTCTCGAGATCCAAGGGCATACTTACTCAAAGTTGAATGTAACATTCCATGCCGATCAGTCAGAAAAGGTTGAGTGGATTATGAGCCATCTTGCTTTTTTTGTGACGTCCTACTATCCATCACATTTTCTGCGGCCATCATCATAGTTTTTGTCGAAAATAAATAACACAGTCGTGGCCGAGGTTGATTAACATTCTGAAATATTGATCAAATCAATCGACATTGATTTTCTTAATTATCATCATGAATAAAGCAATGGAAGAAATAATTCATCTAATCACAGCTAATTTTTCAGAGCAAGAATTTCCAATACGACCACATCACTTGTGGCCATAATGGAAAATATACTTATGGAGTGTTTATTTAAAAAATAAAAAGGTTATTGCCTTTCACATATCATTTTCACTAAGGTGCGAAAAAAAGCAATTTGTCGACGCACCACCATGTGACGGCCACATAAGGGCTGATAATTGCAAGAAGAATAAACGTTAGTATTGATATGTCCGGGGTTCTCACATAATATCTGTTATACAAAAATAATTTTCCGCATTTTAAATATCACTCCCTCATTCTTCGTGATTTCATTTTCCTACTTTTTATTCTTGGAACATAAAGACGTGTATCATGTTACGCATTCGTTCGAACATGACAATTCTGTAGCTATTGAAACTAAATGGGCAGGTAAGCACCAACTCGCTGGAGCGTTTCGGGTAGGTGCTCATAACCGGCTCGTCATGCAAATCAATTTGCTATGTATCCTGGACTTTCCCTTTTCCGTAGCAATGGCTCGGACACATGGGAGCGAAAAATTTAATATAGCTTTCGAGATTCAATTTTCCTTAGTTTCGTAAATCGAGGAAAAATGGCTGAATAACCGGACATAACTTGAATCCGACCCCAAAGTGCTAATTTTTTCTGGATGTACTTATTGATCTGTTCACCCAAAAAATTTTCGGCTGAACAATGTGAACCAGATGATTAAAAAGAGTGTCCTAAATGTACTTTTGATGGGTGTGTGTTGGTATAGCCATCAAAAACAGACGCTTGTTCATTCACGTCATAGTAGTCAATAAATGGCATTCGTTCCTGAAAACACACGACCTAGAAGATAGTATGAGTCGTCGCGATAATGGTCACAACAAAATTATTTACTGTCAGGTTCAGGATGATGACAGAATGGACAGGTCTTACCAGTTTTTTGTCTTGCCATGCAGATGATTTACAGGTATGACTTTACCAACATTATATTAATTAGTTATTTAAGATGCCAAAATCACAAAAAGAGCACATAGTGAAATGAAGGCTGGCGTATTGTCTACTGACAGTGGCGGACTTTCTAGTCGTCTGGGATGGTGGGCCGTGGTTGTTATTGTCCTGTCCGGTGTGATGGCCGGGATAATTCTTCGGGGAACCTGGCATGCTGCGTCACAGGCAGAACAAAACGCCAGGATTATTCAGGAATTATATCAGCTGTTAAATGCAGCCAACTTACTGGCGGCGGAACGGGCTCCTTCCAATATTATTATGACGGAGACAGGAGACGATCATTCAGAGGCCTGGCAGAGATTAAACAGGGCAAGACTGCGGACGGACGCCGCGCTGCGACAGACTGCCTCCCTATTGCCGAGTCCGCAGTTTTCCGATCTGCTGCACAAACTGCGTGATGTCCGGCAGCAGGTCGACCTGACAGCCTCTCACAAAGGACCTGACCGGATAAAACTGCAGAACACAATAAATGGCATGTTCACTGTTTCTGACATCCTGCATGACATTGTCCTAGTAAAGTCCGCGCAATGGATTCAGGAAGATACGTCATTGTCCACCCCTGTACTGCGGGCCGTAGCCCTTACGGAGCTTCGTGATACCGCTGGACGCTTAGGTTCTTGGCTCATCGCTCCGGTTCAGACCGGGACGACTCTGTCCCGGTACAACCTCGAGGGGTTGTACCGGGCAGACGAGCGGGTCAGTATGCTGTGGGCTCTCCTTGCTCCGGCTGGAACATTTCCGATCGGCACTAACAGCAGACTTGCCGCCATGCGTGTCGAAGCGAGGGAACACTTTTTTGAAGAGGGGCACCCTCTCATCACTCAGCTCGTTTCAGAAGGTCTGTCCGGTACGGGGAAGTATTCTTACTCAGCGGTCGGACTGACGGAACGCTATCTGAGCACCCTGACGTTACTCGAACGCTGGCAGTATGAATATCTCAGGCAGCTTACTGCAGAATATAATCAGCGGGCCAACAAAGAATCTGACCTGTTCACGCTCGTGCTTTTTACCCTGCTGACCATTACAGGACTCATATCCGCCGGGGTTTTCGTTGTGCAGTTCCGCATTATGCGCCCGCTGCTGTCTGCCCGTAAAATGATTGTCAGCATGGCAGAGGATAAGAATGTCACATTATACCCGCCACCACGGGTCAGGGAACTGGATCAGCTGTTTTATGCCATTGAAATCCTGAAAATTCGCCTTGAAGAGCGTGATGAACTCACCCGCCGCCTGCAGTATCTTGCTGAAACGGATGAACTGACCGGACTGTTTAACCGTCGGGCCTTTGACCAGACAGGGGAGTCTTTACTGTCCGGTCATCGCCCGGGTGTGATTATTTTCTTGATTATCATGGACCTTGATTATTTTAAACTGATTAACGACCGTTACGGGCACCCGGTGGGTGACAGTGTTCTGACAGCTGCAGCAGACGTCATCCGGACTCACATCACGGAGGGCGATATGGCGGCACGTATCGGCGGCGAAGAGTTTGCTATAGTCGTCAGCGGCACGGAAAGCACGTCAGCGCTGAGACTGGCTGAGAGCATCCAGAAAGGACTGCATAATCGGGATTCCAGGGCTCCGGATGGAGACCGCATAAATATTACAGCCAGCTTTGGTATTGCCGGAACAAAACAGGATAGTTCAAACACTTCATGGCGGCAACTGATAGCGGATGCGGATTCAGCGCTCTATGAAGCCAAGAGGAGCGGACGGGACTGCATCCGCGTATCCGCTCCTGAATAAATCTTCCGATTTGCGTTCCTTTAAAAATGAGCATGGACACACCGGAATAATCACGCTCAAACGAATTTCCTCGCTAATCCGCTGATAAGCACCCATCCCCTGGTGTGCTTAAAACTGCATCACCTGAACGTGAGTAAAGTTGTCCTGTTCCGGCCGGTATCCAGCCTTACGTTCCTATGCGCCACTCGCATACCGTATTGACTCGTAATGAAAGTATGCGGCAGTTCAGACCGCACAGACGTAAGCGTCTCATATAGACCGTCTGTCCGTTTCCCTCCGGCTCCGTGACAATAATGTCCATCATTTATAATGGACATTAGCGTATGAAACACCGGACCTGGCTACTTGAAGCCCTGCATCTGCACTTCGACGAGAATTTAGCCCGGGTCGAGGCCGGACGCCGTCTGGGAATTCCAAAAACGACCGTTTGCGATCTTTTTGTTCGCTTCCGGAAAGCCGGGCTTTCATGGCCTTTGCCCTCCGCCATGTCGGAACAAAAACTGGATGAGTGTCTTTACCGCCCTCTCTCCAGCGCACCGCCAGCACCTGTGGTTACCGTTATGACCGCAAAACCGATCGTCAGAAAGCGCATCCGCAGACCAAACTTCCCGCGAGCGTTCAAAATCGCACTGGTCGAAAAATCACTTCAGCCAGGCACTAATGTGGCCCAACTGGCACGCGAAAACGGCATTAACGATAACCTGCTGTTCAACTGGCGCTGCCTTTATCGGAAAGGCCTGTTGCTTCCACACAACTGTGAGCCGGCACTGCTTCCTGTCATGCTGTCCGCCGAACCGGACAGAACCGTTGCCGTTCCGGCCTCCGGGCCGGAAAATACGTCCGGTGAAACACTGTGCTGCGAACTGGTTCTTCCTTCCGGTACCGTGAGGCTGAAAGGCACACTGACGCCGGAAATGCTGCAGGTGCTCATCCGTGAAATGAAAGGAGGGAGCCGATGATATCTCCCCCCGCAGGCTCACGCATCTGGCTGGTTGCCGGCATCACTGATATGAGAAACGGCTTCAACGGTCTGGCATCAAAGGTGCAGAATACGCTTCGTGCTGACCCGTTCGGCGGGCACCTGTTCATCTTCCGTGGTCGCCGCGGCGACATGATAAAGGTGCTGTGGGCGGATCGGGACGGCCTGTGCCTGTTCACCAAACGCCTGGAGCGCGGGCGCTTCGTCTGGCCGGTGACCCGCGACGGAAAAGTCCACCTGACGCCGGCGCAGCTGTCCATGTTGCTGGAAGGCATTAACTGGAAGCACCCGCAGCGGACGGAACGCCCTGGTCTGCGGATATAACCTGCTGTAAAGTGGGGTCATGGACATCTCACACCCTGATGAAAATGCCCGGATCAGGGCGCTGCTGCAGGAGCAGCAAACCACCATCCGCAAAATGGCGGAGTATAACCGTCTGCTCTCGCAGCGGGTGGCGGCGTACGCCAGCGAAATCAGCCGGCTGAAGGCGCTGGTCGCTAAGCTGCAGCGCATGCAGTTCGGCAAAAGCTCCGAAAAGCTGCGTGAGAAAACGCAGCGCCAGGTGCGCGAGGCTGAGGAGCGCATCGATGCCCTGCAGGAGGAGATGGCCGAGGTGCTGGGCGAGCAGAATGACCCGGTACTGCCACAGCCGCTGCGCCAGTCTTCCGCCCGTAAACCGCTCCCCATCACACTCCCGCGCGAAACCCGCACGCTGTTGCCGGCAGAAATCACCTGCCCGGCATGCGGCGGAGAACTCAGCGCGTTGGGCTGCGACATGTCAGAGCAACTGGAGCTCATCAACAGCGCCTTTAAGGTTATCGAAACGCAGCGGCCCAAACTGGCCTGCCGCAGCTGTGACCACATCGTTCAGGCCCCCACGCCTTCAAATCCCATAGAGCGCAGCTACGCCGGTTCCGGTCTGCTGGCCCGAATCGTCACCGCGAAGTTCGCAGAGCACACACCACACTACCGGCAGTCAGAAATCTACCGTCGTCAGGGCTTGGAGCTGAGTCGTGCCACGCTGGGGCGCTGGTCCGGCGCGGTCAGCGAACTGCTGGAGCCACTGTATGAGCTGCTGCGTCAGTACGTGCTGATGCCGGGCAAGGTGCATACTGACGATATCCCGGTGCCGGTGCAGGAACCGGGCAGCGGCAAAACCCGGACGGCCCGGCTGTGGGTGTACGTGCGGGATGACCGCAACGCGGGTTCACAGCTTCCGCCTGCGGTCTGGTTCGCGTACTCACCGGACCGTAAGGGAATGCATCCGCAGCAACACCTTGCCGGGTACAGCGGTATCCTGCAGGCGGATGCTTACGGTGGCTATAATGCCCTGTACGAAGACGGGCGCATCACGGAAGCGGCCTGCATGGCGCACGCCCGTCGGAAAATCCACGACGTCCACGTCCGAACCCCGACCGACATCACAACAGAAGCGCTGAAGCGAATCGGTGAGCTGTATGCCATCGAGGCAGATATACGCGGCAGTCCGGCAGAGAAACGACTGGCGGTCCGGAAAGTGCGGACCGTCCCGCTTATGCTATCGCTGTATGACTGGATATAGGGGCAGATGATAGTGCTGTCGCGCCACTCGGATACGGCGAAGGCGTTCGCGTACCTGCTGAAGCAGTGGGACGCGCTGAACCTGTACTGCAGCAACGGCTGGGCAGAGATAGACAACAACATCGCGGAGAACGCGCTGCGTGGTGTAGCCCTGGGCCGGAAAAACTGGCTGTTCGCCGGTTCAGACGCGGGCGGGGAAAGCGCGGCTGTTCTGTACTCGCTGATCGGCACCTGCCGGCTTAACGGCGTTGAACCCGAGGCGTGGCTGCGTTACGTCATCGGTCATATCCAGGACTGGCCGGTGAACCGGGTCCGCGATCTGCTGCCATGGAAGGTAGACCTTACTTCTGCTTGAACGTCAATACGGTCTAAATGCGACGCTTACGCACAGACTTACTATTCCGTATTTTCTGATAGGCGAAACGCAATTGAGTTCAGGGTTGAAAGCTCAGTTGTTTATCAACATACTGCGACGAGATGCATATCTTAGTTCTTCAGTCAGGTATTCAGAAATCATGGCATTGCTGTCATTCTTATCCGGCCTGTATGCGTATTTTTTCCAATAAATGTCCCGGCTTCCGGCAGAACATCCTTTAAGGTCACCTAACGCTTTTCTCTCAGTCCCTGCTTTATAGCAGGAAATGGTAAATCTGGCCGCCTAGAATGCCGCTCGCAAGGGGAACCACCCAGAACACACAGTGTGCAAAGCATTACCCCAGCAGAAAATTGCCTCGATAATGCTGCAATGGAGTTTTTCGGGACATTAAAACCAAAATGCTATTACCTCAGCATCTGCATGAATAAATAGAAAAAATAGAAAAAATAGAAAAAATATTTTCCACTACGCACGCTATAGATAAGCATCAATAACAATGACCTATAATACCTGAAAGAATTAACCATAATGAATAATTTAAATGATACAAATCGTAGCAAGCGTCATGATAGTTAATAAATCTCATAACAGATATTCCCGGCTAGCTTATGTCAATTACAGTAGTGATGATGGTTGACAGTAGTAATAAAAATCCGTTGTCTTCTGGAAGATTTTTAAGTCTATGCAATACGTCTACTTAAGCCCAAATCTTATGCTAAACGAGTACTGTTGGATTTTAAAGAACATTACTCTTGGAGATACGCCAAGGTGTAAGGAATGCATTAATCTTCCTCGGGCTACTCTCGTCACACAGGAAAATCCTACATAAATAAACAAAGCATTATGACACCAGCGTGGACTCTTACGACAGTCATGGCTGGTAGTCGTTGTGTTTTATCTTATTTGTGTAACGTAATTTTTTACCTGAGGATAGAATGATAAAGGTCTCAGTGTTGCGTTGCATATTATTTTTTCTCTCTTGATACAAATATGGATTTTAAGGTATATTCTCTCCTTTCTTCACCCCCACACGTCGCCCTGATGAATAGCCAGGATTGTGTTCTCTGCTACATATTTCCCGGCAGCCGTATAGAGTTCAGTAACCGGAGCAGAGGATGGCCTAACCAGTATAAGTTCGTTAACGGCTGAAAAACTTAGTCAGTATGGTAAAATACGGGCTAACTTCAGCGTCGCGAGCATATGTTTATTACCGCCACATATTTCCAGTACAGGACACCTCCCCGTGAACAGACATGACATCACCTCTGGCCTCTTCCGCAGCGCGGGCTTCGATCCGACTTGCAGCATTCTGGAACTGGAGTACAGCAACGGCACCTGTCGCCGCTGGCTGGCAGTACCTACTCAGATTTACCAAGGGTTCTGCAGTGCTTCTGATCCTGACACTTTTTTCCGTCATCATATTGAGGGGCGTTATTCTTCCCTGCACGGAGAAAGCGTGCCATTTAAGGAGGTAGAAAGTGGAAAATGACAACACTGGTGTTGCACATTCTCGGTGAGAAAGAAATCAGCGTCAGTTCCCTTATTGTAGAGCTGAGCCTGATGGCAGAAAGCGAACCGGGTGAAGACCGGCTTGGAATGATCGCAGACGCCCGACGCTGGCTGAAAGGATTTATGACGCCGGGCCACTGTGAGCAGATGGTACTGCTCTGGCGGGCGGTGTCACGTCCTGATGATGGCTGGATAAGCCGCAGAGTCGGGGTCCGTATCCGCCCGGAAAATGACGATGAGCAATAACCTCACTACGGGTGCGCCCGAAGTGAGTCATCTGTCAGGGATGACTCCGTTGCTCGGTTACGCAGCAGGCGCAGTCGGTCTCAACCTGTACACCAAGCTTACAGCCATTCGTTCCTTTATACACACATTACCTTCCTGATAATACTCACGTAGGTCACTGATAAACATAAACAAGCACTTTTTGCAAAAAAAACACAAACAGTATACAAACAAAATTACTGTACAATTTTATTTTGTTTGTATAACTTCCCCCTGAGACAGACTCGACTGCATTTTAACCATCTGAGAGATTCGCCATGCGTCAGAACGTAACGAAATACCCGGACACAGCCAGCGATATTGCCCATTATTTCAGCAAGCTGCCGCAGCCGTCACAGCAGGAGACGCTCGGACAGATTGTCGTCGAAATCCTCAGGGCAGGGAACAACCTGAACCGGAAGGCGGTCTGTTCAAAACTGCTCCGCCGCCTGGAAGTCGCCGCCAGTCCCGATGAAGAACAGCACTACCACGAGCTTATCGGTCTGCTGTTTGGCCGCTGAGGCATCGGGGCCCTGCAGGCCCTCGGTCAGAAGAATTCTGAAGGCCTCACGGAGCGGCGGCTTGTTTTTTTCCTGGAGCGGCATATGCATCAGAGAAACGGTTATGCAGAGAAATAATGCTGAAAGAATGATGGATATCATTATCGGCGAAGCCGTCGCGACCATGCTGGACGGAGATGATGCCATCAGCGTTGAGGCACTGGCGCGTCAGCTCAGGGCAATGATGCTGACTGAGTCAGACCCTGAACGCCTGATGGCCCTGCAGCGCGCCCTTGCAGAGGTGCAGGCCGTTCGCAGCCCGGCACCGGACAGGCAGAGTGCGTCTGTTCACGGGCCCACCGCACGGCTCCGGCCGGAGGACAACAAGCACTAAGTACAGGATGACTTTCCGGCCAACCTGAAATCGGGAAGTAGCCCACAGAACGCGTCCATCTCAGGGTGGCGGTTTTCATTTGACGCGGATTTTTCCGGTTCAGTTACCCACAGTGGCGTGGGCAGTCGATAACAGGATGCAGCAGAACACAACCGAAGCAGAACTCATACATCATTTCCGCAGCGCGGGCGACAGGATGTCCGCAGAAACAGCCTTGCTGGATGCCGTCATCCGGGAAATTGTGGTGGACGGACGGAAAGTGACCAGCAAGACCATCATCTTGTATCTGATTGCCGAGAAAGAAAGTACGTCAGACGTGGTGATGTTCGACGCGCTGCGCAGCACACTGGAAATCGTGGTCGGACGCACGCCCGATGACGAGAGCTTCTGACAGGACACCCCCATACTGCGAGGAGGCAGAAAGCCACAGGTGCGCCGTAACCGTCCTCTGCAGCCCATACGGAACAGCTGATTACGGCGTTGCGTGTAACGATTGTCCGGTATTTCATGAATGTCCCCCGGCAGTGAAAGGATATCCAGTTCCCGTGTGACAGGAAGCCACCACCTTGCCCGCTTCATACCCATTCGGGAAGATTTCCTGCAGGTCAATGCATCTGGCGGGCAAGCAGCCGGACGGCCCGATAATAGGCGTCCCGGAGGTCATGACCGTCAGCCAGTTCACCCATCTGATGCAGGGCTTCGGTGATGTCGTGGAGGGTGAGGTGCTCGTCCGGCCTGAGAAGCCGTGCAACTACCGCTCCTATAGCGGCGTAAATTTCTTCGGTAATGGCATCATCTTTCACGTAAACTCCGGGCCAAGGTGGATTAATATACAGTATAACAGAAGTCCCCTCTGCCGTCAGTTTATGAGTCTGTCAGTTCTGTATTATCCGGAACAAAACCGTGTCAGTGCAGGGTTTGTCCTTCGTGCACGCATACAGAAGTATCGTGAGGGAGTTTTCTGCTTTCGCTGACATTTGCCTGAACTTCCCACCGCACCTCTTCGATAATCAGCAGTCCGGCACGGATGCGCGCCTTATCCGTTTCGACATTCCGCGTTGACCGGAGCTTTTCAAACAGCGCCAGCCTCGAAATATCCATATCCGAGATTAGGAGTTCGGTAACGGCCTCGCCGATTATTATTTCTGTCATCTTTTCATCAATGCTGTTTTTCATCGGGCCTTCCTATCGGGAAGTTCGGTCTGACAAACTAACATAACCCAGTTACCGCGACACGAAAGACGGGCAGCCGGGTGAAAGCTGAAAACACCCGACTGCCGGAAATCCCCCGGGGAAAATGACAGACACTGAGGCAGAGAGATGATGCTGAACAATCCTTTCTGATATTAGCTATTTATATGCAGTCCGGCCTGCCAGAAACAGATTTTTTCGGCCCTCCTGTTCCTAGACACGCTGACGGATTATTCCATCCCGGGCTAGTGATACAGAGGGATATCATTCCTCTGCCTGTAACGTGCAGGCCAGATCATAGCACCTTTGCCATCGCCGATATAAAGCAAGCCCAGTGGTTCAATAATGACAACGGGGCTGTCCAGTGCCCGCCGGTAATGTAGAAGCTCGCGGGCCATCTCAGCAGCTTCAGCAAATAACCCACCGCTCTGGCCGGCGATGTATCTGAGTCTTTCATCTGTTAGCATCCGAGTCTCCGTTTTGATGGTCTGTAAGCCTGTACAGAAGCCCTGCGATGACTGAATGTAAGTGCCTCCGCCTGACAGCGCCTAGGAAACTGACCCAGTATTTCCGTCAACTAGGGGCACTCACGGGAGCATATATGGAAAAAATAATGTATCCCTCACTCATTTTGCCATTGAGCAACTCAGGGAACCACCTGAAAAAAACTTCAGGTCCCCTGGGCTGACGTTGTGTCAGACTAACAGGCGCTCCACTGGCAGGATGTCTGAGTAGAAAAGACTCCTGAGCACAATACCACATACCAGCGCCAGCACCACAGCCGAAACGGGTCAGCGTGACGTGAGGTATATAGCCAGGTCAAGCAGCAGCTAGGGCGAAATAGTCTACAGCGCAATGCAAGTATCCATTACGGCGTATGCCATCTGGCCTGTGGAATATGTTCTCCAGATTCACTCAAGCCCTAGGCAAATAAAAGCGAAGAGCGCATGCTGATTATAGCGGTGACGGTTCTGGTCCGTTGCTGAGAAAGAAAACACGGGAAGAAGCCGGGTCGCAATAATTAAAACACAACACCTTGCTCTTATTAAAGTTGTGATACACTGCAGTACAATGGCTGTACTTTACAACATGCCAAACTTTCAAGGAAAATAAATCAGGCCGTGCATTTATTTGCATTAAAGATAAAATTCAGGATGAGTGTATAACGGACATCCCGCGGAAGGAAATTTATGGCTTACTAACGGCAAACAGAGACACTTATGTCTAGTTGGTGCTCTGCTTCTTCCTCTAGTTCTCAAGCTAGTCGCCAAATCTGAGACTCATAGTTCTTCCTCTCCTGCTGAACACAGTAGAGCCAGACGTGTCGCGGTCTCGTTGCGGTCGCCGGATATAACTCATTACGGTTATCTTAACTGCCAATAATAATTATCTTTAAATCAATTGGTAGCTATATTTCATCGGTAAATAAAAAACATTATGCGCATTTTTCTGACTCCCTTATAATGATGAGGTTTAATTAACAGCTCCGCATTATAGTTAATACAATTTCAACCTTATTAATCACAAGCAATCTCTCTCACATTGAAGTGAATTATAAATATTCAGGCTTCAGGGTCATCATTAATGGAGGATATAGTACTGTATGAAATAAATAATAAAGCCATACCTGTACTTATCAGTGTTCGGTAAACGGGCATCAGCGCTCGTTTCGTCACTTCCACTTTCCGGTAAACCTTGTTTGAAATTTCACATGCATAATAACGATAAAGTCATTAATCATTTATTTCAGCCAGTTATTATTACTGAATAAACGTACTCCATCGCCTGCGTAACGCCTTCCGGAATAACCCCGACAATCACCGCTTGTCTGACCATGACCGTTCTTTCTGCATAACCAGACTCATTGCGGCCGGAAGAACCGTCAGCGTCACCAGTGTTGCCACCAGTAATCCCCCGATAATGACATACGCCATAGGCCCCCAGAATACCTGTTCTGAAATCGGCAGCATTCCGAGTATCGCCGCACAGGCGGTCAGCAGTATCGGCCGGGCACGGTGCCCGGCTGCGGTGATGATCGCCGCGTCATACACCATGCCTTCCCGTACATTGTTGTCAGCTTCACTGATAAGAATCACCGCGTTGCGGATTATCACACCCGCCAGCGCAATAATGCCCAGCAGCGCGACAAACCCCATTGGTGTGCCGGTTGGCAACATCGCCAGCACAATACCGATGAGCCCAAAGGGCGCCATCAGCAGTGCCAGCAGCATACGGGAAAACCGCTTAAGTTGTACCATCAACAACATCAGCATCACCGTCAGCGTCACCGGCAGCATGGCATACATGGAGTTGTTGCCTTTATCTGATTCAGCCACCGTCCCGCCCTCCTCTATCTTATAACCAGGCGGCAGTGTGGCACGTAGCCGGTTCACCAATGGCAGCAGTTGTTGAGAGGCAGCCACTGACGCCGCCAGATAACCGGGTCATCCAGGCCCCATTCAGGTGTGGCAACCTGGCTGAGCGGTATTTTCTGCCCCTGGTCATTGGTCAGCAGCATGCCGGACAACGTCGTTAAATCCTGACGCTCCGCGTCATCCGCGCGCAGCACCACATCAATCAGACGATGACCATCACGCACCGTGGTGACTGTCGACCCTGACCAGACGGTATTCAGCATCTGAGCGATACGCTGCGACGACACGCCCGCCGCCCTGGCGGCCGTCTGATTAACGTTGAGGGTGATGACCCGTTCCGGCTCCCCCGCGCTGAGGTTGACCTCACGCGTACAGGGACTCTGACCGAGTACTGACGCCAGCTTATGCGCAATCACCTTTACCTCCCCGTAGTCCGGTCCGGTGATGCGGTATTTCACCGGCCAGCCCACCGGCGGACCAAGTTCCAGTGGGGAAACGCGGCTGGTGATGTCGCTGAACTGGCGGGCAAGCAGGTTATCCAACGTGCTTTGCAGCCGGTCGCGCGCCGGCAGGTCTTTCGCCACCACCACCAGCTGGGCAGTGTTTTCATTATCCAGCAGGACATCCATCGGCAGGTAAAAGCGTATCGCCCCTGACCCGATATAACTGGAAAAATGGTCAACATTCGGGTCACGGATTAATGCTTTTTCCAGTCGGGCTGTCTGACGCCCGGTTTCGCCCTGAGAGGCGTCAGCCGCCAGCGTCAGGGTGACCAGCAGTTCGGGCCTGTCAGAGGCGGGGAAGAATTCACCCTGCATAAAGGTCG
Organism: Pantoea sp. At-9b; assembly: GCF_000175935.2. Lineage (NCBI taxonomy): Bacteria > Pseudomonadati > Pseudomonadota > Gammaproteobacteria > Enterobacterales > Erwiniaceae > Pantoea > Pantoea sp. At-9b. The sequence continues at coordinate 97,752 of NC_014839.1, forward strand.
TGCCATACGCAGCAAACCCCAGCAGAACCAGCGCGGCTCCGACAGTCATTGCCCGGTGACGCAGGGTTATGGCCAGCAGACGATAATATCCGCGCCGGAGCCTGCCCGGCGCCCCGCTGTCCACATGTATTTTCAGTGTTACGGGTAAAATCTGTACACCGATAAGCGGCGAAAACAGGATGGCGACCACCCATGAACAGAGCAGCGCGATCAGCATCACGGCAAACAGCGTGTAGCAGTATTCCCCGGCGCTGGAGGCCGCAAATCCCACCGGAATAAACCCGGCAATCATCACCAGCGTACCGGTCAGCATCGGAAACGCAGTTGTCCTGAAAGCATAGGTAGCCGCCGCGCGGCGTGGTTCACCCGCTTCAAGGCGCGATACCATGGTTTCCACCGTTATCATGGCATCATCAACCAGCAGACCGAGCGCGATAATCAGCGCACCGAGCGAGATGCGTTGCAGACCGATGCCGGCAAGCAGCATGCCGGTAAAGGTCAGAGCCAGTACCAGCGGTATCGCCGCTGCCACTACCAGGCCAGCGCGCAGGCCCAGTGACAAAAACGACACGGCAAGCACGATGGCGACGGCTTCAGCCAGCACGCGGATAAATCCGCTGATGGCGTTTGCCACCACGGCCGACTGGTCGGCGACTTTCACCATCTCGATTCCGTGCGGCAGCTGCTGGCTGATCAGCCCCATGCGGGTATTCAGGGCCTGACCAAAGTCGGTCATATTCCCGGTGGCGGCCATAGAAATCGCCAGACCGATGGCTGGTTTTCCGTTGACGCGGAACACCGGTGACGGGGGTTCTGCCGTTTCGCGACGGACAGTGGCGATAGCGGTCAGGGGAATATAACAACCATCGATATGCAGCGTGACCGCCTGCAGGCTCTTTTCCGACGTCAGCGCGCCGCTGACGCGAAGCGATACCTGCTCGCGGTCCGTACGCAGCGTGCCGGCAGGCTCGACCGCATTCTGCGCCTTCAGCCCGTCACTGACCTGTTGCAGGGTAATCCCCATACCCGCCAGCTGGCGCGGGGAGAAAGCAATGACGAGTTGTTCTTCCTGCACCCCGATCAGGCGGATTTTTCCCACGTCCGGCAACGACATCAGGTCGCGGCGGATATCCTCCACCCGATCGCGCAGTTCCCGCGGGCTAAATCCCTCAGCGGTAAACCCGTAGATGGTGCCAAAGGTATCATCAAATTCGTCATCAACCGCCGGTCCCTGTACGCCGGATGGCAGCGACGCGGCGATATCCTGCATCTTTTTGCTCACCTGATACCAGATGCCCGGTACCTGAGCGGGCGGGGTATCATCCCTCAGGTTGGCAAAGATCACCGACTGACCGGCGTGCGTGTCGCTTTCTACATAATCCAGATACGGGATCTCCTGTAGCTTTTTCTCCAGCGTGTCCGTCACCAGGTTGACCGTATCCTGCACGGTGGCTCCCGGCCAAGAAGCTGATACCACCGCAGTCTTGATCGTAAAGGCCGGGTCTTCGTTACGCGGCAGCTTTTCAAAGCTCAGGATGCCTGCGGCCATCACCAGCAACATAAAAAAGATAATGAGCTGCTGATGATTCAGCGCCCAGGCCGAGAGATTGAAGGATGAGCGGTTCATTCTGCCTCCTCTCCAAAGGCGACGGTTTCTCCCTGCCGCAGCTGGCTGACGCCTGCAATCACCACCGCATCGCCAGGCGCCACACCGGCAGACACCATAATAGCGCTGGCGGTGTATCCGCCGAGGGTAATGGGTCTGAATTCCAGCTGGTGCGAGAGCTTGTTGACCACGAACACCGCCGGTTTTCCGCCGGTCCAAGTCAGCGCCGACGCTGGCAGGGAGATCAGCCCCGGCCCGGATGCGGTCAGTCTGACCTGCACGCTAGCTCCCAGCATCATGCCGGATGGCGGGTCAGTGAGGCGGATACGCACACGCCAGGTACGGGTCTGCGGGTCCGCCTGTGGACTGATATCACGCAGCGACCCGGTACAGTTCACTGCCGGGTCACTGGTGAGAGAAATAATGAATGTTCCGGCCTGGCGGGAAAACTGCTGCGGGTCTGTCACGTCGATCACGGCATCCCGGCCCCCGCTGACAGCCAGCGTTACCACAGGTTGTCCGGCACTCAGCACCTGCCCCGGCTGCGCGCTGACCTGCGTGACCACGCCTGCGGCCGGTGCAGTCAGGCGCGTCCAGCTCAGATTGTCCTGCGCCGTCTTCAGCGCGGCTTCACTGCTCTGACGGCGTGATGCTGCGGTCTGCCAGTCTGAACGGGCGGTATCCAGCTGCACGCGGGCAATGGCCCCGGAGGGCATCAGCTGCGTCATGCGTTTCAGGTTCAGTGCCGCCAGACGCTCAGCGGCCTGAGCGCTGGTAAGGTCAGCGCGTGCGCTGTTGAGCTGATTCTGTGGCGTATCACTCTCCAGCGTGCCCAGCAGTTGCCCCGCCGTCACGCTGTCACCCACATCCACCGTGCGCGTCAGCAGGCGGCCATCGAGGCGGAAGCCCAGCGCCACTTCATCGTGCGGGCGGATTTCACCGGTCCGTGCCAGCAGACCGATACCTGCTGGCGCGGGAGCCGTGATGGTGCGAACCGGTCGTGGCGGTGTCGCCTGTTTTTCCGGCTTTCCGCCGCAGGCAGTCAGCAGCAGAGCGACCGGCAGCGCCAGCAGGCAGTATCCCGGCAGGGCCAGCCGGTGGAGCGTGAATAGGTGGCGCAGTACCTGCCGCACGCAATCGGGCAGGTCAGAAAGATTTTCCGTCATGGCAGTGTTCCTGAACAAAGTTCCGGCCATTCAACCGGAACAGTGTCAGGATTTACCCCTGCGTTCTGTCAGGAAGCTGTCAAGACGGCAGATTTATGGGTGGATATTTCCGGCAGGTAGAGTGATGGTGATAACCAGCCCGCGCGACTCACCTCGGGTGGCGTGAATGCTGCCACCGTGTGCCTCGCAGATGCCGCGTGCGATGGACAGGCCCAGTCCGCTGCCACCGGAATGCCGCGCGCGTGACGATTCTCCCCGTGTGAAGCGCTCAAACATGACCGGGAGAAAATCGGCTGGCACACCCGGACCACGGTCGCAGAAAACCATTTCACATCCCGTCGGCACTATCCGCGCTACGGCGGTGAGCACGCCCCCCTCTGCGGCATAGCGCAGGGCGTTTTCCATCACTATGGTCACCACCTGCCCCAGACGGACCGGGTCAGCCTCACAGAGACAGGCTGCGTCAGAGATGACGCTAAAGCGCATACCCGCGTCCTGCGCCTGCGGAGCCAGCCACGCTGCCCGCTCGCTCAGCAAGCCCGTCAGGTCCGTCACCGATTTATTCAGGCTGAGCTGACCGGCATCAGCCAGCGACAGCAGGTGCAGTTCATCCGTCAGTCGGCTGAGAAGTTGCAGTTGTTTCATAACCATCGCCAGTTGCCGGGGTTCAGGAGTAAACACGCCGTCCATCATCCCCTGCAAACGGCCAATGGCTGCCGTCAGCGGCGAACGCAACTCATGCGCCATCGCCACATGGGACGCCCGCAGTTCACGATCGTAACGCGCCAGTTGCTGCATCATGGTATTGAAGTCACGGGTAAAGCGGCCCATCTCCAGCGGAGCATCATCCACCTGCGCGGCCTGAGCACTGAAATTCCCCGAGGACACTGCACTGGCGGCCGCCGTCAGATGGCCGAACTGCGCCGCCAGTGGCCGGGCAGAACGTAACCCCAGCACCACAATAAAGGGGATGATGACCACCACCAGAATAGCGACCGTCAGCCAGTCCGCCGAGGCGATGGAGGGATCTGAGTAGCTGATACCCCACCATGCATCCACAATCTGATGAAAGCGGGCCGGGTCCGATGCCGGATGCGCGCGCAGCAGGGCAAACTCCTCGCGCAGAACTAGTGGCATCCGGTGCTGTATCCACAGGCTCTCAACGGCAAAACGCAGCCACATGCACAGCGCAATCACCACCACGGAACCCACTGCCAGCGCCAGAATCCGCACGCAAATCCAGCGCCACAGGGTCTGCTGCTGTAGCGTCTTCATGGCTGACGGAACCGGTAGCCGACAGCGCGCACATTCACCAGCACGTCAGAAATTCCGGCAGCTTCAAGTTTTTTACGCAGGTTATAGACATGGGTATCGACCGCTCTCTCCAGCGCGTCACTCTCCGGCAGGCAGCGTTCCAGCAGGGTCTGGCGTGAAAAGGGGCGTACTGGTGCGCCCATCAGTGTGGTCAGCAGACTGAATTCAGTCGGGGTCAGCTCAAGGCTGGTAAGCCTGCCATCGCTATGACTGACCCCCGCCGTCATCATGGTGGTATCCACCTCCAGCCCCTGCCAGCGTAATGACTGCACTTCCGGTTCCTGCGAGGCACGTCGCAGAACCGCCTGGACGCGTGCCACCACTTCACCGGGATTATAGGGTTTGACGACATAGTCATCGGCACCGTAGCGCAGGGCACCAATTTTATCCGGCAAATCCCCCATCGCGGTCACCATGATAACCGGCGTGTTCCCTTTACGCCGGACGGCGGCAAGGATTTCAGTGCCGTTCATGCCCGGCAGCATCACATCAAGCAGGATAAGGTCTGGACGCAGACGCTGGCTCATCTCCAGTCCTGACGGACCGTCGTGTGCCATGGACACGTCATAGTTTTCCCGTCGCAGATACGCACCCAGCACATCCGCTGCATCCGCATCGTCTTCAATAATCTGTATTCGTTTTCCGGACATTCAGGCCACCTTGACCGTTTCTTCATAAATCCCTGACAGTTTATTGACACTGCCTCCGTATATTCACCAAGCATACGCGGCCCACGACAACCGCCTGCTGACGATTCAGGTACGGAGAAGCACAATGATAACCAGAAAACTCACGTTGTATACGGCCTGTTTAGTACTGACTGGTACAGCGGGTAGCGCACGGGCAGATGATGCCTTGCCATCACAGAAGAATTTTTCCATCGGGATGGCAGGTCAGAGCCTGCCCCGTTACAGCGGGTCAGATAAGCACCGCTGGCAGTTGGTACCGCTGGCGCAGGCTCGGGATGGGGCATTTTTTATTGATTCGCAGAAAGGCGTGGGATATGACCTGCAGAGCGACAGCGGACTCTACCTCGAACATTCGCTGGGATACAATCTGGGGCGCTCAGAACAGAATTCGGACTGGCGGGATGGCAGCGACAGGCTGAAAGGCATGGGAAACATTAAAGCTGCGGTTAACACGGCTGTCACGGTTGGCTGGTCGGTCACCCACTGGCTGACACTTGAAGGCAAAGCAATCCTACCGCTGAGCGACAGCCAGGGCGTGAATTATCAGGCCTCCGCCACTCTGATCCCACTCCAGACCAGCACGGATACGGTGGCCTTCAGCACCGCGGCATTATTCGGCGACAGTCGATATATGAACACGTTATATGGTGTCAGTGCCGCGCAAAGCAGCCGCACTGGCTATACGGAATATCAGGCTCCCGCTGGTTTTTATGGCGCGGATAGCAACCTGACATGGAGTCATCAGTTCACTCCGCACTGGGGAGCGCTGATCAGTGCCGACTACATCTGGCTGAATAAGGATGCTGAAAGGAGTCCGGTCGTATTCCGGCATAATGAAACGGCACTCACTCTCGGCATCCTGTACACATTCTGAGAATAGCTGTGCTTCTGTATGGGGAGGAGTTTACATTACTGACAACAAAACCCTCCCTACATACACCTTAGCTCCGGAACTGAGACATCGTATTTCACATGTATATCTCCAGTAACGGCAAGTATAAAGCCATGAACGTTACAGAATCTGTAAGAGCAAAAGAAGGCAACCTGTATCAACCAATATCAATAGTCAGCCGAGTAGCCAAATCAGTTTTTTCTGACAAATTCCGATTTGAGTTTCATTGAACCAAATCCTTCGATCCGACAGTCAATATTATGATCACCCTCCACAAGACGAATGCCTTTCACACGTGTCCCGATCTTCAGACTTGACGAACTTCCTTTTACCTTCAGATCTTTGATAATTGTAATTGTATCACCATCAGTCAGTATGTTTCCGTTGGCATCTCTGACAACGTTAGCTTCGTTGTCTTCTTCTGGTTTGCCATTGTCCCATTCATGGGCACACTCCGGGCAGATGTGAATGCCACGGTCAACATAAGTGAATTCAAAATGACATTCAGGGCAGGCTGGACATTGCATATCAGTAATCCCGGTAAACAGTGAAAAGTCAGAATTCATAGTGGGAAGTCTCATCAGAGCAGGCACTGTTATGGCCGGACTGGAATCTGTAAATGATGTCTTCACCACGAAACAGTTTAATATAATTTAAATTACATTATAATGTTATTAGCATTATCATTCACCCTTTATTTCATCTTGCCGGGTTATGTGAATGGAAGGTCAGGCACCATTATCAATTCCAGAAAATGTGGCCGGGATGCTGCCACATCGCTTCCCATTTTTGCTTTTTGATCGTGTGATTTCGCCCGACAGTGAGCTCAAAAAGGGACAAGTCAGAGCTCTAAAAAACATCTGTTACAGTGACCCACTCGTCCGAAACGGTGTGGTTCCGGGTAGTTTTTTTCCTTCGATACTTATCCTTGAAGCAATGGCTCAGGCTGCAGGTACACTGGTAACCCATTATCCTCCGCTGATGAACCGTGGATTATTTTTCTATTTTGCTGCTCTTGGTCATGTGCGCTTTTATGACGCTGTAGAGGTCGGTGATCAACTGTGCCTGAATATTCGTCTGCTGCGTTATCGGAGCAACATGGTCTGGTTTGCAGGTGAAGCAAGCATCAATGATCGCATTATCTGTATGGCAAGATTTACGTGTGCAGGGGAAATATCTTCTTCAGGAAGGCCGTGTGAGTAGCTTTGTCTGTGACGTTCTGAACGGAGTAGTTAAGTTGATGCCGTTGGGAAAAGAGATCTTTCATGAAGAAGATGAATATGGTGAAATCATCGTCTCAGAGTACAAGGATTACCGCATGCTCCGGTTTGATGTTCTTTATAACAGAGCAAAATGAACCGGCATCATCCATATATTCCGGTTAATCACTATGTCCAGGCAATGCTAATGGCCATTACAAGGCGTCAATGTGGCCCTGTGCTTCTGTTTGGTATTGGAGGGGGGCTTCTTCTCGCCCTCTATGCCTATGCCCCTTCAATGACGATGGACGTAGTAGAACTGCGTCCACGCGTACTTGACATAGCCATACGTTACTTCTCTCTCCCTTCATCCGGAAATATCTGTTATTACTGTGAAAATGCGCTGGAGTACCTGCAGCGGGATAACGGCATCAGGTACTCAATGATATTTTCGGATCTGTACTCGGCAATCATGATGGACCCACTGCAGGGCAGTGAAACCTTTCTTTGGATGTGTCGTAACGCCCTCTCCGAGGATGGCTGGCTGGTACTGAACTATCTGGATATGCCCGGATCCGACAGTGCACTTTATCATGCACTCCACCAAGTGTTCAGTGACGTCTTTTTCTGCTCTGTACCCAGCGGCAATGTCGTCATATAGGCACGAGTTTCTCCGGGGAAATATTCCCGAGAAGCACTGGCAAACCAGTGCCGCGCAGATTTGCACCAGCATGTTTGGCGAGCTAAAACATCTGACCGGACGGCTAGTACGTCTTTAAAATGATGAGCCTGACCCGAGAAGATGCTATTATCATAAGATTATCATATTGAGCTATCAGGATTGTAATAACATGGAAAATAAGACCGCCCGGCTGACTGTTCTTATCGATCCCGAAAAGAAAAAAGCTCTTGAAGCACTCTGTCAACAGCAGGATCTGACGCCGTCACAGGTAGTAAGGCAACTGATTCGTGACTATCTGCAGAAACATAACACAGACTATTCTACAAAGTCTGCTTCCGAGAAGAAGCATATTACAGATTAATTACGTGAATGATACGGCTTGTTTTTTCATGCCGTATGACACAAGTTCAGCGGCACCGGGAGACAGTTGCTATGATACCGGAAAAGAGGCAGACCCAATCATCGAATTTGAAGGAGAACTATCAAAAGCGGCTATTTATTTCCGGTTGCAATAATCGTTTCCGGTCTTGCTTTACTAATATGGTTTGTTATCAGCTGAGCTTATGCAACAGGTTCTTGATTATGGAAATTACCTTCTGGTGTTCAATTTACAGAGTTTGTATGTATTCTGGTGACATAATTCATGCGTAAGAATTGAGCTTAATTCACCTGAGAGGATCCGTCGGAGACGTTTAGCAGCATGAACTTTCTGCCTTTAATTCAAATGAGTTCATCTGCCGGAAAGATTACGCAGCGAATGAGCGATCTCTTAAGTCTGGTACTGGGTAACTAACACTTCGGAAGCCAGGATGGTTAATCAGAAGTAAATCATTATCCAAGTTAGATAATTGTGCATTTCGCTCAAGATGGATGAGAAATTCCTTTACGTTCATATCCACAACCGGCCATCAAATTGGTTGATTTAATCAATTCCTCTTAACGAAAAAAACGGTGAGTTTATTGTCCATGTCGATAAAAATAGTCACTTATTCTGCCATCCGTGCGCTCATATATTGATCGCAATCACCAGTTACTTACCTTCCTGTACCTTCCCCTGAAAATGAAGAGTTAATTGGCATATGAAAGTACGTCTGTAGCAAAGCACGGTACTATTCGTGCTATCACGTCCTCTTAAGGATAGGAACACAATCAGTCAGCCCTCTCCCGGTGTTTGTCTTGCCATGTAGATGATTTAAGGGTATGACTCTATCAACGTTATATTAATTAGTAAGTTAAGATGCCAGAGTCACAAAAAGAGCAGGCGATGGAATGAACGTGGACGTCTAAACTCCCGGCAGAGGCGGTCTTGCCCGTCATCTGGGATTGTGGGCCGGGGCCGCTATTGTCCTGTCCGGAGTAATGGCCGGGATAATTCTGCGGAGCACCTGGCAGGCCGCATCACAGGCAGAACAGAACGCGAGGGTTATTCAGGAATTATATCAGTTGCTGAATGCAGCGCACTTACTGCCAGTAGAACGGGCTTCTTCCAATATTCTTATGGTAGTAACCGGAGACCATCAATCAGAGGCTCGCCAAAAATAAAAAGGGCAAGACAACGGAAGGATGCCGCACTACGACTGGCGGCATCCCTGTTGCCTGGCCCACAGTTCCCCGCTTTACTGCATAAGCTCCAGGATGCCCGGCTGCAGGTCGACCTGACAGCCGCTGACACCAGACATGACCAGATGAAGATGCAGAACTCGATAGACGACATGTTCACCGTCTCCGACATCCTGCATGACATTGTCTTGATGAAAACCGCACAATGGTTTCAGAAAGATACGTCGCTGTCCACTCCCGTGCTGTGGGTGGTTGTCCTGACGGAGCTTCGTGATACCGACGGACGCATGGGTTCCTGGCTTATAGCACCTGTTCAAACCGGGAAACCGCTGTCCCAGTAAAATCAGGAAGGGCTGTACCGTGCAGATTAACGAGTCAGTATGCTGTGGGCTATCCTTGCTCCGGCAGGAACATTTTCCGGCCATCAGTAAAGCAGGCTTAACACCATGCATACAAAAGCGAGGGAATGGTTTTTTAGCGAGGGCCGCCCCCTTATCAGTCAGCTCGTTTCAGAAGGCCTCTCGGGTACTGGGAAATATTCTTACTCAGCGGTCAGACTGACGTAGCGCTATCTGAGCACCCTGAGGTTACTTGAGCGCTCGCAGTATGAATATCTGAGGCAGCTTACTTCAGAATATAATCAGCGTGCCGACAAAGAATCTGACTTGTTTTCACTTGTACTTTTTAGCCTGCTGGCCATCACAGGGCTCATCTCCGCCGGGGTCTTCGTTGTGCAGTTCCGTATATTGCACCCGCTGCTGACTGCCCGGAAAATGATTGTCAGCATGGCGCAGGATAAAAATATCACATTACACCCTCCTTGGGTCGGGGAACGGGACCAGTTGTTTTATTCTATTGAAATCCTGAAAATTCGCCTTGAAGAACGTACCGAACTCACCAGCCGCACCAAGTATCTTGCTGAAACCGATTCACTCACCGGATTGTTCAACCGGCGGGCCTTTGACGTGACCCGAGAATCCTGGTTGTCCCGGTTCCACATGGAAGTGAACATTTATCTTGTTATCATGGACTATGATTATTTTAAGATGATTAATAATCGTTACGGGCACCCGCTAGACGACAGGGTCCTGATTGCTGCAGCAGACTTCATCCGTGGTCATTTAAGAGAGAGTGATATGGCAGCCCGTATCGGAGGCGAGGAGTTTGCTTTGATAATCCTAGGCAAGGGCAGCGCAGCAGCACTTTGGTTCGCTGAGTGCATCCGGCAGGAACTGCATAATCTGGATTTCCGCACTGAGGATGGCGTTCAGATAAAAATTACGACCAGCTTTGGTATCGCCGGAACAACGAAAAATACGTCAAACACTTCATGATGGCAGCTGATAACCGATGCGGATTCTGCGCTCTTTGCCGCCAAGATGAGCGGACGGAACTGCATTCGCGTATCGTGTCCCGAATAAATTTGCCGATTTGCGTTCTGGTTGAAATGAACACGTGCCGTGGCTTTTTGAAAAGCTACACAGAAAAACAGGCATGATCACACAACACTGTGCACTGATTACCAATCCTGAACCCGTACGCTGACACTCCCAGCACTACAAAAAAAATGACCGTTTCCACTGCTATCGTAAATGACTTCATCTTCACGGTACCCCAGAAGGTCACGCCACCGGGTACCAGACTGATGTACACCCAACGCGATATATTTTCCCCCGGCTTCTCCGTTAGATAACACGACACACAACCCGGTATTTCGGCCGTATCACTACGGCTGAATGCGACGCAGTTTGGGTGATCAAAGTAGTTCGTCTGCACACCATCTGCATATTGCTGGCGGGCACTGATCAGCGTCTCCAGCTCCGGGATGACGGGCATATCGATCAGATGATCCTGATTGTCCTCCCCCCTGTCGGCATAGCGGGCACCAAACAGGTCAGGTTAAAAGACGGTTGGAACCCCTTCTTCACGTAGCAGTATGAGAGCGTGGGCAAGTGGCTTAAACCAAGGCTCCACCGGAGCTTCCAGCGACTGCAATGCCTGAGTGTCTTGGTTGGCAACGATAGTCACCGCATGGAACGGATCGCGCTCAACCAGGGTACTGTCAAAAATATGGCTCATATCGTAATCTGAGCCTGCTTTTGATGACTGATAGAAGTTCATGTGGAGCGGAGCATCAAACAGCATGGTTTTACCTTCTACCTGTTAAATATACTGCATCAGTTTGTCGGTTTCGTAAGACCAGTCTTCTGCCACAATGAAAGCACGACTGCCCTTTTGATCAAATTCACCCAAATCAAACAAATCGTAAGTGTTATAACCGACAGAAGTTCCCCCCCCCCCCGCCTCCTTTGTAAGCCGGAGGTAGCCAGACTATGGTAATATCAATTTCTGCCACCCAGGGTGCCCGAACAGCCGCTTCTGGCCAGAGTTTACCGCCCTGTGGATAATACCAGTGAAAAAATTGCAACAACGTGGGGTTTTGCATAGCTGAACTCCGTTTTGACTGGCAGAATGGGTCAAGTATGGAACATTTTTTTTAAAACTTGTCCGGTAAGTTTATTAAGATAAGACGAGTTACATTTCAATGGTGCAGCAAACTGGCGGGCATTGAGTCTGTTCATTACCGGAGACAGTATGCTTACAACTGTCATTTACCGTAGCCATATTGCGGATGATGTCCCCCTCAGGAACCTCCCCGACATGGTCGGGAAGGCAAGAGCGCATAATGCTTCTCATCACGTTACGGGGATCCTGCTGTTCAACGGAACGCATTTTTTTCATATACTGGAAGGCCTCGAGGAAGGGGTTCTCACAATTTATGAAGCATCCGTGCCGACAAACGCCACCACAATATCGTTGAAGTGATACGGGACTACGTACCCTCACGCCGGTTTGGTAATGTAGGTATGGAGCTCTTTGACCTCCTTGAGTATGGCCGCTAGTCACTACGACATGCCGTGCTTGTGCGACGGAGAAAGCATAACCGTCTAGGAATAGCGCCTCCGCTCACAACAAGCCCGTTTCTTGGGTCCCTTTTTGACGGATTTAACCCCGATTTTGCCAGGCGTTCAGCGATTAGTCGCCGTGATACTTAATATCCTCCTGCATAGGCGATTGTAGTGCCTGATTACTCATTGCTCTTCCCTGCACGCTGAGACAACAACGTGACCGCGTGTGGTCACATTTTTCATAAATCCTGCTGACGATCATACCGTGCCGGTGCCGCCGTCGGAGCACCATACCTGGCCAGAGGTAAAGCTGTTGGTGGTTTCGGCAAAGGTGACATAAAGAGGCGCAATTTCTGCCGGCTGACCGGGGCGGCCCAGCGGTGCGGTGGCACCAAACTGCTCAACTTTTTCCTGCGGCTGACCCCCGCATATTTGGAGGGGAGTCCAGTATGGGCCTGGTGCGACAGCATTAACGCGGATCTGCTGTTCACCCAGCTGCTTTGCAAGGGCTTTGGTGAAAGCCGCTATCGAAGCTTTTGTCTGGGCGTAATCCAGTAAAATGGCGCTCGGATCGTAAGCCTGCACTGACGTAGTGTTTATTATTGATGAACCGGCAGGCAGATATTGCAGCGCCGCTTTGGTTATCCAGAACATGGCATATACGTTGGTCTTAAATGTGGCGTCAAAATCTTCCGTAGAGAGCGTGCGAATAGATTCATTAAATTGCTGACGACCGGCATTATTTACCAGAATATCCAGGCCGTGTAACTGACTTGCAGCTTCTTTAACCAGTTTCTGACAAAATTCTTCCGACCGAATATCGCCGGGGATGGCGACGGCTTTCCGCCCTTCGGCCTCGATTAATTTCACGACTTCTGCGGCATCCTGTTCTTCATCCGGCAGGTAATTAATAGCAACATCAGCACCTTCACGCGCATAGGCGATGGCAACGGCACGACCAATGCCTGAATCTCCACCTGTAATCAGAGCCTTACGCCCGGTAAGGCGTCCTGTGCCCCGGTAACTGGTTTCACCGTGGTCAGGGCGTGGTTCCATTTTACTCGTCAGACCCGGAACAGGCTGCTGTTGTTTTTTAAACGGCGGCTTAGGATATTCCTGCATGATCAGCGTCTTATTAGTAAATGAGTTCATCGGTATCTCCTTCTTAGTGAGTAAATTAAGCCTGGCAAAAATGTGATATTTGTCACGCGTAAAGCAAAAAAATAATTGGAACATTTAAGCGGAGCAATGCATTGTGATGATTAAATATTCACCCAAGGATGGGTGAGATATTAAAATTAAATATTAATAAAAGAAGTGATATTACGGATTTAAGACTCATCCTGACGTGCGATTCCCTCATGTCAAGAGGCTGCAAGTCCGTTAGGCGCAAGGGTAGTTCTGTGAGAAAGATCCCATTTTGCAAATCCTGACTATACTCATATCTTTCTTTACACAGCATTCCGCTGTGTTTTTGGCAACCATGGAAGCTAAAATGCATAACCCTTCTCAGCCCTCATCGGATGATGGCGGCGCTCTCAACTTATCTGTGCAGCAACGTCTGTTCTTCGTGGTGTTAGTGGCCACCATGGGCGCGCTGGCGTTTGGCTACGACACCGGGATCATTTCCGGAGCTCTGCCGTATATGACATTGCCGGCCTCCCAGGGCGGTCTTAATCTCACACCCTTCACCGAGGGACTGGTGACTTCCGCACTTACTTTCGGTTCAGCCATCGGGGCCTTTGTCAGCGGTTATGTCTCTGACCGCTTCGGTCGACGGATTACGCTTCGCAGTCTTGCCGTGCTGTTTGTTGCCGGGGCATTAGGAACAACCATTGCGCCTAATCTTGAAATCATGGTGGTGATGAGATTTATTCTGGGTTTTGCGGTCGGTGGAGGCTCTTCCACGGTTCCGGTATTTATCGCCGAAATCGCGGGGCCGAAGCGCCGTGCGCCACTGGTCAGCCGGAATGAGCTGATGATCGTTTCCGGTCAGTTACTGGCTTACATCGTCAGTGCGGCCATGAGCCTGTTGCTGAAAGATCCGGGCATGTGGCGCTACATGCTTTCGCTGGCAATGATCCCGGGCGTGCTGCTGTTTATTGGCACTTTTTTTGTGCCGGCCTCACCACACTGGATGGTGGCCGAAGGGCGCTTTAATGAAGCGCTGCGTATCATGCGTAAATTGCGTGAGAACCCGCGCGAAATAAAAAAAGAGATGGCGGAAATGCGCCAGAATGCGCGTAAAGCCCGCCAGGGACTGCCTGCGCGTGAACTGTTAAAAGAAAAGTGGATAGTGCGATTGCTACTGCTGGGCTGCGGCATGGGGATTGTGGCCCAATTCACTGGCGTAAATGCTTTTATGTATTACACGCCCATCATTCTTACAAGTACGGGGCTTGGCACCAGCGCGTCGATTGCAGCAACGATAGGAAACGGTCTGGTATCAGTGGTCGCAACGTTCGCAGGGATCAAATCGGTCAGCCACTTCGGCCGCCGCCCGATGTTGTTGACGGGCCTGTCGGTAGTGATTGCCATGCAGCTGGCATTGGGAGCTGTACTGGTGCTGATGCCGCACAGCCTGACGCAAAGTCTGTTGGCGCTGGGCTGTATACTTGTCTTCCTCTTCTTTATGCAGATGTGCATTTCACCCGTGTACTGGTTACTCATGTCTGAACTGTTTCCGATGAAAGTTCGCGGCGTGTTAACCGGTTCAGCGGTGGCGTTTCAGTGGATATGCAACGCCACCGTGGCGCTGGCTTTCCCGCCATTACTCTCACTGGTTGGTAATAATGCATTCTTTATATTTGCCGCAATCAATGTGGCATCGCTGGTGTTTGTCGCGGTTATTTTGCCTGAAACACGTGGAAAGTCGCTGGAAGAAATCGAAACGCATATGCGTGAACATTTCGGTGAAAGCACAGCTGAAGCTGCGACAACAACCTAGCAGGTGAGGTTAACACTGCGTTCTATATCAAATCCCGTGCGGCTTAACCGCACGGAGACGTAATTATCTGAAAATCCGGAATGATGATTCGGGTATTCCACATCACTATGACCACCGCTGAGAAATTAATGGACTTTAAATCAGATGTTAAAAAGTAATCTGAGCCTTTCTGACCTGTCACGTTGAGATAGTGTGAAAACTTTTTCGTCATATCTGATGCTCACTCCCAGCCAGCGCGGGACAGCAGCTCATCAGCCGCAACAGTGTTTTCAGTGATGCGTGCCGTGATGGTGAAATAGGTTGAAGGCGTTTTATTGGTCAACAAAAACTGGCCACCGCGCTGACTGAACTGAGGAGTCTAATAATTTCACGTCCTTTCTTGTACTCGTTATAGTCCAGATAACCAATCCTTACTAAATCGCACAAAGCCCGACGAATGATGACATTTTGATCTTTTATCTGCGATTCAAGTGGCAGACGCTCGCGAAATCTTCTCATCGAAATGTAAAGCGTGCCGGCAAGCATACGCTCTGAGTGGAGTTGGAGGTCCAACGGGACGAAAACGTACGTTAATAGTACAATTATGTGTTTTTTTAAATATTTTCATCAATGCCATCGGTTCGATGAAAAATTTGATACATTATTTTAAACCGGGCTGATGCTCTGTGGAGTGAAAAATCACGTCACAGAATTTCCAGAAAGCCAGTTATCATGACAGGCATCAGATTTATTTCCTGAATTGGAACTTGTCATATGAGCATCACCAGCTAAGCCTCGCCAGTCTGATGACGGTATTCTGTTGGTGAGCAGCTGAATTTCTTCCTGAATGCACGAGAAAAATAAGCCATATCATTGAACCCCAACTCCCATGCAATCTGGCTGATGGGTATATTTGAATACAGGGGGGACTGTAAAGCCAGCGAAGCTTTATTCAGCCTCTGAGTCAGGACATACCGGCCAAAGGTGGTACCATCACCTTTCAGGAGCATGCTCAGATAACGCGGTGAAATACGGAATGATTCAGCAACGCTTGATACTGACAGCGTTGTATCCGAAAGCTGCCGATCTATCATTATTTTAACCTGAAGCAGCAGTCCTGCGGATGAACGGGAAGATCTTTTTGCTATGCATTCATCTGAGACAATAACTGTAAGGAGCTCAAGGAACTGTCTGTAAAGGACGCTGGTGTGGCGGTACGCAATATCTTCTGGTTGGGCCATAAGGTTATTCAGAAGCACGTAAAGAAAAGGCGTCAGGGAATGTTTTCTACCAAAGGAATATGCAACAAGGTGTTCTGTCTTTCCCATTTCCTTCCTCAGGTGCTCTATGGGTATCTGCACCACATGCTGACGCGTTTCACCATGAAGGTGCAGTTCGTAAGGAAAGCGCGTGTCATAAAGCCCGAATTCACCCTGACCAAGACAGGCATGGCTCCCCGCCTGAATCACGGACGTTTTACCTTGACTGATGAAACTCAGCAGCATGGCATTATCAGGATGATTATCAGCCCCTCTTCGGCATCTTATGACGTTCTGGGCACTGCAACTGACCTCTGAAAGCCGCAGGTCACCCCAGTTCCCGGACCTGATAACGCCGTACCGATCGTCTCCGGAAAAAGTACTCTCCAGCGGAACAAACGTGCGGCTGATGGCATGACGCCAATATTCACTCCGTTCAGCATACAAAACATCAGCAGTGTTATAGGTATTCATGTCAGCAACCTCCTCCTTAGTTGTACATTTAAAGCAAATTTCAGACCAGTTCCTTTTCAGACAAAAATCCTTTCCTCCCTGTCATAACACCGCGTCCGGAAGAGAGGATATATCTGTGTCTGCTGAATTATTTTACCAGGAGACAGAACATGATGAACAAACCGGTTACCGTTGCCTGCGTACAGGCCGCCCCCGTTTTTATGGATCTTGAAGGCACCATAGACAAAACAATTGCCCTCATCTCTGAAGCCGCCCAGAAAGGTGCGGAGCTCATCGCTTTTCCGGAGACCTGGATACCCGGTTATCCGTGGTTTTTATGGCTTAACTCGCCCGCCACTAATATGCCCCTGGTTTATCAGTATCATCAGAACTCTCTGGTGCTGGACAGTGCCCAGGCGAAGCGAATTGCGGATGCAGCACAGCAAAATAATATCGTTGTCGTTCTGGGCTTCAGCGAGCGCGATCACGGGAGTCTCTACATCTCACAGTGGCTGATTGGCAGCAACGGGGAAACTATTGGCATCCGGCGCAAGCTTAAGGCCACACACGTGGAGCGTACGCTGTTCGGTGAAAGCGACGGTTCCTCTCTGACTACCTGGGAGACACCTCTGGGGAACGTTGGAGCACTCTGCTGCTGGGAGCATCTGCAGCCGCTGTCCCGTTATGCCATGTATTCCCAGCATGAGGAGATCCATATTGCCGCCTGGCCCAGCTTCAGTCTTTACACCAGCGCAACGGCCGCGCTGGGTCCCGAGGTCAACACGGCGGCTTCACGCATGTATGCCGCAGAGGGTCAGTGCTTCGTGATAGCCCCGTGCGCCGTGGTTTCTGATGAGATGATTGATTTCCTTTGTCCTGACGACGACCGGAGAGCGTTACTCAGTGCCGGGGGGGGACATGCCCGTCTTTACGGCCCGGACGGAAGAGAACTCGTCACACCTCTCGGGGAAAATGAGGAAGGACTGCTTATCGCTGAGCTTGACTCTTCTGCGATTACCTTTGCCAAACTGGCGGCTGACCCGGTAGGCCACTATTCCCGCCCTGACGTGACACGCCTCCTTTTCAATCCTTCAGTCAACAAGACTGTGATTAAACGGCATTCACCTCCTGAGCGAATTGCCGAACAGGCTGCTGCTGAAGAAGAGGAGGAGTAGAAATGGAATCTGCCATTCCTGAGCATCTGCGTACCCTGCGCAGATGTTCCTCCACCATGCCAGAAGAACATAAGCCGCCTTTTCCGGCCTGGACCGCCCGATTCTCCCCCCTGACCGGCCGGGTAGTCATGGCGTACTTCGGTATTCAGGGGAGAAACTGTCCGGATATTTCTGCCCTGAATGAAGTCACTGCGCGTTTTTCGTCAGCGGATGGCCCCGGCCACTGGGACATAGCGTCATGCAAAGACCACGCGGGTTTTTATAACCTGATGGCCATCGCCTACTGGTCATCCGCAGAGCAGTTTGAGAGCTGGAAACAGAGCAGCCTGTTCCACATATGGTGGAATTCACCAGAAAGGGAGAACGGGGAGTATGGTTTCTTTCTGGAAATTGTCAGCCCGCAGCCTGAAAGCTTTGAGACCATATTTTCAGACAAAGCATCCCCGGAAGGCGTCGCCTGGCTGGCAGAAGGCATGAGCGGTGAAATTCGTGAGCATGGTTACTGGGGGAGTGCTCGCGATCGCCTGCCTGCAGCCCAGACCCCCCCCTCCGGGGAACCGGTAAATTCCGTTCGCTGACAGCAAGTGGAAAACGGATTTTGCTGTCAGGAAGTAACAACCTCTGCCTCATTCGCTCCGGGCAGGACTGGTCGGCCACGCAACAGGAAGAAAGACAAAAATACCTCACAGAAGTGGAGCCGGTACTGCACCAGGGAATGGATTTCCTGAGAGACCAGGGCCATGCCATAGGCTGCCTGAGCTGCCGGTATATGCAGGTGTTGGATCCCTCATCACATGCGCTGACGGAAAAAACGTTTGGTCTGGCACATTTTGCCGATATGGCCGCCCTTGAACTCTGGGCAAAAAGCCATCCGACACACGTGGCAATATTTGGCGGGTTCATGCGCTACGTGAAAGAGCTGAACTTCAATATCGCGCTCCGCCTGTGGCATGAAATTGTCGTTGTACCTGCAGAATCACAGTATTTTGAATATGTTAACTGTCACCCGGGGACTGGTCTGTTACGACAGGATAGTGGAGAATCATTATGAATACGTTTTTTGGCCGTACCGGTATTTCTCTTGCAGCAGCATTAAGCATGCCTGCTGATGCCCTTGAGTTTTCTCCCGGAGATTACGAGATGATGCCGGCTAATAAAACATTCGCGCTGGCCTATTTTCTGTATGCGCACAGCGATGAATACTATTCTCAGGGCAATAAAGCAGCCGGTGATTACAGATTACGTTCTGAGGCCACACTGCTGCGCTTTATTCATGGATTTCGGCCTGCGGAAAACTTCAGTATTGAGCCACAGATTATCATTCCGTTTGTCAGGGCGGACGCGATGGGAGATGCCAGCCCACTCGGCAGCGCGTCAGGGATGGGCGATATCATTGTGGGTATGCCTTTTAAGTTCAGGATGGACAACGAAGGCGGTGACATTCTTTCCCTGGCACCTTTTATTTATGCTCCCACCGGAGCCTACAACAATGAAAAAGCTGTGAATGTAGGGGAAAATCGCTGGCGCTATCTGATACAGGGCGTCTGGATTCATCATTTCTCAGACGGCTGGGCATTCACTACGGGTGCGGATGTCTCCTGGACGACAGCAAATAACCGGTACGACGCGGATAACAACAGACTCAGCCAGAGTCCGCGGTACGAATATCAGGCGTATCTGAGTTACAACCTGACGCTTGCCACGCAGCTTGGATTTGGCGGCGGATGGATAACCGGGGCCAAAAGTCGGATTGACGGAATTTCCCAGGATGACCGGCTGGACAGCACGTATGTCCGTATCTCTGCCTCGCATTTCATTACACCTGCCGTTCTGGTTCAGTTCTCAGGTGGTCGTGATATTGCTGTAGAGCAGGGATTCCGGCAGGATACAAATATCAGTCTGAGATTAGGTTACCTTTTCTGAAATTCCTGTCCGGGAGTGTCTCTGGCCAGAAATTTTCGATCTGTGTCGGTAGTTCTGTAAAAGAACCTATTATCTTAAATATAAAATCAACGGAGATTTCCTGATTTATTGTTATTCTTTCGATATGTTGCTGCCATATAAGTTGGGACGGCCTCGTTGTCTTGGTTGAAAAATTTACAACGGTTAGCGCTCCTCGGGGTCATAAACACATTGGCATTGTACGTTCACGCTACCGGGGATATTTTAAAGGGAGAACTGAGAGGATTAAATTTCAATATAAACAATAGATTATCTTCTTAGCGTATGTTTCCGCTCCATTGTCCTCAACCCCCTAAGTAAACATGAAGGGACATATAGTACTGTGGCACTCGGATAATACCGCAGCGTTGCCGGAAACAGATAAATCCGGCAACGCGCACCTGATATTTACCAGTGATATCTGCCTGAGTCTTCCCACTCTTTAACTTCTTTTTCGGCCCGATCTTTTTCGTAACCGTATCGTTCCTGAATTTTGCCAACCAGCTGCTCGCGTTTGCCTTCAACTACGGTCAGATCATCATCAGTGAGATTACCCCACTTTTCTTTCACCTTACCCTTGAACTGCTTCCAGTTACCGCCGATGCGATCTTCATTCATAACATTTCTCCTTGATGCTGCGTATGCCCTGATGGGCGGTATGCCGGTCAACATCTCCATGACCAACGTTGTCTTTAATAATGGCATAAATAACAGAAAATGCATGAGTAATAGCGGATCAGACTGAAAATAGGGGTGTTTTAAACCATTCTGTGCCATAAGACAGTATGCAGGGAGGAATACATGACATGTCAGGTTGAGGTTTTTACAGGAAAAATGTCCGGCCACTGCGGTGTCCTGCCCGGTCATTTCCTGAACAGCATACCGATAAGTTCGCGCAGGTGCCCGGCATCTGCTTCATCCCCGGCGGCATCAAGCCGGCCTATAAGTTTCAGGCAGACGGTGATACGCGTGATTTTCCGATCCTGCCGGAGAATTTCCACGGCAATCGCCCTGAGAATTTCCGTTTGTCGGGGGTGAGTCACCCTACTGAAGCAGCCAGCAAGTCCGGCCTGTCTGTCCGGGGGAAGCCGTCCTGACGCATAAAATTCTGAAAGGTGGTATTTGTCTGGATGTAAAATAACCGATATGCGGGGGCCCTGTACAGAACTGAGTGATCGGGGAGGTGGCTGCGGCTGTCAGAGGTGAAAATATGTCTCCCGGGCCGGATACGGAAAAAGGAAGCATACAGGGGATACATGCTGTATGGAGATAAATACCAAAATAATTTTCCCCACCGGCTGAATTAACTCAGTCTAATGTCCTTGCTGGATCCGGAATGCCGTGATGTTTACCGGGTAGTATATAGCGCGGGCCGGGCAGTACGATAACCGGAAAGCCTGACTGTTGGGCCTCATATTAACACAGTTTTGGAACCCTTATCGCCCCGTGGCAGGCCGGGATTACATAATCTCTCCCGGCAGTGACAGCCCTGACAGGGGCAGGTTTTCATGAGCGGAAATGTATCGGAAAGAAGTCTCCGTAAAGGCTAAATGCATTTTAATATTTTTCTTAATCCCACCGGGAAATTATTTACGGCATATTTAATCCCCTGCCCGTGACTTATTATTTCTCAGGGGTATTTCAGTAATTTAATTTATGCCATAGTAGCAGGGGCTGAATATCATTGAAAAATGATCGTTAAATACTAAAATGTAATTATAAGTTTTTCATCGATGGTGGATATACCGTGTTATTTCACAATGATGAGAAAGACCACGTTATTATTGGTGAAGCAGCGGTTAACCTGGCTCTCGGTGAGAAAGAAATCAGCGTCAGTTCCCTCATCGCAGAGCTCAGCCAGATGGCAGAAAGAGAATCCGGCGAGGACAGACTTGCACAGATTGCAGACGCCCGGCGCTGGCTCAGGAAATATATGCAGCCGGGACACCGTGATCAGGCTGCACTGACTGACGGTAACGGGGCCGGACGACGGGAAGCACACCAGGGACGTTATCCGCCTCCGGCCGGAAGACGACGATGAGTGATAACCCCCATATCGTGATATCTTGCGCGCCGGTGCAACCGCAACTTTCTGTCAGGGAGGACGCCGCTGTCCGCTTCAGGGTGAAGACCCGCCCTTGTGCACCTTATACATATGTTTCACTGCCACTCATACCTATATACCCGCATTATCCGCCTGCTAATATTCACGTAAATTACTGTTAAGCATAGACAAGCATTTTTTGCAAAAAATCGTAAACGGGAGTTAAACAAAATAGCTGTACAAGCTTATTTTGTTTGTATAAGTTTACCTGAAGCCAGAGCAGGCTATATTTTAATCACCTGAGAGGTTCGCCATGCGTCAGAACGTTACGAAATATCCGGACACGGCCAGCGACATTGCCCACTATTTCAGTAAGCTGCCTCAGCCGTCACAGCAGGAAACGCTTGGGCAGATTGTGGTCGAAATTCTGCGCGCAGGAAACAACCTGAACCGCAAGGCCTTGTGCTCAAAACTGATCCGCCGCCTTGATGTGGCTGCCAGCCCGGAAGAAGAACGGCACTATCATGAACTTATCGGTCTGCTGTTTGGGCGCTAAATTATAGGGGTTTCCGGGAGTGTGTTTCTGAGGGCCCCACGGAGCGGCGGCATGGTTTTTTATGCCCCGAGAAGGCATATGCATCCGAGAAGCGGTTATGCAAAGAGATAAATCTGAAAGACTGACGGATATCGTCATCGGCGAAGCCGTCACGGTCATGCTGGCAGAAGATGATGCCATCAGCGCAGAAGCACTGACGCGGCAACTCAGCAATATGATGTCGCGTGAGTCAGATCCCGGCCGGCTGACAGCTCTGCAGCGTGCCGTTGCGGAAGTGCAGGCTGTCCCAGCAGGTGCTCAGGATCGGCAAGGCGCATCTGTGCATGCATTCGCTATACCGCTCAGGCCGGATACCAAAAAGCATTAAGCGACAGGACAACTTTCCGGCACAGGCGGAAAGCGGGAAGGAACCCGCAGGACGCGGTCATCTCCGAATGGCCGTTTTTTATTCCACGCGGATTTTTCGGCTCAGTTACCCGCACTGGCGCGGGCATTGGATAACAGCATGCAGCAGAGCACACCTGAAGCAGAACTCATTGATCATTTCCGCAGCGGAGGCGATAAGCTGGCGGCTGAAACCACCGTACTGGACGCTGTCATTCGCGATATAGTGTTGCACGGACGGAAAGTGACCAGCAAGGCCATCATTCTGTATCTGATTGCCGAAATAGAGAGCACGTCTGACGTAGTAATGCTTGACGTGTTGCGCAGCACGCTGGAAATTGTAGTCGGACGTACGCCGGACGACGAAGGCTTCTGACATCTGCCCGCGGTGTGTACGAGTACGTGAGTATTTTTACAGGGGGCAGTGCATCTGGCGGGCGAGCAGGCGAACAGCATGGCGACAGGCCTCGCGCACATCCTGTCCCAGGGCTGACTCGCCCATCTGATGCAGGGCGGCCGTGATATCATTAAGGGTAAGGTGCTGTCCCGGCTTAAGAAGGCGCGCCACCACCGTTCCTATAACGGCATAGATATCTTCAGCAGTGGTGTCATTTTTCACATGAACTCCGGTCAGGGGTGTATTAATATACAGTGTAACAAGTGACCTCAGTGCTGTCAGTTCATGAGGCAGTCTGTGCTGTTTACCCGGAGCATATGCCGGTCAGTGGAGTTTTCCGCGCGGGGCGAAAGGATCTGAGGAACGGCCATAACTTGTTTTATGGCCGCCAGAGTTTACCTGCATTTCGCGTCTGACCTCATCAATGGCGCGAAGCACAGCCCGGATGCGGTCCTCATCGGTTTCCCCGTTCAGCGCCGTGCGAAGTTTATCCAGCAGAGCAACCCATGAAATGTCCAGCCCCACGCTCAGGAGTTCAGAGACAGCCTCGCCGATGATTACTTCTGTCATCTTCTCGTCATGGCTGTTTTTCATTGGTCTGTCCGTCCTCAGGATTCGTGCTGTCAGATTACCATAAATTACGGGCGACATGAAAAGGCGTCCACCGGGCGGAAGCTGAACAGCGCCCGGTGGACGGAAATCCCCGCTCCTGGGAAAAAGACAGACACAGCCATACAGAGAAGATCTTGAACAATCCCCCTCTAATATTAGCTGTTTAAAAGCATTCTGCCCTCCTGTGTCAACGCCGAGATAGTTTTAATGCATTCAGGGATTCTACTCCGGTACCGCCGAAATTTCTGTTACGGAGATGCTGTTGTTTTCCTAGTCTGTTATGTTGTGATCCTCAGATGCTCCCGGTACTTCACAGGGCTCATTGCACCAAATGATATTTTGACTCTCTTCTCGTTATACCTGCGTATGAACCTGTTCAGGATTTACCTGTGTTGGTTGAGGCTGACAGCATCCCTGACTTTGCTGATTTCTAGAGTATAAATTCCTTTTTCTTCAATCTGATCAAGGCATCTGATAATCCAGCTCTTATCTACGAAGAAAGAACTGATGGTAGAGAGATCAAGATTTTAAACTGCACCGGGTTTGTGGGAGAGTTTTAGTCCGGGAACTCAGGCTGCCATAGCACCGTTACCGGTGGAAGTTTAATAGGGGTTTGACGTCCAGTAATAAAAAAACCACGCTGAGCGTCATCAGAAATCGATTTTGTTACAATCCAGTCTCAAAATGACCAAAAGACGATACTTGGAACCGCCTTTTTTCCCCAAATACGCAGTCTCATAAGTCTAGATATTTCATATTGTTAATTCACTAACGTGGTTTTTCGCACGGTTTGCCCTCAACCCCCTAAGACTAAGGCCCGCGGTTCGTATCTTTCATCTGGCGACCATCCAGCTTATTCGCGCCTGAAAGGCCGCTGCTTAAACGGCTTCTGACATATACCTGGCACCACCTGAATGACTATGATCCGGTATCAAATACGTCAACAATGCAGCTGGTTGACACCAGTGCACATGAAGCGACTTTCCCACATTCAGGTCCAGTCAGACAGTTTGAACAACATCACGGCGTTAAGTACGAATCTGTGGAAGCGAAAAAGACCGCAAAATCTTTAAACTATTAATAGACAGGATGATCACATGAAGTCAGAAAACCTGAAGTTTTACGAAGATGACGAATGTATGGCGACTGACTTGGTTCTGCCGGCATTAAGTACCGATCCTGTGCAGTGCATCAATACTGAGTCGGCCGCTGTTGATGAGAAAATGAAGAATGACATTGATTTTATTATAGAAAAACAGACTGCCTTTGCGGTGAAAATTGAGCAGGAAGCAGAGAAATACTGCATACGGGTGTACGGACTGAAAGCTACGGACCTCACACTGGTCAAGGTATATTTGTCCCCGGATGAGGTAAATGAATACGGATTCATGTGTTCCACCTCTCTGGATAATGAACACGGGGTCGGAATGAAGTTCAGAGGTCTGGATATGAAAAAAATCGGAAGCAGCGAGACGGTATTTTTATAGACTAAGGTTTTGATGCCGGTACAGGCTTTTGTTTTTACGTGTATCGATATATACAGCCCAGCTGGCAGGTGGAATATTACGATTACACTTACTGGTTCATCACCCTCAGTAACAGGGATATTATTGCTGAATACATTAAGTATTTTACGGACATATCTGCTGTGAAGTGTCCGAAACCGATCGGTTTCGTACGTATCATTCGGGTATGGACTCGAACCATCTGCTGTTTTCCTGCAGGATTCACTGTATCCTGCATACTTCCCGTCTGTTAAACCCCGCAGATTCTGAAAAAGACAAACCCGGAATAGCTCCGGGTCAAAAGAATAGTCTGATAGTGTCAGAGGGATTTATGGGATCAGGATGGAGCTGTCTGATCCGAGGGTAAGTATGGTCTGACCGTCTTTTACCTGGCGGGAGGAGCCAGACCTGATGCCTTAGAAAAGACATCACCATGATGCCTTTGAACTGTCTACCTGTGCAGTGTCGCCAGATTAAATTCCCGGATCAGCTCAAGCAGATGCAGTATCGTTTTCGCCGGAAGGTCGCGGCGCCACGCGAATGCGATATCAGTAAAAATCGTATTGTTGTTTATATCACAGAACCGAATTTCTGGTTTACTGATGCAGCATAAAGAGGCTGGCACCAGTGCAATACCACAGCCAGCGCCGACCATGCTCAGTGATGATGTGATTTGCGGTGCCTGCAGAAAACAGCTAGCGGAAAACCCGGTGCGAAGACAGGTGCTCACAATAAGTTCATACAGACTAGGCGCCACCTCACGTGGAAACATAATCAAAGTTTCTCCTGCAAGCTCAGACAATTCAACGCTGGGCTTATGGCTCAGCGTATGAGTCGCTGGAAGCGCAACCATCATTCTTTCTGTGGCAATTACTTTCAGATTAAATGCCTTACTGCTTTCGCACGGCAGGCGAATGAAGGCGGCATCAAGCAGACCCTCACCAAGATCCTGCATGAGCAGTGCCATATTTTCTTCGCGGGTCAGCAGCTCCATGGCGGGGTAACGGGCTTTGAAGCGACAAATCAGTTCGAAGACCGGCGCGGCAAATGCGACCGAACTGGCAAAGCCAAGCGACATTTTCCCGCTCATCCCGCGCGCTACGCCGCGCGCTTTCTCCAGTGCATGGTCAGCCATCTGAACAATCGCTGACGCGTCAGGCAGAAAAGCGCTCCCCGCCTCGGTAAGTTCGACACCACGAGTGAGGCGTCTGAGGAGCGGCGTACCAATTTCATGCTCAAGACGCTGTATCTGCTGGCTCAGCGGCGGCTGAGAAATCCCCAGCATCTCCGCAGCTCGGGTGAAATGCAGGGTCTCAGCTACGGCAACAAAATAACGCAGATGACGAAGTTCCATATCAAAAACGTCTCAAAGTTTGAAGGTTTCGCTATTGGATTCTGTGAGCCGTATGGTTCACGATGATATTAACACAGCTTAACTATTAGCATATGAGGTCGCGAATGGGTAATAATGTATCTGATTGTTCATGCGAACATCAGCTCAGAGATATCGTCAATAAACTTGAATGTCAATCAGCAGAAAAGGTTATATATCAGACATCTCTGATGAGCGCGCTGTTGCATGGTGTGTATGACGGCTCAACGACCGTGGAAGAACTTTTAACGAAGGGCGATTTTGGTCTCGGTACTTTTAATCGGCTGGATGGCGAACTGGTAGCATTGGATCGTCAGGTCTATCAGCTGAGATCAGATGGCAGTGCCCGCTTTGCGCGACCGGAGCAGAAATCGCCCTTTGCTGTCATGACCTTTTTTAAGCCTGAACACGAGTATCACTTCAGCCAGAAAGCGTCGAGGGACGATGTACACAACCTTATTGACAGCGTGATTACATCAGATAACCACTTCTGCGCACTGCGGATCAGCGGCGGCTTCGCTTCAGTCCAGACGCGCACGGTACCCTGCCAGTGCCGTCCATATCGTTCAATGCCGGAGGTTCTGAGTAACCAGCCGACGTTTGATTTCAGCAAACGCGCAGGCGAGATGATCGGCTTTCGCACGCCTCAGTACATGCAAGGCATCAATGTCGCAGGCTACCACGAACATTTTATTACAGATGACCGGCATGGCGGCGGGCATATTCTCGACTATGTACTGGAACAGGGCATTTTAACGTTTGGCGCCATTAGCAAGCTGGTCATTGATCTGCCGCATGATCGTGATTTTCTGCAAGCCGATCTGCAGCCAGAGAATCTGGATGAAGCCATCCGGTCCGTTGAGAGTTAACAACAGAGGTGACGATGAAAGAGCTTAACATCCCTACAATCTGGAAAAGTGGTGCTGACCTGGTTGTAGCGCAGCTGGAAGCACAAGGCGTGAGTCACGTATTTGGCATTCCGGGCGCAAAAATTGACAGGGTATTTGATTCACTGGTGGACTCCCGTATCGAGCTGATCCCTGTTCGACATGAGGCTAATGCTGCGTTTATGGCAGCGGCAGTGGGCAGGCTTACCGGTAACGCAGGTGTGGCACTTGTAACCTCTGGCCCCGGATGCTCCAACCTGGTGACCGGTATGGCTACGGCAACAAGTGAGGGTGATCCGGTGGTGGCGCTGGGTGGCGCGGTGAAACGTTCAGACAGCGCCAAACAGGTACATCAGAGCATGGATACCGTGTCAATGTTTCGTCCAGTTACTAAGTTTTCCGTTGAAGTGACGGATTCCTCGGCGTTAGCGGAGTGCGTTTCTAATGCGTTTCGCCATGCGGAAAATGGTCGGGGTGGCGGCGCTTTTATCAGCCTGCCACAGGATATCGTCAATCAACCTGTTTCCGCTGACCTGTTGGTGCATAAAGGGCGAGTCACACTGGGGGCGGCGCCCGATTCTCTGGTAGACGTAGTGAGCCGTGAAATTGTCCGCGCTAAAAATCCGGTCATCCTGTTGGGCCTCATGGCGAGCCAGCCGGAGAACAGCGCTGCGATCCACGATTTACTGAACAAAAGCCGGATCCCTGTAACCAGCACTTATCAGGCAGCTGGAGCCGTCAGGCAGGAACATTTTTCCCGTTTCGCCGGGCGTATAGGCCTGTTTAATAATCAGGCGGGTGACCGTCTTTTACAACAGGCAGACCTGATCATTACCATCGGCTATAGCCCGGTAGAATATGAGCCTGCGATGTGGAATACCGGCAACGCCATTCTTGTGCATATCGATGTTCTGCCTGCAGAAACGGATAATCGTTATATACCCGATGCAGAGCTGATCGGCGATATCGCACAGACGGTTCGCAAAGTTGCTGCGCGTATCGAAGCTCCACTGCAGCTCAGTGATGCCTCTGCGGCGATTCTGGAAGATCGCCAGCAGCAACGCCAGCTGCTGGCAATGCAGGGTGCAAGCCTCAACCAGTTTGCGCTCCATCCGCTTCGCATCGTGCGGGCGATGCAGGACATCATCAACAGTGATGTCAGCCTTACGGTAGATATGGGCAGCTTTCATATCTGGATTGCCCGCTACCTCTACAGCTTTCGCGCCCGACAAATCATGATCTCCAATGGCCAGCAGACGATGGGCGTTGCCCTTCCGTGGGCGATTGGTGCCTGGTTGGTGGACACGTCACGTAAAGTGGTGTCAGTCTCGGGTGATGGCGGATTTCTGCAGTCGAGTATGGAGCTTGAGACTGCGGTCAGGCTGAAGGCAAATATAGTTCATATCATCTGGGTCGATAATGCTTACAACATGGTGGCGATGCAGGAAGATAAAAAATATCAACGCGTCTCCGGCGTAAATTTCGGCCCGGTCGACTTCAGGACTTATGCCGAAGCCTTTGGTGCCGCTGGCTTTTCAGTCAACAGTGCCGCGGAGCTTGAGCCGACGCTGCGTCGGGCAATGGATGTACAGGGGCCTGCAGTAGTAGCGATCCCCGTCGACTACAGTGATAATCCTCTGCTTATGGGCCAGTTGCATCTTAGCCAGCTGCTTTAATTCAGTATTTGCAGAGATGAAATTATAAAATCAAAGTTGAATTAGTCATTTGTGCCCGTATCGTAAAATGCCGATGCATGGCGTTAACGCCTGCTTTTTTCTTTTGCCCCGTAACGATCTGCACTGTCAGCACAGCTTGTGGGTAAGCCAGTCATCGATCTGCGCCTCCTCCAGCGTCCGTAGTGCGCGGTGTGACGGTACGACTCGTTGCCGAAAAATAAAAGCCGAGCTCGCTGTTCTCTTGGTCGTTGAGCTTATGCGCACCGGTGTCCAAGTGCGTATAAACAGTGTATACAGTATCATGCATAATAAGTTTACTGTGGAATGCGGCGGCATGTCAGAAACGGGACCATTTGACTACACGTACTCTGCGGAAAATGCTCTGGTATTATGGGTAAGCTGTTGTGCCTTATGTCAATCAGAGAATATCTTTGGATGTCCAGTGATGGTTCCTGTCGGATAATGTTCTTACCTGTCACAGCTTTTTCAGCCCGTCGGCATTAAATTGTCTTGCATAAGCCAAAATATCCTCATCGGCATTTATTCTCCCTGATTCACTGTATCCTGCACACGCATCTCCTGTTAAATCCCGCAGATTCGGAAAAATGCAGAAGCGATCCTTCCCTCCTCAGTGGCGGTTTTCTGCGCGTAATACTGTATATAGTGATTATGGTACTGATAACGGCACAACAAATGGGGTACGTCAGGAAAACACGCGTGACAAAACGGCGCTGGCTGCTCTGAAACGGGCGTGCTACGCTTCCAGAAAAGTCACAAATAATGAAGAAGAAAACGGGTCAGGCGCAAAGTGTAATGCGGTAATTTTGTCAAATATTTATTAGCGGACCTTCAGTTACTGGAATGAAGGTTTCAGTTGTTTTTTTCCCCAAAGTTATTTTTATCCGAAGCTGTGTGTGATTATTCCGACCGTCATCATGCTTCATTCCAAGGAGTAAGCTATGTTTGAGTCCCTGTTTAACCGGAACGACTTCCGCTACGCCTTTGAGAAAATCAGCGCCGCCGTGGCCGATCCGTCCGCCGACAACGTGCACGCCGCCACGCACCTCGGGCTTAACATCCTGAGCGCCAAATTCGGCACGTTCCGGCAGGAGCTCGACGTGGCCGGCGCGATCGGCGAGTGGCGTGACGATCTGGACACCTACGAACATTGCCTAGGAGTGCTTGAGCGCTACCTGACGGGGAATCCGGACGGGCTCAACGGCCGCGACGCCCGCATTTACTGCCGGTACCTGCGCTGCGAGTACGTGGAGTTCACCGAACTGGCCCGCGACCTAGCGGACCGGATTCCGGCGGACAGAGTCGCAGGTGATGCAGGCGGGAAGGCCGGATGACCGCAGGTATTTCAGTATGGGTGCCGGTGATCAGTGCGGGTGCGGGTATCCTCGGTGCGCTGGGGAGTCTGTGGCTGTCGCATATTTTCATCACAAAGCGTGAGAAACGGGCGTCAGAAGAAAAGATGAACAGGGAGAGGTACCTTATCGCCTCCGAGCTGGTTTTCCTTCTTGAGCAGTTTGCTATTAATTGCGAGCTTGTTACTAGGGATACAGGAAAAACGGAAGGTCTTCGCCGAGTTCCCTTCATCGAGCGCCCAATTATCAATTTTGACACAGTGTCAGGTGACTGGCGCACACTTCGGACAGAACTCATGTATGGAATCAGACAGTTACCCGTTCTTCAAGGCGATGCTGAGGGTGCAATGGCGCTCGCTTACGGGCTGGAGGAGTCCTTACAGAAATATGATGCTTTCAGTGAAAGGCGATATCGGTATTGACAACTCGGTCTGAAAGCCGTAGTTCTTGCCATGAAGCTGCGTAAGCACGTTGGCTTTCCTGCATCCCCATTAATCGGAAAACTATGGTCAATGTGGGAACTGCTACGACTGGCATGGCGTGGTGAGAGAAAGAAACGTTCTGCCGCAGCAAAACTACGCGCCGGTGAACTGGCAGCATTTGACATAAAGAACGATATGAGAAGAAAAGCCGCACACGACGCTCCCGGTACCGGAGAAAGTTCATGACTTATACACTGATGCCTGCGTTAACCGACGGCCAGTTTCATGCACCGCAGCTGCCGGTGGCTATCGACTATCCTGCCGCGCTGATCGACGACCTGCCTAAGTACCTGCTGGCGCCTGAGGTCAGCGCCCTGCTCCATTTTATGCCCGACCTGCGACGCAAGATGCTGTTCACCACGCTGTGGAACACCGGCGCGCGCATCAGCGAGGCGCTGGCGCTGACGAGGGGAGACTTTCATCTGCTTCAGCAGTACCCTTTCGTGCAGCTGGCCACGCTCAAGCAGCGTGAGGAAAAGGCAGAGCGCCGCGCCGGCAGACGGCCCGCCGCCTGGTCCCGCTGTCCGACGCGCAGTACGTGACGTAGCTGGAAATGATGATCGCCACCCTGCGCATCCCGCTGGAAAAGCGGAATGAAATAACGGGCAGAGCGGAAAAGGTGCGCCTGAGGGATATCACCGACCGCACGGCGCGCACTTGGCTGAACGAGGCGGTGGAGGCGGCGGCGTCAGAGGGGGTGACGTTTTCAGTTCAGGTCACCCTGCACACCAACCGGCACACCAACCGGCACAGCTACGCCATGCACATGCTGTACGCCGGCATGCCGCTCAAGGCGCTGCAAAACCTGCTAGGGCACAAAAGCGCGAAGTCGACGGAGATTTATACGCAGGTGTTTGCGCTGGACGTGGCGGCGCGGCACCGGGTGCAATTTAATATGTCGGGAACGAAAGCCCTATCCATGTTAAGGCAGCTAAAAAGTGATCTTGGCGGGTAAAATATCCGTAGTCAGCATTTATCTAAGTATCATGAGGCATTTTTAAAGCACAGAAAGATTCTGCCGGGTTGCTTGAAGACTGAAAAACTAGTCGAAAGAGATTGATGGCATACAATTTTAATATTATTTAGATTTATTTTGATATCCTTTAAATACCAAAATGCTGTTATTTTTATCTCATTTCATACTTTGACCGTAAGGGTAACTCTCCTTGTCTGAACCATGTAACACAATGATGCATTACCAGCACCGCAATGTCCTGCTACTTGCTGACAGAAGTGGCGCTGCTTCTCGACGACGAGTGTGACCAGCGTAAAAGGCTTCCAATCGAGACGTTCTGGAGCACCGGCGGCCGACGAAAGAGGAACAAATTTTTCGCCCCCCTACCCTCACTTGACCGACGAGACTGACGCTCAGTTAGCCGGTAAGCCACCCTGATGCCGGATAACCCAAAAATAGTATCATTTTAATATTAAATAGTGATTACAATGATGTCATTTTGATTGTTTTATGGATTCTCATCCTCTACAAGCGCTCTCAGATTGAGAAATCCAGATCAATATCGTTTTAATATTAAATTGAGATCTTTTTAATATGATTATGACTATTGTAAATATTAAAGGCGGCGTGGGTAAATCAACACTGGCAGTCAACATCGCTATCGCCCGTGCGCATCCGGATAATAAGGTCTGGCTGGTCGACGGTGACTGCCTTTTGCAGAAAAGGTTAGCGCCATACGTTCGAACTGGCACTGAATTCTGCACCTGCAGCTGTGATAATAAATGACCTGCATTATTCATATGCAGAGCGTCCTGCAATACAGGGGATAGACCTATGAATTCCGGCGGGCACTTTTGCTGTCATTGTTGGGCCTAACGGGTCGGGTAAGTCAACTCTGGCCCGCTTGCTTGCAGGTTTGCTTGTTCCAGAAAAAGGTAATATTCACGTTTGAGATGATATTTCCGGTGATACGCATGGAAAAGAATTTCGTAACACTCTTTATGTTCCGCAGCACGTATCATTATTCAAACGTACACTAGGTGAAAACGGTCTATATCCCCCGGCTTTATTGGACAGACGAGAGTTGAGCAATCTTTTAAAGACTCTTTCATTTTATGATGACGACCGGGAAATTGACCTCGATATAGAGGTCGGTGAGCAGGGGGGCGTCTGTCTGGAGGACAGGTGCAAAAACTCGAGCTAATAATACGAATAAGGAAGATAGATATGCCAGCCACCATTCTTAATGAAACTACGTCAGCCCTCGATGTACGCATTGAAGAAGCAGCTATCGACCTTCTTCACAGAACACGAAAAGGCAATTTGCCGGAACCCCTCACCCGCAGTCCGTAGGGCGTTGCGGCCAGTAATGAACAGCACACGCGAGGCCAGGGGTGACACATAATCGTCGATCATGTTAATCACACCGGCTTTCAGCAAATAATTCTCAGGCGTTTTGATCGATACCATGATGGTGTCCCTCCATAGAACTCATGATATTCGAAGCGTTAACTCTGCATACCCCAACGTTTAATCGTCAATTTCTCAAGGGTCGAAAACACCAATCCTTCGACCAACAGACCAATCACGGTGACTGTCACCAGGCCCGCAAATACCCGGTCGGTGTACATCTCATTGCGATTCTGGAAAATGTACCAACCCAGCCCGCCGCTGCCACTTGATGCACCAAATACCAGCTCCGCCGCAATCAGCGTTCTCCAGGCAAATGCCCAACCAATTTTGAGTCCTGACAGCAGGGCCGGTAGCGCAGCAGGAATCAAAATCCACGCCACATAACGCCATCCCTTCAGTCCGTAGTTACGGCCTGCCATTTTCAGCGTGTCGGAAACACCCATAAAACCGGACCAGGTGTTGAGTGCCATCGGCCAGATCACCGAATGCACAATCACGAACACCAGGCTGGCATTCCCCAGGCCGAACCACAGCAGAGACAACGGCAACAAAGCAATCGCTGGCAGCGGGTTAAACATGGCGGTCAACGTGCTCAACAAATCGCGGCCAATACGCGTAGATATCGCGAGCGCGCTGAATAGCAACGCCAGCAAGGTCCCGAGGATGTAGCCCTTCAGCAACAGGCTTACCGACAGCCACGCACGATTCGGCAATTCACCACTGGCGATATCCTCACGCAGGGCGGTAAAGGTCTGCCAGAAACTGGGAAACATCAGGTCATTGTTTTGCCAGCGTGCCGCCACTTCCCATATAATGATAAGCGCCAGCAATAATAACGATTTACGTAGCCAGGCCTGATTCCCGAGCCGCACACGCAACGGTAACGGCGTGGCCAGCGTAAAATCTTCCAGCGGTGTTAACTCGCGCTGGTACTCAGGCCGGATAGGTGGCTGGTTGCTCATAACGATCCCCCCTCGGATGGCCTTGTGATGCGATAACTGGAACGGCAGGTTGCGGAAACAATAAATCATGAATGCGGGTGACATCGGCCTGAAACGCCGTGCCACCCGCATCCGCCAGTGAATATTGGTGACAGTTCAGTTCGGCTTTTACCCTTCCCGGATGCGGCGACAGCAGCAATACACGGCTGCCAACAATCAACGCTTCCTCGATAGAATGGGTAACAAACAACAGCGTAAACCGCACGTCTTCCCACAGGTTCAACAGCTCTTCCTGCATTTTGCGTCGGGTCAGCGCATCCAGCGCCGCAAACGGCTCATCCATCAGCAAAACCTGCGGTTGCAGGGCCAGCGAGCGCGCAATGGCGACCCGCTGTTTCATGCCGCCGGATAAGGTATTCGGATAGGCATTGCGAAACGCCCCCAGCCCGACTTTCTGCAGGAAATACTCCGCACGCTCTTTTGCTTCAGCCCGCCCTACCCTACGGCTGGCGATCAGCGGGAAAGCGACATTTTCCAGCACGGTTTTCCACGGTGGTAACTGATCAAATTCCTGAAACACCATCATGCGATCAGGGCCGGGCTGGCTGACCGTCTCACCGGCAAGACGAATGGAGCCGGATACCGGCGTCAAAAATCCCCCAATGGCCTTCAGCAAACTGGACTTA
This sequence comes from Pantoea sp. At-9b, assembly GCF_000175935.2. Taxonomy (NCBI): domain Bacteria; kingdom Pseudomonadati; phylum Pseudomonadota; class Gammaproteobacteria; order Enterobacterales; family Erwiniaceae; genus Pantoea; species Pantoea sp. At-9b. The sequence goes on from NC_014839.1 coordinate 132,803, forward strand.
CCGCATCCTGATGGCCCCAGTAACACGAAGCGATCGGCAGGCCAGACATCAAAACTGACATCGTGTGTGGCCTGAATCAGACGTTCATGGGTGCGGTATTGCAGGTTAACGCCCTCAACCTGCAACAGCGGCGGCGGTAATGTCGCAGACAACTCAGACATATCAGCTCCCCGGTAAGGTATAGGCTTCACTGAAGAAATAATCCTTCCAGGAAGCGGCTTTGTTTTTCAGTATGCCTAACTGATAAAGCTTGTCGGCATAAACAAAGGTGCGTTCTGGCGTAATGGTGAAATTATTCTCCGGGTCCTCAATCATTTTCTGGATAAAGGCCACCGGTAATTTTGAGTTTTCAGCGCGGATATAGGTTTGTGCCGCCGCTGCTTTATCCGCTTTAATTATCTTCTCGGCTTCAGCTAACGCCTCAAAAAATGCACGATACGTTTTTGGATTCTCATCGTGGAATTTCGAGGTGGTATAAAGCAGATTAAACGTGCCCGGCCCACCTAATACGTCGTAGGAACTTAATATTTTATGAATATTCGGGTGTTCCAGCGCCTGATACTGGAATGGAGGACTGGAGAAATGCGCGGTGATTTCCGAGCCACCGGCGATCAACGCCGCGCTGGCATCAGGATGTGGCAGGCTGACCGTAATATTATCAAACCGCTTGTAGTCGGCGTTGCCGTACAGGCGTGCCGTTTCTATTTGCAATGTCCGGGACTGGAACCCGACGCCAGCAGCCGGTACGGCGATGCGGTCCTTGCTGCTCAGATCCTTCACGCTTTTCACTGCCGGATTGTTACTCAGCAGGTAATTGGGCATCGAACCGAGTGCCGCAATCGCCTTAACGTTTTGCTTGCCTTTGGTGCGATCCCAGAGCGTCAGCGCCGGTGGCACCCCGGCGGCAACCACATCCAGTGAGCCGGAAAGCAGCCCCTCATTTAATCCGGTGGCACCTGACAGTGTCCGCCAGTCGGCTTTGATATCCAGCCCGTCTTCCTTGCCGTGCTTCTCGATAAGTTTCTGGTCGCGCACCACATCCAGGATCAGATAGCCGATACCATATTGCTGGGCGATACTGATTTGGCCCTCAGCGTTGGCAGCACCAGACCCAAAGACGCTGCCGAACAGCAATAAAGGGATGCCAATACGAGGCAAGAGAGAAGCAAACCATTCAGCTGGAAGTAAATTCATCTTAATTCCCTTAAATAATGGACCAGATCATTAAGTACATCGATGTAATGAGGACTATGCAATTGCAATAAAATGAGTTTCGTTTTTTGATAAAGAGAATTAATACTGAGGCCTTCATGCCCAATTAATAAATCACTTTTTCGAATATTTTATTCCTGAAACAACGTCATTCCATCCTGTAAACACAAAAACAGCCACTCTGTTCCCTGCGGATACAGATAAACAACATGCCTGCATCACTATGCGGATTATAAATATAGAAATTAATTTTATATCGTTATGCAAATAAAGCACTAGCGCTATAGTGCGCGGACAACGTCTATCCAGATGAAAGAGAAATGTTATGCCCGTTTTTAGCCATACATGGTTACGTCAGTATTTACGCCAGCACTTGCAGGTTGCCGGGGTTCGTCCAGCGACAGCCGGTGAAGTGGCAGACAATCTTGTCGAATCGTCGCTCAAAGGCCATGACTCACACGGCGTCTCACTGATTCCACGTTACATAGCCGCCATCCGGGCCGGTGAGCTGGATGCACAAGCAACAATCAGCCTGACGCGCGATACAGGGCCCATGTTGTCTTACCACGGTAACAACGGTTTTGGTCAGGTTAACGGTCGCCTGGTGATGGAACAGGCCATCTTACGGGCGCGACGGTTCGGCGCATGTGTCGTCGGGCTTTCCACACTCACCATCTCGGGCGCATTGGCGCCTGGGCTGAACAGGCGACGACGGCGGGCTTGATATCCCTGCACTTTGCCAATGTCGGCTCCCGTTCTACCGTTTTGCCGTTTAACGGTGTACGACCGCGTTTTGGCACCAATCCTTTCTGTGTCGGTATTCCGATCGAAGGCCAACGGTCTGTCGTGCTGGATTTCGCCACCAGTACCCTCGCCGGCGACAAGGCACGGATTGCCTTTAATGAAGGGCGCCGAGCTGCCAGCAAACTGTGCCATCGATAACACAAAGAAGCCGATCCGCGATCCGCGCTGGTTGATGCAGGAACCGCTGGGGGCGCTGCTGGCGTTCGGGGTGCATAAAGGGTCAGGATTATCTCTGGTATGCAGCCTGCTGGGCGCCGCCTTAACCGGTGGTGACACCGAAAATACACCGCCCCCGGCATCATCAACAATATGCTTTCCATCGTCTTCGATCCGTCCCTGTTGGGCGCGGGTGAACACGCTACGAAGGCCATCAACGACATGCTGGCCTGGACGCGGGCATCCCGGACCGACGATGAACTGCTGTTGCCCGGTGATGCCGAGCAGCAACACCGCCAATTGCGTTTCGAACACGGTATTGAAATCGATGACGTCAGTTGGCAGCAATTCAGGTCACTGGAAGGCGAAGGCTTCCAGCCAAAATTTTCCGAAAGTGAGGTCTGAGTTATGCATTTATCCCGTTTTCCCCCGCTTACATTTCGGCCATTTTCCGACGCAACTCGAGCCGCTGGATAACCTCTCGCGTTACCTTGGTGGTCCACGCATCTGGATTAAGCACGACGATTGCACCGGGCTGGCGACCGGCGGTAATAAGACGCGCAAACTGGTACTGGCCTGCACCGAAGTTCCCCCGGCACTGGAGCGCATCTCATCAGTGCATTTATCTCATTCCATCGATCCTACCGCAGCCCTCGCCAAGGCGTGCGTACATTTATGACATGACGAAAGTGCGCAAAACACACGTATTGATAAAGACCATTAACCACGGTAAAAGGTTAGCGAATACCTTTTGCACACGAGGGCGGCATGAAATACCCGGATTGTACCTGTTGCTGGCGCTGGATGTGCTGCTGGAGGAAGGCAGCGTTACCGCTGCGACACGGCGTATGAACCTGATCGCCCCGGCTATGAGTCGCACGCTGGGACGAATATGCGATACCCTGGCGACCCCATTTTTGTTCAGGCGGGACGCTGGCGCTGCGAGAGCAGGTGCGCTCTGTGGTGGAGCAGGCAACTCAGGTGTTAACGCCCGGCGAGCATGTGCAATTGCAGGATGTTACCCGACGCTTCAATTTTCAGGTACTGATTCTTCTCTGTCAGCCCGCCCTGTTGCCGGAAGGCTCACTGAAAAGGGTTTATATATTATGTCTGATAAAATTCACGGAACGGTAAAGTGGTTTAATGCAGAGAAAGGTCTCGGTTTCATCACGCCTGAAAACGGCAGCAAGGACGTGTTTGTCCATTTCTCTGCTATTCAGGGCAATGATTACCGCTCGCTTGATGAAGGTCAGCGCGTTGAATTTATTTTGGAAAACGGACAGAAAGGCCCGGCCGCAGCCAACATAACGGGGCTTTAACATTACCACACACTGTGCCCGTTTACGCTGCCCACACTACTTCTGTTCTCAGTACAGAATATCGGCATACGATATCAGCAGTCGGAACCCGTCATGTGCAAAATGCATTTTCTGCAAATCTGCGATGCTTCAGTCGGTACAGTCTCCGGCATGCTGATTCTGCGTCCGGAAGACGCTCAGCAGGGCACCACCCGGTGCCCTGCTTCTTCTGACGTGTCGTACAGAACTTTTCGGCCCCGGACTGAGGAAGCCAGCGCCTTATTTATTAAGGTGATACAGTGCGACCGACGTCATGGTCAGCAGCGTTGCAGTAAATGAGGTATTCACCAGCAGCGCAATCAGCATATTTTCCCTCCTTAATTTACTCATTTCACCGTTATCTGAACCGTGCGGCAGTGTCAGTCAGTTGGTCATTTCAGCAGTGTCCGCACCGGCTTCTTTTGCAATCAGCCGCGATACCCTGCGGTCCGTCCGCTCAGGCGCGTGCGGCGGCAGGTGATAGTGCAGGGTATGCAGCTTCCCTTTTTCACTGTAAAAATCGGCGGCTGCCACTGGCATGATGCCGCCCGGGGCCAGCCGCTAGCTCACCGACAGCCGCGAATCACGCAGCTTCATCCTGACCGCCATCACGCTCTCACCGGCGACAGACGGGTAGTGCCGTCTGTCTGCCGGTACCGTAATGCTTTTCATCACCCCTCTCCCGGTTTCAGCGTGAAGAGGAGGACATCAGGCGACGACGTCATCCACAGTGCCCGCAGCGCCGATTAATCAGGTCTGATGCTCAATCACGCCGGCCGTTTGATGGTCTATCGTTATGCGCCGCGGCTTTTCGCTTTCCGGGATTACCAGCGTCAGGCCAACGCTTAGTAGTCCGTCCTGCAGCCTTGCCTCCATCACCTTCATGTGTTCCGGTATACTGTAACTCAGGCGGAAGTCCTGCCGGCTGATGCCGCGGTGCAGCCAGCCGCTGCCGCCGTTGTCGTTTTCAGGGGCCACCGCGTTTTCAGAGTGTTCCTCTTTCCGTCCGGACACGGTGAGGCTGCCCCCTGCCGCTTCTATCTCCAGCTCACTCTCTTTCCAGCCGGGTACGCTCACGGTGAGGGCGTAGTGCTCATCGTCCAGCTGTCTGAGGTTGTACGGGGGAGCCATGGTTACCGGCGTGTCACCGGTCAGCTGGCTGAAAAGGCGGTCGATGCGGCTGAAGCGGTCAGCAAAGACAGAGTCGCTGAGCTGCGGAAAAACGAGGAAATTACGTAAAGACATAATGATAACCTCCTGAATCATTCATTCAAAAGCTCATCCGGAGCAGGTCTGTGCCCTGTCCGTTATCATTTATAGGTTCTTCTGCACATTTTCAAGTCATGCTGTCAGCATTTTTTCAGTACGGCCCCCCCCCCCCCGGAAAGCCTTCCACATTGAATGTCCGGCGGTTATCCGTGCATATGAAGCAATAAGATAAAACCTTCTCAGGGACGAAATAAACGACACAATAATTCTCACCTGGAGAAATTGATTTTCCTAACTGAAATGATGTTTAATTAAATTTTTTCATTTTCGTTCTTAACTGACGTGATAATACGCTGCAGAAGAATGTGTCTGGGCGTCAGGAAATTTTGATGCGCGATTTTCAGATTCAACTCCGGATGCGCGGCGGCATGAAGATAATCTTAAATTTATTTATCGGCATGCGTAATCTTTGTCATTGCACCAGTGGCAGGGGTAAGATGGCTATAGGTTGTCTTCTCTGATGACCGGAAAACCTGACCTGAAATATGACCGGGGTGAGCAGTGAGCAGAGAAATTATTCTGGTTCCAGACAAAAAACTCATGGGGATTATGGATTCCCTTATAAGTGATGGAGTCTACCACTCTTATATTGACATAATTTACCAAGCTGTGTCAGATCTTATGAAGAAAGAAGAAAACATGTCCAGAATGAAAGAATATATTAATGAAGGGGCAAGGAGCGGGTATGTAAATTTAAATGCCATAATAATAAGCGAAATCATTTACAGAAAGGGGGTGAAATGCATAAGATATCCCGACAGGCGTTAAAAGATATCAATCTGTTATATAATCGTTTTCTCTCTCAGTTCTGCCCTGATCAGGCACGAAAAATCCTGAAAGAAATTGAGGAGTGCATTGATCTTATCAGTTGTTTTCCTGAGACCGGAAAGGATTGCTGTCATCTTATGAAGGGTCTCAGGCAGTATTCATACCGGGGATGCGTTTTCTATTACCGGTTGCACAAAAAACATGTATACATTATCAGAATGCTTGATGGGGAAAGTGAACATAACTTATCAGGTAAATCTGAACAATAAAATAAATGTTGGTGAGGGTTCATTCCCGGTTTTTTCTTTTTTGATTCAGCTCCAGGAGGACCATGTGATAATGTCTGAAAAAATAACCTGATGACGGTCTGGTTCCCTGTCTGTAATGCTTTTGCACCCACAGTTCTATGCATATGTTTCCTGTACTGTTAACAAGTTGGTAAATACTAATGAGTATGAAAGCGGCGGACGTTGGCGGACGCTGCCAGATGAGATTATATGCGGTAACAGGGAGTAAAATTAACATAATGCTGCAGGATAATATATTAAGTATGCGGTAAGGAGTGGAAATGAGTTTTTCCCTGTCAACAGGGACAAGGTATCTGTATTCGGTCAGGTCAGCAATCGTCACACAAATAATGACAGTAAATAATACGATATATATATGTTTCTGAGTAAAAAGAAGAAAAAGCGGAATTAAATCCATCAGATAAATCCTTATTATCCCTTTCATGGCATGAGCAGACTACAGGCATGTTCCCCGGGCTCTCATAGCTCATAGGGTACTGTGTCCTGATGTCGTACTAATACTTTACACTTCCACGTTAAAGATCAGAACGCTGTTATAATGAGTCCACTCCTGCAGGCGGGATGCGGAACTTAATGTCCTCCCATCATGATACCGGGAATCACTGCGGCCTGTGACCATGGAGTTACAAACATACTGCGCCATATAATTAAATCCACTTCCGCACTCCCGTTATTCCGGATATATCCGGTGACGCCCTTATCAGTACTATTTCCCTGTTAAAGGGCACTGGTACTCGTTGTGGTTGTCGTGGTTGTTCCTGTCTGGCAACCATTTCCACCACCGGAGGCAGCCAGAGCAACCCCGGCAATGGCTGCGACAGCGTCGAGTCCCACGGCCGTAGTGCTCCCCAAGGCAACCGACCCCGCACTTTCACCCGCTGCCTCTCCCGGCTCTGCTGCAAAAGGAGAACTCGCGTTAAATTAAGGCGGTCAGTAAGATCCCTGCGGTAATATATTTTTTCATTTGCTCCTCCGGATATTGTAAAAACGATGCCGGGTTCAAGACTGGTTAATTCTGGTGTTCAGCACTATCGCGCCTGTTCTGCAGACAGGGTACTATAATTTTATCCGGATCTTATGTTATCATACTGATGACATTTCACTTTAGGAAAAACCTTACCCTGTTTTTTTCTAAACAAGGATTAACATACTGATAATAATTAATAAATCATCATTTAATTTTGTTAAAGCAATCTTAACTGATGCTTATGTTATTAAATTCATTAAGTTAATTGCCATGAGGAGATACGTTGATGTGTGTTTCTGAAGAAAATGTAGGCGTATCAGATTCTGAAGTGCTGCGCAAAGGATATGCACAGATTCGGGAAGCCGGCATGGCTGTGTCAGGTCGGACCGGTTTTTCATGGGATGATGCCATGACTGTGACAGAGAACATTATATTCCTGCTTTCTCATCTGGAGCTGTCACTGAGTGAAAAAGATACAGAGTTTTGATGTGGTATGCTAGGTGAGGATTGCAGGTATCTCCACACGACACCTCGGTCGGTCTTGGTGAAATGCACATCAGAAGAGTGATGCGCTCCAGGGTTAGTTCATAAGATGTCGTTGATGGTATTGCCGCGTCATGAGTATATCGTCAGTATATTTACCGGATGATTATGTCGGGATAATAAATCATCTTTCGTAACAGCATTATTTCATCAGGAATAACTTCCTGACGAGAGTGGTGTAATGAGAACAGTAAATGCAGTGTGTATGGTTATGTTTTTTTCTCTCCTGTCAGTTCTGCCAGCGATCTCCTCCCGGGCCGCGGATTGTTCCGGACAGTTTACGCTGCGGGGAGAAATGCAGAGTCCCGAAGGGGGATATAAAGTCTGTATTTATGGAAAAAACAGCCGTGCCGCTGTTATCCGCCAGCCTGTTGATGATGTATGCTCTGCCGTCATGGCAAACAGGCCCGGTAAAGATGATGTGATCTTTATCATAGAGGAATGAGTCCGGATTCTGCTGCCTAGAGAATCAGAATAATAAGTTTTATCAGACTCCTCTTCTTATTAAATTCATTTTAACAGAACATCTTCCCGGCCAGATTCAGCAAAGGACACCTCCGCGTGAACAGACATGACATCACCTCCGGCCTCTTCCGCAGCGCCGGCTTCGACCCGACTTCCGGCATTCTGGAACTCGAATACCGTAACGGTGCCTGCCGGCGCTGGCTGGCAGTGCCGGCACGTCTTTATCAGGGCTTCTGCGCTGCAGAGGACCCGGATGCCTTTTTCCGCAGTCATATTGATGGCCACTTCTTTTCCCTGCACGGGGAGAGTGGGCCGCTGCGCCGCTGAAGGAGGCTGAACGTGGAAAATAACAATGCTGCCGTTGAACATCTGGCGTGGTGTGCGCTGGTTGCGCTGCACCTGGCGCGCCTCGACGGTCTGACGGCTTCCCCTGCTCAGGAAAATCTCTTTCTCACCCGCTGGCTGGCCAGCGCCGAGAAGCAGCGGCGTTTCCGGAAGGAGCTGGCGAACGACATCCGCTGGCTGCTGAAGGAGGGGCGTGAAAAGGGCGTGCGGGCCGACCTGCCCGCCAAGCTGGATTACCTGTGGCGGGCCGGCAGCAGTGACCTGCTGGCGCAGAACGACCTGTTCCGGCTGCAGCACACGCTGAATACCCTGAAACTCGCCGGGTGGATTTACATGGTGCTGAGTGAAAGCGAGTGGAGCGGTCGCCGGGCGCTGAAACTGAATCCGTCCGTTTCCGGCCTGTACCTGAATAAAAATGCGCTCGACGCAGGGTTTGATGAGCACGGCGGGCAACGGCGTCCCCTGCCCGCCCGCATCACCGGAAATATTGCCGCGCTGGACAGGCTGCTGCAGCGCGCCGGCTGGCGGCGCGAACCGGCGGGTAATGACCCGCTGCTCCATCATCTTCTGGCGGCTGCACCTGGCAGCAGGGCCTGAAACGTCCCGGGCACAGCTGCGGGCTGCCAGGAAATCAGCAGCCGTGCTTATGCAACGGGGCCGCCCGTATCGTTCTGCTAAATGTTCCCACCAGGGTGGGAACCGGAGGACGGTTATCTTCAGATTTTTTCCTGATGGCAGGTCAGCGAGCGCAATGTGTCTGTAACGAGGCATACTGATGAAGCAGACCCGGTGCATTGAAATCTGCCGGCGGTATTGCCTTAAAACTTTTCTGCCAATAGCGCACCTGTGCCTCTCCTGGCTCAGGTGCTGTTTTGTCCTTATTCAAACCCTGTACCATAATGTCTTTCATTTTATCGCCAGTTTTTTTCGACTGGCAACCATGAGCGATCCAACCGATCTAATACCTGCCAGGTAGAACGTATGCATCGCTTCAGTGCTGAGCTGCAGACAACATTCGGAATAATATCGGCATTTTTAATGAACCTGCCGGCTCTGATGGCTTCGAGCTGTCCCCTGAAAGTCAGTGGCACATCAACCCAGCCGGTGAATCTGTTTTCCAGGTTCCAGTGACTCTAGCCATATAGCAACAGTATAAGGCCTGATGTCGTTATTATTAACCATTTTATAAATGTCCTGCGGTAACCGGGCTACTTACGTAGATTTTATCTTTTACGTACAAATGCCTTAAGTCCGGCATATTGCGCATCAGAACCCAGCTGATATTCAATCCGCATCAGTTGATTGTATTTCTCTATGCGTTCACCCCGGCAGGGAGCACCGGTTTTCAGATGACCAGCGCGGAGCGCGACGGTCATATCCGCAATAAAACTGTCAACAGTTTCACCGCTGCGATGAGAAATGAATGCTCCCCAGCCATTTTGCTGACAGAGAGCCACAGCATCAAACGTCTCGCTCAGCGTTCCGATTTGATTGAGTTTAATGAGGGCAGCCGTTGCCAGATTTTCCTCAATACCACGCTGGATATATTTCACATTGGTGACGAACAAGTCGTCGCCTACCAGTTCGACACGGTCACTCAGGCGCTGAGACATATACTTCCAGCCCGTCCAGTCATCCTCAGCCAGACCGTCTTCGAGCAAGATAATGGGATACTGGTCAATCAGCTCATCGTAATAATCCGTCATTTCTTCTGGCGTCAGCGCACTGTTTTCAGTTCGCAGCGTATATTTTTGTTCGTAGTAGAATTCACTGGATGCGGGATCAACACAGATACTGATATCTTCTCCGGGCCGGTAACCTGCCTTCTCAATTGCCTGTACGATAAAGTCGAGTGGCTGGCGATTAGAAGATACCGGAGGGGCAAAGCCACCTTCATCACCGACTGCAACAGGCAAATTTTTATTCAGCAGAATCTGGCGTAACGCCTGATAAACTTCACTGCCCTGACGAACGGCCTCTGTCAGGCAGGGAGCACCGTGTGGAGCAATCATAAACTCCTGAAAGTCAGCGCCCTGACCGCGCGCATGCACGCCACCGTTGATGATGTTCATGCAGGGAACCGGCAAAAGGTTAGCTCGCAGCCCGCCTAACCAGCGATACAGAGGCTGGCGTGCAGCCCCTGCTGCCAGCCGGGCTGTTGCGAGAGAAACGCCCAGAATGGCATTCGCACCGAGCCGGCTTTTATTTTCCGTTCCATCAAGAGCCAGCAAAACATTATCAATGTGGCGTTGCTCCCTGACGTCAAGTCCGGCCAGAACCTTGCTGATTGCAGTATTTACCGACGCCACCGCCTGCTTTACTCCTTTGCCACCAAACCGGCTGGCATCACCGTCGCGAAGTTCGACTGCCTCCCTGGACCCCGTACTGGCTCCTGATGGAACAGACGCGCGAGCCATCTGACCATCTTCAGTGTAAGCCTCAACCTCAACGGTGGGATTTCCGCGTGAATCCAGGATTTCACGTGCAGTTACTTTCTCCAGTTTAAAGTTCATGCTGCTCTCCTTATTTATCAGTAAATATGTCGGATCAACACGTCAACATTAAGATGGTTGATGTAATCCATTGACTTTGATGTTAATAAACCAAGAAAACGATTTCGGTGCCCTGCAATAATCAGATCAATGTTCAGATCCACGATGCATTCCTCCACATCATCAATATTGCTCATTGTAACCAGCACCCGTGTATCAGCCGGGACGGGCATTGCGGCTGTAAGACTGCTGAGAAACTCTTTGACCTTAATCACGTCGGCCGAAACCACGTCGTCCATGATGCTGTCAGAAACGTAGTTCATTTCCCGGTAATCGTCGCTGACGTGCGCAAGCGTAATTTTCATTGCAAGCTGCTCTGCCAGAATGGCGGCAAGTTTGACCAGAACAGCACCGTCTTCCCTGTCATGGATCAGAACAAGAGCATGGGAATAACAGGTCATAATGCTTCCCCCGTGTTTATTTTCAGGTGACTGGCAAGCCATGGCAGGAGCTGCTTTTTTCTGCTGAGCATGCCCGGTACGGAACAGGGACCAGCCTGTTTCAGCGCGGGACCGGCAAAATAGAGAGTGGAGAAGGATTTGACGATGTCCGTGACCATAAGCACAACAAGACCGGCCCCCGTCTGCTCAGCCAAATGGGACATCGCCTCTTTTAGGTGGCCCAGTTGATTTTGGACCTGTTCAGGTGAAGAAACTTCCAGCTGAGCAATGCGAACATCGGTTCCCGAGATGACAAATGCCTTGAGATCTTTCTCCAGTAGCTCTTCAGCATTAAGTCCGTCAGTGTCGGTTTTGGCTGCAAGTAACTGGGCAGTGAACGAACTCAAATTAACACCAGCCAGCTTGCTGATTTCAGCAACGGCACGGTAATCATCATCCGTCGTCGTAGGGGATTTTAGCGCAATGGTATCGCTGATAATTGCACCCAGTAACAGGATGGCATAAGCCGGTGGCAGCATTGCCCTGATCGGTGGCTCCATGATTGTCCAGAGCAGAGTTGCGCTACTACCAACCGGTTTAATCCACACTTCAGGTGGAAGATGCGTGATCAGGCCACCAAGGCGATGATGGTCAATGATGCCGATAATATTGCAGAGGGAAAGGAAACCGGGGCCCTGTGCGGGTTCGGTGAAATCAACCAGCCAGACGGGTTCATCCTCTCTGAGCATGATCAGGCGTTCCGGCAAATGTAATCCGGCAACCCGGAAAATATAACGGGTCTCGCGGCTTACCTCACCGAGCCGCCAGGCCCGGGCCCGGCGACCCTGACTGGAAAGCCAGAAGGCGGCGACAACAGCGCTACAGACAGCATCACTGTCAGGATTAGTGTGTCCAAATACGTTGATCATTATCCGGCCCTGAGTGTAAAGCATGCAGGCCATCGGAAAAACGAGAATGAGCCTGACATGCCTCTAATGAATACGAAGAGACATACCAGGCGTCATCAGCTCCAGCGAGGGAGCGGTTTGGATAAGGTGGAACGCCATCACCTTCGACTCAGTGTCTAACAGTTTTTACAAACAGGCAATGATTTTTATGGCAGTTTTTACCCATGCGAAAAATGTATGGTGTGAAGGAAGGAAACCTAATAACATCTGTTGCTACACTTTTATTGTAACCGTTGTTACATTGGAATTGATCGGATGATCTCACATAACTGGCTCCTGATTTCGTATAAGGTACCCTCTGAACCAGCACGTAAACGTATAGCGCTTTGGCGAAAGCTGAAAGCACTGGGAGCAGTGTATATACAGAACGGGGTTTGTCTTTTGCCAAAAAATGAAGAACACACCAGACAGTTGAAAATCATCGAAAATGAGATAGCTAATATGGCCGGAGAGTGTGTATTACTGGAATCAGTCGCACTTGATGGTGTCCAGGAAGAGAAGGTTATTGCCCGGTTTTGTTCCGACAGGGATGAAGAGTACACCGAGTTTCTTGGAAAGTGTCTGGACTTCGAAAACGAAATAGCAAAAGAAACTGCTATAAAACACTTTACTTTTTCTGAACTGGAAGAGAATGATGCAGAGCTGAAAAAGTTAAAGACGTGGCTGGAAAAGATCATGAAACTGGATTTTTACAAATCATTAATGAGCGAGACTGCGACTTTACGGTTAAATAAATGTGAGATTTTACTTGAGGAATATGCAAAAAAGGTCTTCGAAGCATCTGACGATAACTGTCAGGATTGCTGATTTTTATCGAAAACATCGTTCGGCGTGATTTCATATGAAAAATTATTATGCTGGACTGGGTGGTACCGAGAGAAAACCTCAGTGTTTTCTCCGGCCCAGACAGGCAGTTATTATAGTCTATCTGTTAAACTTAATTTATTTCATTATTGAATTTTCAATTGCATATAAGATCAAGGCACTGTCCATCTATGCTGATAGTTGCGATTTTATTGAGGATGCAGTAACCGCGATATTCATTTTTTCTTCCATGACGGAATCCTCGCGGATCATCACCATGACCGGGCGTATACTGTCACTTTTACTGCTACTACCCGGAATCGCTTTTCTGGTGGTCTCTGTGGATAAATTTCATGATCCAGTTACACCTGACATATTTCTTTTTAATTTAATAGGGATGGGTTCTTTGGCTGTCAATGTCACATGCGCATATCTGATGAGACGTTTTCGGATTAATAATAATGCCGTAACAAAAATGGGGTATCTCACATCACGCAATTACGTGATAGCCAGCCTGGCGCTGATTGTTGCTGGCATTTGCACATTGAACTGGCACTCCACATGGCCCGACATTCTGACAGGAACAGCATTATTCATCCTTAATTTTAATGCCGCCATCTCAGTCCGGAAGTGTATCTGCATCGCAAGCTGAGTTCATTGTGGAATGATACTTAGTTTTATCAGCAAAATTTCCAGTCCGAACTGTGCTCTCAGAACTGTGTTTTTATGTTCATGACTTATATGTTGACAGATAACTGTTTTGTGTGTGCTTACTTACAATACGTTTTCGCAGGTTACATTGAGACTAACCGAAACAGGGACAGGGACAGGGACAGGGACAGGGACAAAGATCAAAACGCGTTAATTAATGATATCAAACCGGATGCTTTTATTATGCGGGAAGCTAAATTATTTAATAAAGATGGTGAAGCGAGACTTTACGGCTGTTGAGCAACAGACAGGACTGAGAGGTTTTGTTGCTCCGGCAACGGATACTGGATAACACGTTGCAATATTTATGCGGGATCGCCTGCCGCCTTACAGCTCCAACATCCCTTCGGAACATTGAACATGCAGGAGATGAGCAAAATGGTTGATAAATTTAAAAATCAAAAGGCAACTTTAGTCACTGGTGGAGGCAGGCCCCGCTGGCTCAATCGTACGGTCGTGGGTGTCGGGTTCACCAGCGCTCTGGGAGATTTCTGTTATGAAACGGCCACCGTTATTTTGCCTGGTTTCCTGGCCGTGCTGGGTATACCGGCCTCATGGCTCGGGACATTTGAAGGAATTGCCGATGCAATTGCAGCATTTACCAAACTCTGGGCAGGATACATCGCTGACAGGCTTATTTACCGAAGGCGTGCTCACGCTGCCTGCCGGTTATCCGGGAATAGTGGCAGATAACCTTCTGGACGCTGGAACTGCGCACGACCCAGGAGCGATTGACCCGGGCCGTGCGCGAGGCGGGCCCGGATACCAATCGCGTGCGTCAGTGGCTGGAGAAAACCCGCCGCCGCGCGCTACTGATGCCCAAACGCTAACCAATCACCCTTCTGTGGGGGCGAACCTGTACCTGAAGCGGCCTCTACGGCGGCGTTAAGCGCGAGGATATTAGTCTGGAATGCAATGCCGTTAATGTCTTCAACCACTCTCCGCACCAGCCCGGCTCCCCGCTGCGTGGTACCAGCTTGCGACCGGCCAGCTCTCGCGCCTCGTGCGAGTTCTCCGCGTTGTGAGTGACGGTGACCACCGCCGCGTTAAGCTGCAGTGTTCTGTACACAACATCCGGGGGAATCCCGACGCTTGAAATAATTCCCTGAAACATCTCTTCATAAGCAAACAGCTGATGCTGGTTATTCAGAAAAGCAACAGCAAAAATTTCACGCGACCGGCCGACAAGTTTTACTCTGAAAAACACTCCGGACATCTCTGGTGAGGCAAAAAAGGTCCCGGTGGCGTAGCGATGATCGATGGCGCGTGCGGCTTCTTCAAGGATCTGACTCTCCGTGGCCATCACGTAATTTCCCTATGCATAACGAATCTGAAGACGTATAAAAAAGCGAACGTTATCGCTGATGTTTTCAATCCCTGTTGCAGTAGATACAGATCCAGAGTCGTTGAAGTTTTGGGCGTTATTGCTGGCCACTATTTCGATCAGCGCACGGGTGGTGGTCGCGTCAGGGGTGACGTCTAAGTAGGTATTTTGCATGGCACAGCTTCTTAAATCCGGTTGGGTAAGCGATTAGGCGATCTCAGCCTTTTCATTGCATAACCATCTCTGAGTAGCATTTTCAGATGGCTACATCCATCCATGCTGATTCGCCGGTTTCACCAAACAGTTCTAGGGAAAAATGACGGCTCTGATCCAGGCAGCCAGTGACGACACCGACAGCAGTGGGCACAGTTCAGACCAATCTGTGACGGTGTTGCATACCTACTGGGTCATGTGTCTGATGGTCCCGTGCAACAGTCTAGGCGGTCGTCTTCATGGATTTGCATTGCACTGAGTGACACAAGAAAATCCAGCCCCTCTGACAGTGCCGGGTTAAGGTAGTTGTTCTCCGGTCTCTTACCCCATGTTTTGGGCGATTTTAGCGTGGCGGTGTTGACGCTCTGTGTGTTTATGGCACTTCTACTGTTACGGTGTGTAGTCATGCTTCGGTCGATCCAGTCGCGGCGAAGGGCAAAGTAGCACCGGCAATGAACGAAGAAAGGGAGCCCCGCAGGCCGTAGTTCAAGTGAGTAGTTGTGTATGATGTCAATAGACTCGGTTAATTAATCGTATGTGACTGGCCCGCTCAGCTCATCCGTTACATTCGTCTGAACATCAGATGAAGCGCCGGCGCCAAAATCAGTGGAAGAGACCGACAGGCTTCACACCTGGCCGGGGAGGGCATTTATTTTTAATAACGGTTAATACCGCGCGATCCCGGGTTGGAAAATAATTTTTCGCAACTCATGTTTTTACGTCAGATAATTTCAGCAGCCTCTCCGCGCAATGAAATTTCTGTCACCGCTCCCGGAAGCCAGAACTGTAATATTTCACAGACTTGACGGCTGATACATCATGTATGCTGTTGTATCAGGTATACGGCCGTCAACGCATCCATGCGCATACCAGGATTCTTTATTCCTGTACGAAGCGGAAGGAAGATGGGGTATTTTTTTGGAAACCAGACTGGTATTTAAACGAAACCGGAAAATCACAAACATATTTCCTGTTGTCATGTGTAGGGAACCCGGCACGGTGAAAAGTCCCCCGCAGCCTTACAAAGGTTGCGTTGCCCTGCACACCTGGCATGCCATCTCAGTATGGCTGAAGCCGGCTTTCACCCGCACGTGTCCGCCCTCTTCAAATTTTTCCGCATACAACCTGAAATACGGCTCTGTAGAATTCATTCATCCGAAAACCATTTCATGCGAATGAATATCAACATCACACTAATAATTACTATATATCAGTACATTACACTTATAATTAAAGGTTCGGTTTATTCATCCTTATTAATCCGCAGACTTCAGCCAATAGATTACATTTAAATCCCACCAACCACTTTGCTATAATCAGGACGTGGTTAACAGAATTCGCATTCATTAATTAAGAGAGGTGTAACGTGTTGTACAGCGAAGACATGACCGGTCACGCAGTTATTGGTGAAGCAGCAGTCAATCTTGCCGTGCGTGAACAGGAAATATCCGTCGATGCGCTCCTCAAGGAGCTGAATCTAATGCTGAGAGCTGAAAAACTCAGCAGCCGTATTGCCCGCATCAGCGCGGCTATAAGCTGGCTGCGTGACTTCCGGACTGTAGGTGCGCGCGACGGTGCAGGTAAGGGGTGGATGCTCCCTGATGCAGACAACCATAGCGCTGGCGGCGAGGCCACTATCCGCCTTCAGGATGATGATGATGAAATGAGATAACCACATTCCGCGACAGCGGGCGTTGAGCGCCCGCCTTCAACTGCTTTCATAAATATTGATTACACGCATACGGACTGATTAGCAAAGCGCATTACTGTCCTGTCTGGCCTATAATGAACTTACCATCAGGTAAGCGCTGCAGATGCAACGTTGCAGGCAATACAATAACAATTCACGTAACCACTTCCATCGCCGTTATCCGCTCAGGCTGTTTCGGCAGGGACCTTCACAGCATGAAAGACACTAACTCGGTGACAGCAATCCGCGCCCGGCTGCAGAGCTGCGGCGATACACTGGCGGCAGAGCGTCAGGAGCTTGAGGCAGCAATACAGATGATTCTGGCCTCGGGCGGTCAGTTGACCAATAAAACGCTCATCATTCACGTCATTCGTGAGCTTGAGCATGAGCGTAACGTGCAAAGGCAGGGGGTGCTGCGCAACGTGCTGGAGCTGATCGTCACCCATACGCCCGACGACGCCGGCGGACAGGCCTCGTGACGTCAAAGCTCAGACCTGGGGGGATGTGCTTCAGTTAAGTTTTCCCACAAAAAGGCGGATAGCCCGCTGGCAGGCCTCACGCATGTTCACATCGGCGCTGGACTCCTTCAGGCGCCACAGCATACCGATGAGCTCGTGCGGGCTCACTGATCCGCCACTGCGCAGTATCTGCCTGATGGCCAGCCCGATGGCTTCGTGCACCAGGCGCTGTATCTCATGTTCGTTTTTCAGATGCGCTCCACTTATTGGGGATATATACAGTGTATCGCAGTAAGCGGTGCGCATAAATACGTACGAAAAAAACCGCCCGGAGGCGGTTAAATCAGCGGTGGGGCTCCCCTGTCGGGCGGAATATCTCTGTCGCCGCCGGGCACCTCGTCTTCGTGACCGGGCGCAGGCACCTCATCCGGCAGGGGCGCATCGTCATCAGGCATCGGGTGTTCAGACATTCTGCGCTCCCGCGGGGTCACTTCCCGCCCTTCTGCTTTGTGTTATCGCTGTCCCTGGTGTCTTTTTTGTTGCCCGCAGGCAGTTTGCTGTGGTCGGCGTCTTTGCCATCCTTCACATTTTTGTCATTACGGTCAGCCATGGTTACCTCCGTCACCCGGTATCGGGTAACATTAAGTTTAGGTGCATGACGGGATCCGGCGTGAATAATTATCAGGTCTGTGACTTAAGCGTAAAAACGGCTCATCATGCTGGCGGTGAAAGCGTGATGTCCCACATTTCGGACATGCTGTCGTCCACGCACAACCGGCAGATGCAGGCCCGTATGCCGAGGCGTTGTGAAGCAGTCTGATAGGCGTGCCGGTAGCTGAAGGCCGATCCCAGAAACTGACGCTCCGGGTGGTCTTCCAGACACGCGCAGCCTTTCACGTGCAGCCAGTCCTGCTTACTCACCCTGAGCAGATAGTAAAACTCCCACATACGTGGCCTCCCTTTCTGTTAAAGCAGCCAATGTATGCCTGAATATATAGTGGTAGAATTAATTTCTGACGCAATTTAAGTGCAGGAAAAATGGAGGTGTCGTCCCTGACAGATTCTCCGGCCGGTACACGCCTTCGCGAGACCGGTGAGGTCATCTACATCGTCGTCTTCCGGCCAGAGCCGGACTACGTCCTTTGGCGTCAGTTCTTCTCGTCGTTCAGGCCCGCAAGCGTCTGCAGGTACGGCACCCGCCGGACGGCCTGCTCCGGCTCGTGGAAGCTCTTCAGCCAGCTTCTGGCTTCGGATATTTCGGTGAGCCGGTTATCGCTGCCGCCGGCCTCAGCCATATTTCCGAGCTCGACAATAAGCGAATGCACACTTATTTCCTTTTCGCCCAGCGCCAGGCTCAGTGCCGCTTCGCCAATAATGACGTACCCTTTCCCGTCATGTTGAATAGACAAATTAACTACCTCCGTTTGACGTTAATGACAACCTCACGTCACACTGTAGACGCAGACGAAGAAAGTGCCCGATGGATATTCTGAAAACACCCTGATTCGTAATAATTTATGTCTGGACGAGTGGTTAAAGGAATCCACGCGCGTTGAAATGTTCTGCTCAGATATTCCCACGATTCTGCCTGACAGGCTCATTTACCGGAGCATCCATCACTCAGATAATTGTCCCGGACTACCGCAGGCTTCCCTGTCGGTACACTCCTCAGGTCCAGGTGCAGGTTTCCGGTCAGGTTTGAGAAATGACAGCCAGCTGCTATGGTGCCCGTGACAATCTGCGGCAATACGGAGTCTGAACATGCTTACAACAATAATTTACCGGAGTCACCTCGCCGAAGAGGTTCCCGTCAGCATCCTGCCGGGCATGGTGGAGAAGGCGAGCCTGCTGAATGCCCGCCATCAGGTCACGGGCATCCTGCTTTTTAACGGCACCCACTTCTTTCAGATTCTGGAGGGCCCGGAGGAGGGCGTGATGGATATCTACGGTCGTATCTGCGCCGACCGGCGGCACCACAACGTGGTTGAGCTGATGCGCGACTACTCACCGTCGCGTCGCTTCGGCAACCACGGGATGGAGCTGTTCGACCTGCGCCATCACGACAGAGGCAGCGTGCTGCAGGCGGTACTTGACCGCGGCACGTCTAAATACCGCCTGACATATGACGATCGCGGCCTGCAGTTCCTGCGAACCTTCGTGGAAGCCCGTGAGAAAGAAAACTATTTCGAGGTCCTGCCCGCCGATTACTGGGACTTTGTGCCGGATGAGAGCGGCTCACCGGCCCCGGCAGCGGGCGTCACCTTCCGCCCGGTGGTCGATCCGCTGGGGCGCGAAGTGACGGCCCTCGAGGCCATACCCGATGAAGCGCCAGACGGACTTACCGGCGAGGCGCTGTACGTGAACAACCTCGCCACGGTCACCGGGGCCCTGTGCAGGGCCGGAAGATCGTGCCCGGACGACATCATGCTGTACATCAGCATTCTGCCCATGACGCTTGTTTCTGTTCCGGATGCCGTCAGCCGGCTCGTCAGCGCCATCGAAAGCGCCGCGCTGGTGCCGCAGCAGATCATAGTGGGCGTCAGCGAGACGGAGGTCATCTCTCAGCTGGATGCGTTTTCTCAGTCGGTGCGCCAGCTGAAGCAGGCCGGCATCAGCCTGTCCATCGATAACTTCGGTGACGGCGCCGCCGGATTGTCGCTGCTGGCGCACGTTCAGCCGGACCGCGTGCGCATCGGTGCCGGGATCGTGCGCAATATTCACCGCAGCGGCCCCCGTCAGGCGGTGGTACACGCGGTACTGCGCTGCTGTTCAGCGCTGGAGATAAACGTCATCGCGGCAGGTATCGAGCAGCCGGAGGAGTGGATGTGGCTGGAGGCCGCGGGGGTCACTGACTTCCAGGGAGCGTTGTTCACCGCAGAAGGCGCGGCTGTGGCCTGGCCGGAGACCCGTGAGGCTATCTGAGGCGGCCGGAAGAAAAAGAGCCCGCGGGCCCCGGATGATTAACAGGATGCGCGGCCCGGTAAGACGGTTGCTGCGCGCTCAAGACGCCCACCGGCATTTCAGGCTTTTCCTGCCGCAGGGGTCTGCCACGGTTGGACTTTTAAAGCCAGATGCGGAAGTGGCTCATCATTGCCGACGCGTGCTTTGCGTCGGCTATATCAGCAGCCGGCGTTTGGTCTGGTTTGAGAAGTCGATGGCATAAATCTCGATGCCGGCGTCGCGCTGCTCGCTTTTGATTGCTGGGAAATGCATATCAGGCCAGCGGTTCACCTACAGCATAAACTCACTTAAAATCATTTTTTCGCCATTTATTGTTTTAAAATCAGTACTCTTTTGTCTGGTCTGCCCAGCGTAGAACTGGTTGCGAACTCTGCAAGCCATCAGCACCTGAGCAGCGTGGCCGCAGAAAGAAAATGCCGGCGCTGGAGTGAAATACCTTCAGAGCGCGCGAATTAATAAGAATGCCCCGGGCAGCATTACTGTGCGCGTCAGTACGCTGCGTCGGTAAAGTTTACTGCATGGTATCTTCTCCGGTCGTGTTCGTGTCAGTGAGGCTGTGGTAAGCTCTGCCCCCGAAACCTGCTGCCGGATAACCCCATGAAAAATAACTTTGACGACAAAATGGCCGACATCATGATTGGCGAGGCCGTGACGGCGCTGCTGGATGAGGACGTGGCCATCAGCTGGGCGGCCCTTACGGATCGCCTGCGGTCGGCCATTGAAAATGAAACTGATGAAGATCGCATTCGCGCGGGTCTGCGCGCTATCGAAGAGGTCCGTCGGGAAATGCATATCCGCGCCGGGAAAAAAACCGGGGTGGCCAGCGCCGCCGGACTGCCAGAGCAGAAGCTCCATTGATGCCCCTGAGGCACAGAGGTATCTGCTGCGGTGCCTTTCTGTTATACTGTACAGTTATCCACTACGGACACGGACGGAGGTCATATGAACGATGACACCACCGCCGAAGATATCTACGCCGTTATCGGAACGGTCGTGGCACGCCTTCTTAAGCCGGACCAGTACCTCACTCTTCACGAAATCACCAGCGCCCTGCATAGTATGGGCGAGGCGGCCGGCTCGGCCGGAATGCGCGAAAGCTGCGAACGCGCCGTCAGGATGCTGGCGCAGCAGATGCACTGACCTTCAGATTTCTCCCGTTCTGACGTACCCCCTTCGCACCATGACGGTGACGTGCCACACTGATAAGTGTGAAATCTTTTAAACCGGGAGATGCCTGTGAAAGTCTGGATTGCCGTAACCCTCGCCGCCGCCGTCAGCTGCTCCGTGTGGGCCTCGCAGGGGGGATTTGACTCCCCGGCTGCGCTGAACGCCGCGCACGCGGCGCAGCAGAAGTAACATCAGAAGCCTTCGTCGTCGGGCGTTTTGCCAACAACGATTTCCAGCGCGCTGCGCAGTACGTCAAGCTCGACCACGTCAGAGGTGCTTTCAAGCTCGGCAATCAGGTAAAGAATAATCGCTTTGCTCGTCACTTTTTTGCCGTGAATGACGATGTCGCGGATAACGGCGTCCAGCACGGCGGTCTCGGCGGCCAGTGCGTCGCCGCCGCTGCGAAAGTGCTGAATGATGTCTGCTTCGATCGTGGTGTGCTGTTCGTTAAGCTTCATGGTGTTATCCGTCAGGCCCTGCGGGCAAAAGTGGCCAGGCTGGCTGCTGCCTGAAATAAAAACGGCCACCCTACGGTAGCCGCATCCTGCGGGCATCCTGCCACTCTCCGCTATATACGGAAATTTATCCTCCAGATTATTTCTTACTGCCGCGGCCCGTGCCCGTCAGAACACCAAATGCCAGCCCGGCCGCGTTACGGCTTTCCCGGGACTGTTCAAATTCCGTCTGCACCTCGCCCAGTGCCATGGCGATGGCTTCACGCCTTTCCGGGACCCTCTCACTGGCGTCCATGCTTCGGAGCTGTCGCGCAACGCTGTCTGCACTGATGCTGTCAACGCTGCTGAGCAGAGCAACCACAGCCTCACCCAGTACAATGTCGGCGAGGCGTGTTAAATCTGTTTTCTTCAAATCCGCATCTCCCGGTTCATGCCCCCGCAGCGTGGCAGGACGGTCATTCCGGGCGGTCCTGAATGCATGCTGCGGGCATCGCTTCTTTACAACGGGGTAACTCAGCGCTCAAACAGCAGGCCGATTAACGTCTGGTAATGACGCTCTTCTTCAAGGCTCGATGCCACTTCAAGCCGGCGCAGTAACTTGGTACAGATGGCCTTACGGTTAAGGTTCTTGCCCGCACGCAGGATTTCCACCACAATCTGCCCCAGCGTTTCCTGCTGGGTCGGTGCCGATGCCTTGCTGAAGTAATGTGCAATGTCACTGGCGGTGTCCGGGAATTTCGTAACGTTCTGACGCATGGTTAACCTCTTGATGGTTAAAATGTAGTCGGCCCTGTCTGACCGTAAAGTTATACAACCAAATCAAACTTGTACAGCTGTTGAGTTGATGTACAGCTTATTTTTTTGTGCAAAAAGTGCTATGCGTTACTAAACAGTAACTTAGTTGAGTATCAGCGTGCGAATGATGAGTGAGGTGATGAAAGGGTTGTACAACAAGCAGATTATTTTGGTCAGCCGGGGGGATGGCTCAGGAAAGAAACCTGCCCGGTGTGTGATCCGGACAGACGGAGAGTCATTCAGTGCGTTGATCCCCTGCCCCCTCCGGTGACCCACCTCAGCTCGTCCCGGTTGCCCGGTAATGACTTAAACCCGCTGCGCCAGCGCTTTGCCCCTCTTACTCTGCACGCAGCACGCAGGATCTTCTTCAGCGGCAACCATATCAGCCAGCTCCCGGATAAGCGGGTCAACGGTAATATCCGCATTATTAATCGCCAGATGAACCGCAGCTTCGCCAATAATCATCCGGTTTTCATTATGATAATTTTCAGGCATGTTCAGCTCTCCCTCATCCTTATTACGTTATTTCAGTGTGGTGTTTTAATGAGCTGAAACCCGGTTCCGTACAGTTATTCTCAGTGCATTATCTCGTCAGGAAGAAATGACCTCCGCAGCGGAAAGATAAAAACACTTAAAATTCTGATGTCCGACAGGTCATCATGGGTAACCCTAAGAAAACACTGAGTAATCGTTATGCATACTCTGAAATAGTTTTCATCTTCAAGAGTCAGGGTGATATTAGGTTTAACCTCAGACGAGGATTTAACACGATTTTTAAATATCGATTATTTCAGCCCGAGAGGCATTGGCTGAAAAGTGCGTAATGGGAGAGGAAATTATGAGATATATTGTGGTGATTATTTTACACCAAGAAAGAAGATAATCAGGTAGTATATATTTCCTGGTTTAGCGTGCCGGGATGAAATTTTACCGCCGCCGCGCGTCTGTTTGGCTTAATTAAACTTCAGGTTTAGGGCCCCGGCGGCTGATAAGTCCCCCCTTAAGGCCGGCCTCGCGCGCGATCGGGGTAGTGTTTGAAATTGCCGCCGCTGGCGGCGGCGCCTTTGCTTCCCGCTTCAGAAGCGCGTGCCGGGTAGGCCGCTAAGTTTCCGGCGCCACCGCGTGTTGCTGTTGTCATGATGTCTAACTCAGTTAAAAGATGTCCTGAATTTCAGGACAGGTAAAGTGTGGCACGTTTACACAATACTGCCCGCCTTCAGAACATTTTTTTTCCGCAAATACGACGGCGGACACGTGTGGCACGACGGCTGAATCTGAAATGCGGGCAGGATGAGCCTCCCGGCTTGCCATTCAGCGATATGCGCAGGCTTTGTGCGCTGAACGCCAGCCAGCTGCGCACAGGGTGCAGGCAGCCCGACTCGCCTGTGCCGTCCCACACGTACACGTAGTGCTCCGGATCGCGCAGCGCCCAGGCAACCATCCCCTCCCACATCACCTTTGCTGCATTGGTCTGCGCGCTGTCGGTAATGATGATCGACCAGCGATGCAGAAAATGACAGAAGAACCGTTGCGCCAGGCCGTGCACCGCCCCCTCATGCTGCGGCTGGCGGGTACGCCACACCATGACCTGTATGCGGCGCGCTCCGGCGAGGTGAAGTTTTCAGTTTCTTCCAGCCTCACCGCATACACGGTCTTCGGCTAAGGCTCCTGCGTGACCAGCCAGTACTGGCGTTCTGTTCTGTTCTGTTCTGTTCTGTTCTGTTCTGTTCTGTTCTGCCAGAGGGTGTAGCCGAACGGAGTCACAAACCCGTGTAACGTAAAATGCTCCACGTCGCGGGCAAGAAATGCGCGGGTGTCGGCACGGTTGATGTCTTTCGGATTCAGTACCTGACTGAAGCTTGCGTCGGGCAGGGTAATGGGCATGCTGTCGTCCGCCGTTATTTTTCTGTTCACTGTGCCTCCCTGATAACCGGAGCGTTAATTTTTACCGCTGAACTGCCTGCAATAAGGGCGGTACTGTTTAAACTTCTGAGCCCCGGCGCATTACTGCTGTACACGCGCCTGTGCATCGGTTATTTTGCGCCCGACCTCATTCACCACGCACGGGTATTTCATGCGACAGGACGGACTACCGCCGGAAAAAGACGCCGGGCTGACCGGCTACTTCAGCCTGGTCACCCACCCCTGCCAGATTGAGCTGCTGGGGCGCATTACCGTTGAGCTCCTGCGGCAGGAACAGCGGCTGACGCGCACCGCCGTGTGCCTGAAGCTGATTGCGCGCCTCGACGGGACCGTCGATGAGGACGGGGCGGCACACCTGACGGCGCTGCTCCGGATGCTGTTTAATCGCTGAGCCTGAGGGAGAGCACCGGCAGGTTACTGGTCACGGAGCGTTCGTCGTGAAAAGAGAGCGGCAACCGGAATGCCGTGCAGTCCATGCGTATAAACTCGGTCCGCAGATGCCGGTTACAGATAAACCAGACCTCGTCGCGGTCGTTGGAAAGAATGAAGTAGGCATCCGACGTTTCTGACGGGTTAAAGCAGCCCAGTGCCCGGTAGGCCGTATTGAGGCTGAACCCGCTAAGCAGCGGCAGCGGCCGCGGACCGCCTGCCAGCTCTTCCACCCTGAGATAAAGCCCCTGTTCCATCCAGAGCATGACTCTCCTCCACAACACAAATTCATTTTTCATAAACAGTTACGGTGCCGGGTGCCTCCCGGTGATCCAGAAAGGCTACCACCTGAATCGCGCGTGTATTCCTGCTGTACTTACGTAGCCTCGCCCCGTCGCATAGAGGGATTCACCGTGATCAGAGCATAGCAGCCAGATTAGCTTCGTATTTTAATATGGTTAAAAATTTCCTCTGCACGCTCATTCGTCCGCCCACTCCGTACAATCAGTCCGAACCAGACTGTCCTGTTCCTTTTATCTGAAATGCGACGGGTAGTTTGCGGGATACGTAAGCGGGGTCCATAGTGTGAGTCAGCCAAACGGAGAAAACATGGACTGGATAGATTACGCGGCGGAAAAACCCGCAGACGGACAGGTTGTGGCAATTTGTACGGATGAGGGCGTGGGGAGCGGAAAGTACGATGCGGCCTTTGCTAATTTCACCCATATACTCATGCCGGGCAACGCTGTATTCAGGCAGTACCGGGTTACGCACTGGCTTCCGCTGCCGGATATATATGGAATAAGTAAAGACACCGTTCACAGATGAAGATCGGAAAAAAAATCGGGACGTGTACGGGAATAATTCTACGGTTTGTCTCCCCTAAATCTGCATCTTATCCACTGAGAGTCATGATCATGGCTTTTGTAGAACGGTTGTCAAATTACGGTGAAACTGAGCCAGGAGCGCCAGCCAGCAGAGCGCATTGCAGGCGTGCGTTACTTGAGCGCAGGTACGGGTATGCGCCGTATGCAGCGATGAGGCAGATGTTTCATTGTGTGAATTTATTGACACTCTGAAGATTTATAACCCACATTTTAATGGTGCACCCAGCATTATGGCTGGGAAAATCCATCATATGGCATACGTTATGGAGGATTGATTATGGTTAATAAAGCAGAAGTTCTGGACCATGCGCAGGTAGTGGACGTTAACGGTGAGCACGTGGGTATTGTTGACCACTTTGAGGGTGATGACAAAATCAAGCTGGCTAAAAGCGATCCGGAAGCGGGCGGTCAGCACCACATCATTCCGTTCAGCTGGGTAAAGGAAGTGGATGATAACAAGGTCATTCTTTCTAAAACCAGGGATGATATTGAAAGCGAGTGGCAGGCCGGCTGACAAAATGCCGCGGCAAACCTTTAACGCTTTTGAGTATTTACTGCCTGAACAGCTGGCACTGAGCGCATCTTTTTCTTACACACTAATATGCTGATTCAGGACCATCAAGCCGGCAATATTATATCAAAATTTCATTTTCCCTCTTCTTGGTAGATTTATCTGCTGCCGTAAACACCATGTGCATATACGGTCAATCCTGATGTTGACATTTTTCCGAAAAGGAAGATTCGCTGTACCTCATCACGACGATGAAAAACAGGCCTCACATCGGGCGCGCTGTGCGCGTGCCAGCCGGAGAAACAGTCAGAGAAGATGGCTACGCTTTCTCAACAACCCCCGCAACGTCTCTCTCATATCCTCATGATTATTAATCATTAGCCTTTTTTGCAAAAATAAATCAATTTCCCAATAAAGAAATTACTGTACAGGTTTTTAGTTTTTGTATAACTTTTCGCACATCATCACCCGATGACATTTTAACTACTCTTTTTGAGAGAAAATACTATGCGCCAGAACAGCATGAAACCTGATACGGCGGAAAACATTGCCCGTTATTTTGCCGATTCACAGCTCCCCTCGCAACAGGAAATGCTGGGGCAGATTGTGATGGAAATCCTTCGCAACGGCACCGCCCTTAACAGGCCGGCCATCTGCGCAAAGCTCATACGCCGCCTGGAGCTTGCTGACAGTTCAGAAGAAGAGCAGCTCTGCCGCACGCTGATTGGCCTGCTGTTCGGCCGGGAAGATGCTCTCTGACTCAGGGAACCAGCTCACAGCAATGCTTTCTCCGGCGTGGATATCTCATCCTGAATATATCTGGATGTAACCTCAGCCGGCCGCGTAAGCGGAGGCAGGTACAGGAGAAGTCCCTTTACTGGCACCCAGGGAGAGGTATGTACAGAAACAAAACTGAAGAACTCATGGACTACGTTATCGGCGAGGCCGTCCTCGATCTGCTCTGTGAGAGTGCGTCGGTGTCCGGCGCGACGGTTGCCGCCAGGCTGGTGGAGATGGCCGCGCGGAGACCCATCCCGACAGGATGAGGCCCTGTGGCTGGCGCTGGAGGAAGTAAATGCGTTGCGCCCGGGCACCCGACTCGCGCGAAGGCAGAACGGAGTCTGCAGATAGCCCTGTCGTCGTCGGCGCTTTTAACTATGTCTGTCCCGGATGATGGGTTATGCAGCAGAAAAAAACCGAAGAAAAATGTCAGCGCACTTCACCAACTGGCCGCTGAGTCAGTAGTTATAAGCGCGGTGTTTGAGCGCTCAATACCCAGGCGGACACATATTACGTAAGGACTTGATACTCATCCTGATAACACAGCTGGAAAACACCTCTGGCGTGGTCAGACTCAGCGTCCTGTGCCCGGAGCGCTGGAGATTGTTGTGGATTATTCGCGTGAGGGCGAGGACGTTTAGTCCGCTTCAGGACCTGATTGCGGCCTGCCGGTTATTACAAGCAGCCACAACAATTGATATAAGGCCTGCTCCAGACGGCGGGGTAATTCAGCACCAGTTGTTCAGAAGGGCACTGAACCCGCAGGACTCTTAAGGCTCAGTGCAAGCGGCAGCAATCAGGCTGATGGCGGCCAGACAGGGTTTTTTCTTTCTCAGCTCACGCACGCTGACGCTCATCCACCACAGTGTACCGGTAAGATTCTGTATGGATTTTACCTCTTCAGGTTCGGACACGAGCAGCGCTCTGATGGCCTGACCGATAACCTCGAAGATTTCAGCATGATCGGGTTCAGGACACGTCTCCGGAGAGAGCCTGCCAGTTACTTGGAAAGACTCAGCTGACTGAAAAATTTTTTCAATATTCCTCCTGGGTTTATTCATACACTTACTCCGGCGCAAAAATGAAGGGGGATTACACATTCGGCTGTGCCCGACACAAACTTGTGGCATGGCATCGTCCGCCACAAGCTTGCTTGGTTGCTGAAGAGGGCATCAGAATGAAAACCCGCAGCGGAACGCCGGGCAACAGATGTACAATCAGAAGGCGCCTCCTTGCGGCCAGTGACCCGATGTCATCATAGTTGCCGCTGAAGAAGACCACCTGAGGTATTTTTCTGCCGCCGCCTCAGCCTTATAAATTTATACACGAACCTGCCCGCCCGGCTTCGCTTGCCAGATAAAACCCTCTCATTAACGCTGTACATCAAACCAGTGCATTTAAGTGGGGGGGATTTTCATGCGCGACTTACATAAAGCACTCACACGCCACCCTGTTAACGTACCAAGGGGACCGGGTCATGAACCCCGCGGAGTATACACAGCGCCTGACACTGCTCTGGCCCCCCATTTTTACCCCGCGCGCACGCGTGACGCTGAGCTCTCTGCGGCAGGATTCCGCTCGCACGCCGCGGACTACGTCAAACAAGTCCCGCATTCGCCGGTGCGCCTCCACACTTGCAGCACGAATTTTTTTCCAGCGAGGGTAGCGCATCAAGATGAGCTGGTAGCTTCGCCCTCTCCTCCTGGACGCGCATTATCTTTGTTGAAATGATCGCTGTACTGCGGACGGTTGACACCATTTCAATACGGCAACCGCCAGTTCATCTGCGTATTTTCGAACGTGCCTATAGATAAATCATCCAGATAAGTCAAGTCGAGCAGCGTTTCGTTAACGTCAAATACCAGCAGCGTGGTCTCTTTCATTATTATCTGCGCTCTCTCATCAGAAAAACTGTTACTACAGAGTACAACACGCGGGCTGCCAGAGGCGTCGCCCGCATGGATATCAATCAATGACCCAGACGCTGACGCTGCCGCCGCTGCAGGTGAATACTGCTTCACCCTGTTCGTTGGTGGTGATCGTCTCGTCGCGATTACCAAGGAAATCGCGCCAGTTTTTGCCAGCGTAATTTTCTCCCAGCATTAGCGTTTTCTCTCCATAATCGCCGTTAGACATGATCACAACGCAGCCTGTCTCATCTTCAGTGCCGCTGCGGCTGAACGCGATGCAGTTGGGATGATCAAACCACAACGTCTGCACCCCGTGTGCAAAACGCTGGCGCGCAATCATCAGACGATCGAGCTTATCAATCACCGGCATCTCAACCTTATGCTTTTCACCATCGCTGCCGATGTCCTCATAGCTGGCACCATAGAGATCCGGATAAAACACGCACGGCACACCGTTTTCGCGCAGTAAAATCAGCGCATAGGCGAGCGGCTTAAACCAGGCTTCAACCGGCGCTTCAAGCGCCTGCAGCGGCTGAGTATCGTGGTTGGCAACGATAGTGACTGCGTGGAACGGATCGGCTTCTACCAGCGTGCCGGAGAAAATCTGGCTCATGTCGTAGCTGCTGCCCTGTTTAGAGGCTTCGTGAAACTTCATATGCAGTGGCGCATCGAAGAGCAACGTTTTGCCTTCAACCTGATTGATATACTGTTGCAGTTTATCCAGTTCAAACGACCAGTACTCCGCCACGATAAACAGCTGCTTTTCAGACACCTCCTGTACATGGTCAATCCACTCTTTGTAGAACCAAGCCGGAATATGTTTAACCGCGTCCAGGCGGAATCCGTCGCATTGGGTGGTTTCCATCATCCAGCGCGCCCAGTACTTGATCTCTTCCGTCGCAGAGCGGTTGCGGAAATCGATATTGGACCCCATCAGATAATCAAAATTACCCAGCTCATTATCAACCTGGTCGTTCCAGCCCTCACCGGTATAGTCGTTCACAATCTTGAACACGCCGTCTTCATCGGGATTTTCGATGTGATCCACGCCGCTAAAGCACTTATAGTCCCAGATAAACTTTGAATACTTTCCGGCGCGAACCGGAAAGGTGTAGCGCGTCCAGGCATCACACTCCACCACCTCTTCGTGGATTTGTGAGCGGTCCTGCTCGTCGACCCGGTTTACCAGAATGCGTTCTCTCTCATCCGCGCCCATTTTGTGGTTAACTACCACATCCATCAGTACCGCAATCTGATGCTGATGGAGCGCTTCAATCGCCGTATGCAGTTGCGCTTTGTCACCATATTTAGTGGCAATGCTGCCTTTCTGATCAAACTCACCCAAGTCAAACAGATCGTAAGTGTCATAGCCGACTGAACTGCCGCCTGAAGCGCCTTTATACGCCGGTGGCAGCCAGATCATATTGATACCAGATTCGCTCATATGCGCTGCCCGTTCGGCCAGCTTAGGCCAGAGCTGGCCTCCTTCGGGGTAATACCAGTGAAATGCCTGTAACAGGGTTGGATTTTTCATCGCCGGGCTCCGTTTATAGTCAAAAGAATTATGGAGCGGTAATGGAAAAGCGCGCGAATATTAAGCGGCCACCGCACTTTTTGCTGTTGCAACAGCAGGACCGGAACGGTATGTGCATTACTATTAAAAAATAGGATAGCCGCTTTGCAGCCGCATTTTTTATTTATGCTGACCCTCCCTGAGGCCTTCCATTTGCATATGCGGAACGCATATGATCCGATATTTCTCCTCCTCTTAACCATTCTTTTTGCGCAAAGTACCTTACTTTTAGAAAAGGGAGACAGAGCAAGTCCCGCGGAAGCGGGCTAATGAGGGCGATTCTGTTACTCAATAAACCGCTTTAACACCTCAAGGGGCGCACCGCCCACGCTACCAGAAAAATATGACGGCGACTAAAGCGCGTCTGATGTCCACGCTGGGTTATGTAGTTCGGAGAAATGCAATTTCATCTTGCGGCTACTAACTCCTTTCAGCTATTAACCAGTTTGCTGATCACCTCTTTCGGGGGGGAGTTTATCAGGATATGGATGTGATCTTGTTCGCCCTTAAACTCCGCTAATTCGACCTCAAATTGTGCGCAGACTACGCACATAATTTCTTCCCTTTTCGCTAAGTAGTATTCTTCAAAAATCCGCCCGCGATACTTTGTAAAAAAATCAAGTGGGCGTGAAGCATGAAAACGCAATACCTGCCCGTTATAAAATCCGGATTCTAGAATTCAACTTCAAAGCTGGAGTTGCTACTGATTCACTTACTTTATGGAAATTTTTACAGTATAAGAATGCCATTTCTTTAGATGAATAGGGAAGACAAATCCTTTCCACAATGTTATCCAGCTTTTCACGTCAGAATGGCTGCTAATGGCACTCAGCTGCTGTAGGAAACGCTCAGGGCAGCTTTGAGAGAACAGCGGAAGTCCGTTATTGGTGGCGCATAAGTCGACGCATGTTGAACATCGGAGAGAAAGTCACTGTTTTATATTTTACTGGATTCCCCCCCACCTGAGCGAATCCGAGCAGATCAATAAGTTGCGTGGGATAAGCTGTATCGCCTCTCTTTGCTCATCACACAGCGGCTATCGTTAGAGTCAACCAGCAGTCAAGCTTGCGGTGCAACAAGTTAGTTATGTTCTGCACTGGTAGGACCGGAGCAGGCCGTGGAGATTGTGCCCCTGGATGTTCTGTTGGCGTCGGAAGAGTATTTGCATGTCTCCGGTCACGTCGGGGGCTCAGACTGCAGTACCGACATCGCGTAATTCTGTTGCCATTAACTCTGCCGCGCCTGGTTCCAGGATTCACTAAAAATCCGCCATCTCAAATGGTAATAAAATTTTAAAGTAAAAAATCCATTTAGCAAAAAATAATCTATCATCCTTAGTACATGAAATAAATTTCCATTGTGATATGGGTTTTTTAATTTTCTAAGTTTTACCGCCTTTATTTTAATAAATGGCATCATCCGGCTCCTGAAGAGCCTTAATGTTGAAGGTGATTATGTTTCCTGTTTCTTCAATCAGTTACCGGTTACGAATGCAAAGATTAATCAAAGGAAAACAGCTATGACTCACATTCACGAACACTCTACAGTTAACAACACGTCTCCCGATACTCGGTTGCCCCTGCCCACCGCGAGCAGCAGCGCTGTATCATGGGGTGCCATCTTTGCCGGCGCGGCAGCAGCGGCATCCCTCTCTTTGATTTTGCTTATGCTGGGTGCCGGTTTAGGTCTTACGTCCGTTTCGCCATGGGAACGTCACGGGCTTGACGCAGATACGGTGGGTATCGCTGCCATAGCCTGGTTGACCTTTACCCAAATTGTTGCGTCGGGTATGGGAGGCTATTTATCCGGACGACTGCGCACGAAATGGGTCGATACACACAGCGATGAAATTTACTTCCGCGATACTGCACATGGGTTTTTGACCTGGGCTGTGGCGGCGCTGATATCTGCTGCGCTGTTAACGAGCACGGTGAGTTCCATCGTTGGAGGGGGAACTAAAATCGTGGGTACCGTTGCCGGGGGGGCAGCGGCGACTACCGCGGCTGGTGCCGCGAGTTTGGCGGACGGGACGTCCGCAGTACATGGATCGTCGATGAATTATTTCATTAATTCGATGTTCAGGGCGAACAATCCTGCCACACCCGCAAACAACGCTGCCGATCCCGCTTCGCCAACTGCTCCTGCAATGCCATCTGCATCTCATCAATCTGTTTCTCCTGCACAGTTAGGCGAAGTGACCGGTATATTTGTCAACAGCATTACCACCGGCGCCTTACCCCAGGAAGACCGTCAGTATGTCGCCGGGCTGATTGCTCAAAAAACGGGTATCAGTCAGCAAGAGGCTGAACAGCGGGTACAGAGCACCTATGACAAAGCCCAGGCTAAGTTAAAAGAAACGAAGGAGAAAGCGCAGCAAGCTGCTGATACCGCACGTAAAACTACGAGCTATCTGATGCTTTGGACATTCATTTCTCTGCTGGCAGGTGCTTTCGTAGCCAGCCTGTGTGCCACCTTCGGTGGTCGTCAACGTGATTTATAATTCTTAATTATGCGAGAGGTGTTAAAATGCGCTCATTATTACTATTCTTTTTAGGCGTACCAATTCCAATCATTATCCTGATTGCACTGTTTTTCCGTTAATGCTTGTGTAAACACATGGCATTTTAACCTGTCTGATCAGGATAGTTGCAAGCAAAACATAAATGCCCGAAAGGCATTTATGTTTCCCTCGCCCCTTTTCGGCCCCGCAAAGATTACGACGTTATAGTCGTTCATAGAGATGAGCTGGCCTTGAAGTCTGTTTCCGCTGTAAAAAATAGGCCCGTCGCAACCCCCATTTCTTTCCACGGAAATTGATCTGCAAAAGTGTTGTCCGGGCACCGTTCTTCATGCCTATAAACCCATTTTTCAAGCCAGCAACACAAGGTTTTCTGTGGCAAAAGTAGCTCTGCATTTCGGGAAATCATTTAACCAAGCATCATATCCACCTGATATCGGTGCCTTTGGCAAGTTAAGCTCACCGAGTATCCTATTTTTATTCATGTAGCAAGCGGCTTCTTATTCTGTAACATCGCCTTTTTCGCTCAAGGCTGAAGTTAGTTTAAGTCTGAGATGGTACACCTCTGATTGAGCGATAATACGGTATATATTTGACGCTTACCAATAGTGAGTAGCAGAAGAAGAATAATTCAGTGGCAGGACATTGCAACCCTGCAACAAAATGTGTCTCCGGCAGAGAGCCTGCGCGGGCACACAGTTTATTTAACCCCCGGTGTTGGATGGATTAAAAAGCCCGCACAGGCCTGCCAGAAATTATCACGCACCGGTCGGAA
Source organism: Pantoea sp. At-9b (assembly GCF_000175935.2). Classification (NCBI taxonomy): domain Bacteria; kingdom Pseudomonadati; phylum Pseudomonadota; class Gammaproteobacteria; order Enterobacterales; family Erwiniaceae; genus Pantoea; species Pantoea sp. At-9b. The sequence goes on from NC_014839.1 coordinate 166,761, forward strand.
TTATCAAGCCGTTCAGTCGGGCTGTTCATCAGCCGGTAGCTCCAGCTCCCACATGGCCTGCCGGATGAGCCAGAATCCGGGTGTACGGAAAACCTTACCCAGCTGTTCTGCCACTGCCAGGGTGATCATCAGCCGCCCGCTCAGCAGCGCCCAGGCATCGGCATTATCCAGCCCGGTCCGGCGGCAGAGCTTCTCAACGGACAGATCATGCTCTGCCAGGAGATAGGCTAGAAACCGGCCGGGAGAGGTGTGACCATCCATAAATTATCTTAATTAAAAGGAGTGATGAGTGCAGGATAAAGCGCCGGCGTCTACCAGACAATAATTGCCCAGAAAGAAATATCAGGAGGATACACAGGCGGGGAAAATAAAAAAATGCCCGGAAAGAGACCGGGCAGGCAGAAAGTCCTGTGCTGAGGCTTCCCTGCCGCTACGTTGCTCACCGTGATTATAGTGCGTTTTCCGGAGAAGCAGCGGCAAAATTTAATTGCCTGCCGTGTCAGTCACATGGTTCATGATGTAGCAGCTCTCTTCCCTGCCCTCTTGCGATGACTGCCATTCGATTTGACACTGCGCGCGTATACAGTTGTTACCAAGGTAAAAAAATGCCGCAGACTCGCAACACCGCTCCGCCCTGTGGCATTCAGGCGCTACATATTGAGAGTGAAATTTTGCCTGTGCCGGCGAGGATGACCCTGCTTTGTCTCGCAGAGCAGAGAATTCAGCAGGACATTCCCTTCTATGCCGACCGGTGCACGGGCGCGGATTATATCTAGCCCGTGCGACAATAAGTCGCCTGAATAACTGTTCAGCTAAGAAATCAGGGTGGAACATGATGTTCCGTCATGAGTATCCTACCGGCACATGCAGGAGCGGTAACGCACCAGTTCGAAGCTGCCGGGACAACATAGCCGGGCCTGAGAACCTGTCCGACACCGTAAGGTCAGGCAACATCAGCAAGCATCATGCGGATGCGGTGCCAAGCTGGCATGACAAAGATATGTAAACTGCTGATAAACACCGTTACATAATGTTCGACATTGACGTCATGGTCGTTGTCTGTTCTGAGCACTTCATGGTGAGGGTTCCTGATATTGCAGCACCATGAGCCGAGCAGCATGAAGTGAGACTATACCGTACAACCGAAGCGGTTACTCAGGTCACGGGCGCAGAAATGAATATACAGCAGGGTTGACTGGATGCGACGATGACAGGCGAATGCGGCAATCTCATGGATGTCCCAGCCGGCGCGAGCCAGGTCCGTCAGGCTGAGATTCCGGAAAGTGTGGGTTCTGATGAGTGGCTGACCAGCATCTATGGTCAGGCGGAGCACCACCTTTAACCAAGTTCATCCGCTGACAGGTTCCGCCCGGTTACGGGGCGAGCGTGACAGAAAAAGTGGGCCCCGAGACGTACTGAGCTGACGCCGGTCAGTCAGCCGTACCATGTAAAGCTCACCGGTCACCGGTGAATAAGGCACCACCCTATCACTGCGGTTTTAAGTGTTTTCAGCACGAAGAGTGAGCAGACGCCGGGCCGGATCGATATCACCTGTGGCAACCTTAGAGAGTTTTCCCTGCTCAGTGCGCAATCGTAAGCCAGCGCCAGCATCAAGCGGGTACCAATATCAGCCTGCACAGCTACTTTCAGAAAACGCAGCCAGTCTTCATCATCAGGTATCCACGGCATCCTCAAATTGTCCTAGAGAAGACCGCACAATGGATTCAGGAAGATAAATCATTGTCCACCCCTGTACTGCGGGCCGCAGCCCTTACGGAGCTTCGTGGATAGTTCAAACACTTCATGGCGGCAGCGGATGCGGATTCAGCGCTCTATGAGACCAAGAAGAGCGGAGCGGACGGGACTGCATCCGCGTGTCCGTCCCTGAATAAATCTGCCGGTTAGCTTTCTGGTCAAAAAACGCCCTGGTATAGGGTGATATTTGCCCTCACATGCATTGCTGCATACTCGCGCTGTTCTGCTGTCAGTCGTTTATGAACACAGAGTTCACCGCCGGTGATGCGCTGAAAACACATCACCTGAACGCATGCTGAGGTGTGCCGGCTCTGCCGGTGGCGGGGCATCAGATATTCTGTAAGGATGCCCTCCGGAAGGAGGAAAAGATTCAGAGGAAACCGGAACACCGGGGACAGAATCCCGTCTGCCACCTGTGCCGTCACTTCAGAACATCATTTCCCCCGTTATGATTACTTCTGCCACTTTCCGGTAAACGTCCTTTTCTGCCGGGTCTGTCTCATCCGTCCTGAACTCTTCGGGCTTTTCATTGATGGTGTATTCGGCAATTTTCTGTCCGGTCAGGCGGAGCCCGGGCACTACCCGTCCAACGGCGCTCACTATCAGTGCAGCCTTTTCTCTGTCAGGCATGCCGTCCCCCGCTTACCTTCCGGCTGTAATGTCCTGCGTTATGCTGCTGAAGGAATTTCAGGGCGGAGCCGCCGGAGTATCACGACTTTTCGCTCATTCGCCCGACCTGTAGAGAAACTATGGGAAGTTCAGTTCCTTGCCGGTACCGGAAGGTGGTTTCCCGGACCGGACTGACCCTGGCCGCCTGACAGCCACGGAATGGATGCCGGGTGATTCATGCCTCTGCCTGTGTCTTTTACCACCAGACAGGTAGCTATGGCGTTTGATGTACGGGCATACGGAAATGTACTACCACAGAAGCCGGATTCTGAATGCTGAAAGTAATGGCTGTGTATGCGGTGCCGGGTGCCTCCCGGTGAGTCAGGAAAAGTCACAACCTGATCCGCTTATTGGCCAGGGCATTCCCCGTGTGACTTAGCCCCTCCGCACAGGGGGATTCACCGCATCCGTGCTATTTTAAGCGAAATTTATCACCTCATACCAGCGTAACTTTAAACCCTGTAATGCGGTGCCGGCATTAATAAACAGACTGTATCCTTTTTCGGGGGGCCGTAACCGGACATCAGTGATGGTGCACTATGATTCCTCGGGGAATTAATTTAGCTTTCTTTTTCTCTGCGAAACGGAGAGAGAAAATTAACGATGATAAATTATATAAATAATGAAAACCGTTATGCGCGTCATAACACATAATAAGTGCTCTGTCAGGATTGACTGTCGGTTCAGGATGAATACAGCAGCGATGGTGACAGATAGCATCAAAGAAAATAAACAAGAAAGTTATCTGCCGGTGGGTTTATTATTAATGGCCATGCAATATTTCCGGTCATGGCCACACGTTTTATGGGATTACAGATGAATTTTTCTCTGGATTTTGATGGTTCATTTATCTTTAAGATGCTTTACAGGGGTCAGAAATGCATTAATCCGCCTGGGACCGTTATCATCGCACTGGCATATTTTACAGAATCGGACTTTGTTGCTGCCGGTACGGACTCTTGCGACAGTCATTGCCTGCCCCCTGCTGTAGAGTGTGCCCAGAAAAACTTTGCCCCCAGAATTGTTTAACACAGGGCATCCTTTGTGGTGCAGTTCCCAGAATTCAGGATCAACAGGAATGACGTAGTAATAAACGGGATTTCCCATTTTCTCTCCTTTTGATTTACTCCTGCATTCCTGTCCAGGCTACCACACATTTAAAAGAGTTCAATCCGCGTCTCGTAAAACAGCAACGCAACTAAAAATACTGTAAAAAAGGAGCTGCCCTGCTTCCGATTGCCACAAATAAGCAAAAAATAAAAATATTTACCACATCGAAGAAGTTGTGTCAGTGGCTTCGGTTTTCCCACAGATAATATACGGGTGATTATTACTGTGTTCCGTGTCACTGTTTTTATTCTTCTCTGTTAATAATGAGGTTTTCCTGAGATAACTCCATTTTTCATACTGAAGTGCTGAATCATAGATCTGGAAGAATATAAATGACGGGGGCAGCACGCTTTCAGTCTCTCCGGGGGGGCTGCGGGCCTCGCTGTTTATTTATGTGCTGTCTGTATTTACCTGAGGGACGTTGGTTTGTGTCTGTCAATCAGAGTATGGTGCTGGCATATTTTTATGGTCTGCTGGCAGAACATGATGCCTGATGAAGGTCTTTCTTTTCTCAGGTCTCACCGGCTAATGGGGATCCCGGTGCGACTGAACTCTTATCGGATAATACGCGCATGTATCCGGGGGACATCACCGGGATGGGATTATTGCATACGAAGCTGTGGCAGGGACTTGCCGACGCAGAGGAAAGACGGTACTGACCTGAGGCTGGATAAGGTTTGGCCCTGATCCCCCGGCTGAGCAAAACTGCACGGGGCCTGATAAAACCACTGGTAATATGCAGAGGAAAGCCCCGACAGCGGTCAAAAGTATCACTACGGTATGGAGCTGTTGTGGCGGAACATCCGGAGATCCCACGTCAGTCAGGAACAGGGAGTGTTCGTATACCCCGTGTATATAAAGGCCGGATGTGTCATCCGGCCTGGTGAATCAGCGCACATCCCCGTCGGTGAAGTGGCTGAGATAGTTTCGGTAGTTGTCCAGGAACCGGACCCTGCATGCCTCGTTCATACTGGCCGCTACCTGGTCAACGTTTACTTTACGCCCCTGGTAATTCATGCGGGCGAGACTGACTGCAATGAAATCGAAATCTTCCGGATAAAAATTTTCTGAGTTATATAACGTCTGCATATTCCTCCCTTGTTAAGTCAGTGGACAGTAAGGTATATGCTCTGCTTTTTTTAGTATGGCGGACATTCCGGAAAACGGCCTGCAGGATAAACAGGTATTGTGAACCCTGTTACATATTTCCGGTGGGACGCCGGAGGCCGTCTCAGGTGCAGCAGTCGGGACAGCGGATAGCTTCTGCAGAATATTTCCGGGCAACAGCGAGCGCCTGTTCTGGACTGTACATGGTCCCAAAGGACTTCCATTCGGTCTTTTTACTGAACTTTGCACAGCCCGCACGGTGAAGGATAACCCCCGTTCTGTCCTGGCCCAGATAGAAGTAACGCCCCGGCCCGCCGGTATTCCCCACCAACTGAGAGTGATAGACAGGCTGGCAGTGCCGGCTCAGGGACAACTGATCTCTCAGCCGGTATTTGATGGGTTCTGCATGGACTGGGCAGTCAGAAGAGTCCAAGACACTTCCGCGTGTACAGACATGACATCACCACGGGCGTATTCCTAAGCGCCGGCTTCGATCCAACATTCGGCATCCTTGAATTCGAGCACCGCAACGGCGCCTGCCACCGCTGGCTGGCGATGTCGGCCCGGCTTTACTAGGTCTTTTGCGCCGCTGGAGGATATGCCAGCCTTAAGGCTTTCTGATGCCAGGGAATCTGAAGGATGCCCCTCTCGTCTCATGACTGCCTGTTAAACGAAGGCGTGATCAGACTGCTTGCCGCTTACCGGGACCGGACCGTTAACGTATTCATCGCCCCAAGCTGCAGACACTCAACCTTTCGCGCGACCAGACGGAAGAAGGGTAAGCGTCTCAGGCAGACCGTATTGACTCAAAATGAAAATATGTGCCAGTTCAGACCGTACAAACTTACTGTCCCGCACTCTCTGATGGGTGAAAACACCATAAAATTCAGGGTTGAAACTACAGCCACATATCATTATCTTGTCGGCGAGATGAATATCCTGGCGTTTCAGTTGGGTGTTCAGACCTCATGACATTGCTCACATTGCTTCCATTATTTACCCGCACTGAGCGGGTATTTTTTTAATAAAAATGCCCCGCCTTCCGGCAGGGCATTCTTTCAGGTCACTTACCGTTTTTATGTCAGTCCCTGCTCAGCAGGAGAAAACGGTAAATCAGGCCGCCAAGAACGCCGCCCGCTAGGGGCACCACCCAGAACACCCAGAGCTGCTGCAACGCCCAAGTGCCCTGAAAGACGGCAACCGCAGTGCTTCTTGCCGGGTTAACGGACGTGTTGGTGACCGGAATGCTGATAAGGTGGATGAGTGTCAGCGCCAGACCAATGGCAATCGGCGCAAACCCGGCCGGTGCACGCTTATCGGTTGCGCCATGAATGACAATCAGGAAGAACGCTGTCAGGACCAGCTCAGCGATGACGGCTGCCTGAAGTGAATAGCCGCCGGGAGAATGCTCGCCGAACCCGTTGGAGGCAAAGCCACTGGCCGTCACGTCAAAGCCTGCTTTTCCGCTTGCTATCAGGTACAGGACGCCTGCAGCAGCGATACCGCCGATGACCTGAGCAATGATGTAAGGGATGACATCACTGAAGGAGATGCGGCCACCGGCCCACAGTCCCAGCGTTACTGCCGGATTGAAATGGCCGCCGGAAATATGACCTACGGCATACGCCATCGTCAGTACCGTCAGGCCAAACGCGAGCGCCACGCCCGCAAATCCGATGCCCAGCTGCGGAAAGGACGCAGACAGCACTGCACTCCCGCAGCCCCCAAAGACCAGCCAGAACGTGCCGAAGAATTCGGCAGCGGTTTTTCTTAACATTGATGAGTTCCTTCTGTTCGTTAATCATTAATGGCGCTCATATAACGCAGGCGTATGATAATCCGATAAATACAGAAGGAAACTGAATTTATTCGTCCATCCGTCCGGGCGAAATTTCAGTTCAGTACGGCGGACACAGACGAAAAGGACGGCAGTTTCAGTACAGGAAGGTAAAACACGGCAGCACGGGAATACCCCCGGTATCCCCGTGAATGTTATCCGGACTCATCGCCGCCCGATAAGCAGGCCAATCAGCAGGCCAAACCCGGCAGCAATCGCAACCGCTTTGACCGGATTTTCGCCAACCTGTTCGCGGACAACGTCAGCCGCATCCTGAACCGCCTGACCGCCCTGGGCGGCAAATTTCCGCGCGGCGCCTTTCGCCTGGTGGCCGTAATCATCAGTCAGCTCACCGTATTTTTGCTGTGCCGCACCGGCAAGTTCCTTAATCTGCTCTTCTGCTTTTTCTGACATAGTGGACATTCCTTCTTTCAGATAAACAATTCCGGAGGGTCATCTGACCCCTTTCCCGGAGGAGAACTGTCTGCGGATAAACCGCACGGTACCCCAGACGCCCGCCACCCTGCGGATATACAGCAGCAGTCGTCCGGGTTTTCTTCTCAGCCCCCTCAGCAGCAGTAACCCACTGCACAGCATGACGGGTGCCCTGAGTCTGTACAGCGTTTCCCACAACGCATCCACCGGCTGCATTCTCCGCGTCCACTCCTCGCCGAGCTGGCGGATTTCAGCCCGCTGAGACCTGACCTGGTGCAGCAGCTGCATTTTGTGCAGCTGTCTGTCATGACGGCTACTCATCGCGGGTTCCCGTCAGGGCTGAAACATCTTCCCGGAGCTGGCTGCGCGTTTCCCTGAGCAGCGTGGAACGCACGGCCCTGACCCGTACGACGATACCCAGTATGACTGCCAGCGCAATCAGTGCACCGGTTACATACATCAGCAGTTTCTGCTGGTCGGCAGGTTCGGCAAACAGGAGGATATACATCAGCAGACTCATGATGCCAAAGGCGGTGAACAGCAGAGTCAGACCGGTGAGCAGTATCAGCTGAAGAAGGTGCGCCTTCTCCTCTTCGAGTTCAGTAACCGCCAGCTGAAGCCGGGTTCCGATAACCTCATGCGTCAGAATGAGGAGCCGGGATACAATGTCCGTTAACTTTCCTGAAGGTCGTGCTGGAGATATGCGCTGTTTTTCCATGAATAGTCTGTTCCCTGTCGGAGGTGGCATAATACGGGGATAAACATGGTGAATATGTTCTCAGTAAAGTCAGACTCTTTAGTTATGTCAAAAGGGGGTTAAGGACTGGTGCAACATTCAGGGCCAGAGATAAACACAGACTGCAGAATACCACTGCGCATCAGAATCGCGGGGAGAACAGAGGTAAAACGATTTGATTATAATCAGCAACTGGCCCTGAAACTTTGTGGATATTTTGCACACAACTGGCGTACAGTGGATGTGAATTTATGTTGCAGAGGGCCTGCCATGAATACATCACCACCCTGCGTACCCACCACGCGACCGGTCTGCAGCGCTGAAAAAATAGCCCTGCTGACGGACATGCTTAACGTCAGCGTCGACTGCATCAAGGTCATCGATACTGACGGGAATCTGATTTTCATGAACCGCTCAGGATGCGAAGCTCTCGGCGTCAGTGTGGATGAAAAAGAGTTTGGCATGGAGTGGATAGCCCTGCTGCCCGAATCCGTCCACCGGAAGGGAAAGGCGGCGCTGAAAAAGGCCGTAAACGGTGAATGTTCAGGATTCCGGGGGATGAGCGTCCTGTCTGATGGTGCCGTTACTCACTGGGACAATATGCTGACCCCGGTTCTCGACAGCGCAGGGAAAACGACCAGCATCCTGTGCGTTTCCAGGAATATCACGCTCCAGGTGCAGGCTGAAGAAAAGCTGAAGGCCATCAGCGAAACCGACCCGCTTACCGGGCTGCCCAACCGCAGAATGCTCAGGAAGCACCTCAGAATGGCCCTGTCCGGAGCCCGCCGGCGGGCCGGTAAGGTCGGCGTTCTGTTCATTGACCTGGATAATTTCAAAAACATCAACGATACGCTGGGTCATGCGGCCGGAGACAGAGCCCTGATGCAGTTTACCGCGGACCTGAAAAAACTTAGCCCGCCCCGGGCATTCATTTCCCGGCTCGGAGGCGATGAATTTGCTGTGGTGATGGTTGGAACTGATGCTGATAATCTGTCTGACTGGGCAAACCATGTTCTGAACCGTGCAAGAAAGACGGTCCGGTTTAGTAATGCTCAGGCTGACTTTGGTCTGACCATTGGTGCGGCAGTTTACCCGGTGCACGGCGCGACGCCGGATGAGCTGATGAAATGTGCAGATATGGCCATGTATCAGCAGAAGATGATAGGTAAAAACGGGTTCCGTTTCTTTGAAAGCATGGATGTTCCGGTAAAAAAGACGGGCTGATATTTTCGTCTGCGATTTATGATTAGAAAAGGGATCACTGTTTTGATTCAACCATGCAGTTTAAATGCCAGCACCGGTCATCTGACGGCGTCTGTCACTGAATTCTCAGGTTTTTTTAAATCAACGTTGTTATATCTGTAAGGTGCCAAGAGAGATTTTCCACGATAGAAGAAACCTGACCAGTTCGCCGGCGGGCTGGCGCCCTGCTGACCGCCACTGCGGCGGCCGGGATTATTGCCCGCCCGGTGGATAACGACAGCGGGCAGAAGTTTCTGAGCGGCGAAGACGAGCTGGACTTCATGTTGCCCAGAAGGATTTAAATAATTATAGGAAAACCCTGATCACAACGCCGGGCTTACCAGGTAAATAAAATAACAATAACTCTACGTTATCACTCTCCCCACGAACCGGCAATCACCGCTCCGGATTTTTTGCACTAACGATGCTTGTTGCTACACTCAACGCGCGGTATGCCACACCGACATGCCATGAGCTAAAGTATCCGTACTTTGATGAACTTGTTTATCACAGCCCGCCCAGTGCGGTTTTTTTGTATGTTGTGATGAGCCTGCTTGCAATCACCAGTGGCTCTACTACAGGCTATGTGTACAAATGAGAATCGTTGTGATGCAAGAAGGATTACCCTCATAGAGCGCGGATTTATATCGCCATGAATGACTTTTATATTATAACGGACCTAAACTATTCTCGGTGTACTGGAACTTGCTGGTTCCGTATTGATGGTGCAGACTATACCCTCCGGCCTTAGTGACGGGGTTTTTGTTTGCATCACCTTATACCATGCACCTCCATTCCAGCGCGAAATGCAGAAAATGTGCTCATCTGTTTGAAAAAATTAACTCGTCGATTCGCTCATTTACAAAAGCCCTGCTGTCGCTATTATAGAGATGCACTGCCTACAGCAATTCGTTGCGAAGAAATTTTTATTCCTGAAATATTTCTAGGCCGCCCTATGGTTTTTTTATGATGTTATTACACAATCAGAAAAAACGGAATCAGTGCTATCAGAATGCTTATTTTGTGACGCCACTCTTCATTCATGATGAAGTCAGGCTGCCGTATTTGGTTTTAGCCAAAACCGGTTAACCAAACCCATTCAATTTTTAGAATTATCTTGATTAAAAAATGCCCCTCCGCTTTAACTCTATTTCGCAGCATACCTTGAATCGCAGCAATATACAGTCATAGTATTGGTGAATTTCCTTATCACAGCCTGCCCGCTAGCGGGCTTTTTTGTTATGTGTGCGATAGGTGTTAAACTGAAAAGGCAACATGGCGACAACATGTCGTATCCTGAAATCCATGATAGATCTTCCCCGCGCCTAGATCTCGGGATTTTTTATGTCTTGATAATCCAAACATTTATTCAGGACCACGGGTTCTCACTATAATTATAGTATCTCATAATGTCGGTAGCATCTACATATTCTTTCTTGCCAACGAATCCCGGCTCTGCACGCCTGAACTGGCCAAGCTATTCTGCAATATTTTGTTCGGATACCTGCCGTCCCATGAATTTCAGAGTAACGGCTGCACAACCTATCGCAGAGACCATCATGCGCATTCTCTCTTTATTGATTTCCATATGTAATCTCACTTACGTCTAGACCCGTCTTGATTATTGCCGGGGAGTTGGGTGAGGGGAAAGTTACTATCGCAAAAAGAATTCTATGGGTATGTCGAAGGGGCAAATGGAACCGTTGCGTAGGAACTGACAACGTGACTTAGTCGGAACTTTCCCGATCGATACGTTGTGGTGTAGGACCACCAGTAATGACGGCCTGCCAGTGTTGAGAGCGAAGGCTAAGGAAGGCGACAAAGAGATGGTTTTCATAGGTTCTACAGGAGACGTGGGAATCAGCAAACGTGATATCCTCTGCTATAATGATGTTACGGCATGCCAAACTGACATACCGTGGACTAAGTATTCGTGATTCTCATTGCCCGCGCACCATCCCACCCCGGAGCGCGGGATTTTTTCGAGAAAACTAATTTCAGCGCAAGGATGATGTTGTGTATGGCTGGTAACTGTTAATAAATCCAGCACCCCGCTTTCGCAGACTCTATCAACATACTGATGGTTAATGGTTTCTTTCCCGCGTTAACTGGGTTACCGGAGAATATCGATTTTTTTTCCCATGGAAAATAATTATGGAGAGAGAAACTGTCAGGAGTCACATCAAACCACTGGAAATATTTTTCCATCATTTCCGCAATATCTTCGGGCTCATACACCCCCTGCAATGAACTATTGTCACTGATTTCTACGACTTTCAAAAATAATGTTGTTACCAGTGGTAATTCCTGCTTAACAAACTCTCTGACTTCATCATCAATCACCTGACTCACCGTATCTTATCCTCAATGTTCACAATCGAATTATAATAGTTCATCGTTTGGAAAGAGATTATGAAAACATCCCAAGCCAGAGTTACCCAACCAAACACTGGCACCGCCCTGCCGACGAGTGCTTCAAAATCCCTTACCCAAAAATCCTCAGTCCACCTAGAGTAAAAGATTTTTTGGTAAGTGTGAGGAAGGGCCGACGATTGAAGTTGAAACTGATATGTTTTCTAAAAGAACAGCGACGCAGGCAAGCTATCCGCTGTGGAAGTAGGTGGTTTACTGGGATACCAAAGATATTGTTACCCGGCATCACTGATACGGCCCCAACGATATCCTGCGCACCCAATTGCTGCCCTGTCTCATCCAAGAACAGAAGCTCATAAGCTGTAAGATTAAAAGCGCTTTGTAAAAATAAGTATTAGTTAGTTATTCTGTAGCATCTATAACCAAAGTTCCAATTTGTTAAGATAACATGATATTATCACTCTGTTTTCTGCGATCTGCGTTATTTTGCAAGGTCCCTAGGCAGGGCCCCTTGATTGCATAACTTCTTGTAAAAGAGCCGGCTACAGCCCAGTTTCACCATCGATAGATAATTTCTCGCCGTTTTGTCGTAGCGTGTGGCAATACGCCGGTACTCTTTTAGCCGGCCAAAACATCTCTCCACGACGTTGCGGCCGCGGTAAACATCACTGGAGAATCGTGAGTATCAGTCAGAAGACATTTTTCATTAGATTTTCGGGGGATAACCCCTTTTATCCCTTTTCGTTTCAGTTCTTCACGAAGCGCATGCCCTAAGTAGGCTTTAGTGAGCCTGTCCGGGACTCAGCACAATGTTTAGCGGGAGACCGCCTGCGCATCATCTGTCGCCAGATGTATTTTGGTGCCAAAACCACCGCGAGAGCGGCCAAGCCCATTATCTCCGGTGATATCAGGATGTTTTTTTGAGCACCGGCAGTACATTTCAGCGCTCGAATATTACTCCCATCCAGCGCAGTAGCAGACCAGTCAACAAGACCATTCGCATCAAGCAATGGAAGTAACATGTTGAAAATAACGTTAATGACACCAGATTTAGATCACCGATTAAAACGATTATAAACCGTTTTCCAACAACCATATCGTTCAGGTAAATCGCGGCATGGTGCGCCAGAACACAACACCCAGAACATACCGTTGATGACTTTAATATGCTCAGCCCACGGGCGTCCGGCCCGTGGGGATGTGGGCTCAGCAGACAGTAAGGGTTGGATGATGCTCCATGCTTCATCGGGAAGATCATATCGGGCCATATCTCAAAGTGCTGTGGGAATAAGTAGTTACTATAGCTCAGATGATTAAGAGACACAGTCTAGGCAGACTTGGGCCCGCAGAATTTTTACTCGTCTGATTTCGGGTGCTAAACTTTCTGCAGCATGTTCCCCCAACATGCCTTACACAATATCCATGGTAGAACTTTCCCGCGCCATCCTACCCGGAGCGCGGGCTTTTTTGAGATCAGGCCCCTTCCACGCAGCGATGCAATTTTGCGTGGCATACGTGCCTTCGTTACGGATGCTTATCTACTGTTGTTACGCATGTACAGTTATCGAGAGTTTAGCTATCAAGGCTACCTGACCCAAGGAAGACGAATTCCCAATCCTGTTAGGGTCAATCTCAATATCATCCGACAGACCATTACCTCATCCCGTCTGAGGGGAACCTCCACCAGGTCATTTACTATGAATCCAAGTTTCTCAACAGATTCCTCAATGATACTTGGTGCTTTATAGCGGAGGCTGGCGACTTTCCACTTGATGATTTCAGCAAGGGACCGTCTACTTCTGATGATTCAACGTAAGCGATGCCTTTCTTAAGCGGTCAGTCAGACGTTGAGTTAATGTAAATATAGCCTGTGTGATAGTACCGGCATACAGAACCATTTGAGAACAAGTACTCGGATTCATCCAGTCCAAGTTATAGTCATAAGATGAGAATACCCCGGTAGTGCCAGCCATGCAGCAATAACCACTATTCTAAACTCTGAACAACCCGTCCCCTGTGGGCGAGGTAGTGTGAAAATTTGCCTTAAGCATCAGAGCTCCATCATTGATGGTTTGTGCTGCGTAGTCTAAAAATTTGTTTCCATACTGAAAATCAATAAGAGGGGGGAAGCATTGAAATTTTCCAATGAGCCGTTACCAATTTGCATGTATTTTTGTGCGTTACTATAGTCACCAACTCTCATCAGTGAACCGGCATTGACTCTACTACCAGTAAAGTTAATACCCGATACTCCCGCCGCTTTTGTCCATCTTCGTACACAGCGTGGTGGCGATGCCGTTCCAAGCCGGACCGGTGTAAGCCATCAACACAATCATCTTACCGCCGATGTGTTGTTTGAAGAAGTTGCGCGAAAAATACATGTCCTCCTATTCGTACTCTATCCGGCGCGTGAATGCATCTTTGCTCAGCAGTCGTAATCCTCCATCATCTCCTGCAGTGCGGATTTGTAATCCATTTTACACATGGTAATAGTCTTGGTAGCCTTACCACATTCTTTGACCGCCTGTTCAATCAGCCTGCCGGTAAGCTCAAACTTTTTCATGCCATCTGTACGCAGCAACATGCGGTCGAGTACGCGCAGACGGTACGCTTTTTTGGCCATCGGGATGTCAGATAATCCAGTCTGGAATCTTTCGCGAATGGCGTTGAACATATCCACCCATTTTTGCGCCTGCCCTCACTCGTAAATCTTTTTCAGGTCGTGTTATTTGAACTGCTGGCGGCTCACGATGACCCCGAATTCTTTCTTGCCGGAATCAATCACCGCTAAGGGGATGCCAAAGCAGACTAGGAAGTGGACGATGAAGGCCTTAACCTCACCTCTCAATGTCACCATTGGCCACCTGCCCATCATAATCAGTAAAAAATTAAGCCAGTCGCCGCATGCCCTGGTTATGTCGATTTTTGCCACTTCAGCCAGTTGGATTGCAGCATCAATAAGTTGCTGTACTTCTCCCCGGGCACTCTAGCGGCAAATTACTCCCATAAACTATTCAACATCGTGTCAGCTTCGGCTGACATTCATGCATGCACTCCGGCGCGCCGAACTCATCCACCTTCTGCGCGATGTGGTAGAGCTCATGCTCAACCAGTGCGTAAAATCCCACATCAATGCATCCGGCATAGTAATCGGTGGCCAGCGTGATGATGTATTCCGCCACCTTGCCAAACTGTTCATACATCAACTGCTCCATCCGGAAATTTTACCAACTGCGGGCATGATACGTCACCTCTTCAGCCTGACCAATTACCATGCGATCCTTTTGAGAAAACGATGATGGCGGCCATATAACGCGACTATCGGCATCAATGAGATGGGCGCGCTCGGGGTTATAGAGTTGGCTTACAGTGGAAATGATTTGTTGCTCTATCCACTCAAGCACTTCTGCCGCAGGGATCAGCTGATGTGAGGAGGGAACTCTTATTGAAGTTTAGCTTGCGCTATTGTCTGTTCAATTTCATCATCGTCCATATATACCCCAATAAAAGACCTCTCGTAGGCATCCAGTGAACATTTCAAGAAATGTGGTATTTATGGATAAAAGTTCTAAGTAGTGAATTTTATTTATAAGCAGATGGATTTTTATCCGCAAAGCGCCTTCTACTAAACTTTGCACTACTCCTACGGCTTTTTATTCTCTTAATAGCATGAGCAACCACCATGCTCCATTTTGGGTCCGCTCTACTATTGCGATAACCATCTAATGCCTCAAGAAGGAATGACCAATACTCAATCTGTACTACCTTGTCAGGACCAACAATTACTCTGAACGATTGGATTACTCCATCCACATCAGTTTTTACTTCTCTCAGCGGTCTCCCAGATTGATGTTCGGCAGCTAGTTTTTTAATTTCAATTGCAAAAAAGTTTATATCGATAGTTTTCAAAGTCAGCTCATGTTATTTGTGGATAGCTTAGTAGTAAGATTAGCCGACTAATTTGTATTTTGCTAATAGATCACTTCTACTGTGACCACTCTTGCAGATTTAAACGGTTTCGCAACGCTTCACAGCGTGGCTAACCGTTATCCTTGTCGGAGTGAAACCAAGTAGTAGTTTCTCAAATCAGATAGGACCAGGATCCCTATCTGGTGGAATGTCCTTATCTCCGCCGGGAACTTCATCATCACGCCCAGGTAAATCGTCATCAGGGGTAGGTAATACTTCGTCTGGATCCGGATGCTGCGACATGTTAACCTCCAATTGACTTAGTTGGTGTTAGATAGTTTGGGCGTGAAACTATATCTTTTTTAAGTAAATTGTTACATCGTGACCTAAGCGCAAAAAATGAAAAATATATTGGTGACATGTTTCTTTTCAAATTAGATCGTCTAAGCGATTTGAAATAAATTTCACTCCTGTTTTCAATAAATAAAAAACCGCCCGAGGTGGACCGGGCGGTAAAAATTATTTATTCCCTTTCTGTTTACTTGTGTCTTTGTTTCTGCCAGCTCCTTTATTTCCTGCCGGTAGCTTCCCATGCTCTGAGTCCTTACCATCTTTAACATGCTTGTCATTACGATCAGTCATATCTACCTCCAAAACCGTAACTGGGGAATCATTAGTGTAGTTGTGGTACTAAATGAAGAATGCATCTTTTATCAGAAGTGTGACTTAAGCGCGAAAATATTATAATTAGTATATAATTACCAGAGTATTTTCTTATTACACTCTACCGGTTAACCTGATATTCTATGCGCACTCATAACTGCACCCTAGCGATAAAACCTCATAAAAATTGACAGCCATATCAGCAACCAGTCCCGATACCGATTTTTCTGCCATAATTTCAAAAGCCATGCTCAACACTTTATCACTGAAACAACTTTGCTAAATTAACAATTTAAGTTACTGAGTCAGTTGTTCGGGTGTATCGATTGTCTCAATCGGCACATGCTCAACTGAGTCAAAAATATCTATCACGGCCAGTTCGCCGATGCAATCAATGTAAGCTTGTTAATTTCTTCATTTCAATCACCTAAAAATTCAACAAAATAATGACAATTCACAACTCTATATGTTTTTTTCATAAGTCACTGTAGAAATGACTTAAACTCTGTAGATTAAATATTTCAGTTACTTAATTATTTTGAGATTTCTAGGCCAGTTACCGTCTCTTTTTCTAATAACACCAACGTTATAGCTAAACTGATAACCTGGGCCTTTTAATATGCTTTCGCAGGAACCTTTGGAAGTGTTCAACAGAACGTGCGAAAGGTTGAATATAATGAAATGAGCACCTCCCTTCTCTTAAGGTGAGGCGGTAATGTGGAGCTGGCAGGCAACCTTTCAAAATGAATCAGCGTCCCATTTATACGGGTTGTGTCGTACAAACGGGCTGAATTCAGGTGCCTGAGGTTTTAATGTTTTATCATCATTGAAATCCTCTTCTCTGTTGAAGGGGATAATGGGCCCTTCATTGATATTCATGAGCCTGCTTTCGAAGTCTTTTACTTTTTCATTGAGAAACTGCTGTTGTTTTTCTTTTGCTAATCCATCAAGTCCACCGAGAACTCCATGGATCAGGTAGGGTTCGAGCATGGTGAAACCTATATAGTGGGGGCATGTATAGGTGGCCATAACATTAAACGCATGTCACCATCACGTCCGTTATACGCGCAGGCATTTGCAGAAGCACCGGCGGATACCGTCAGTAAAGCCCGCTTACCCTTCATCACACCATTTTGATGGCGGTGGCTGCTGTCATAAATCCCGCCATAAACAAATACCCGGTCCATCCAGCCTTTCAGGATTGCCGGCATCGCAAACCACCAGAAGGGAAAATGCAGCAGTAACAGGTCCGAGTTTTTCAGTAATTCAATATGTCTCGTAACATCTTCAGGCAGCCTATGCGCGTTCCAGTGGTACCTGTGCTCCCGCAGGGCATCAAACCTTTCAACATCCTGCCTGTCAGGGTAAAAAATTTGCCCCTCTCGCGGTTCGAAGTTTTCACTGTATAAATTGACTGAATGAACGAGTGAGCCCTGTTTTTCAAATCTTCTGCCGGCTTTAGATGCAAGATATGAGTTAAATGAGTCTGCTTCAGGATGAGCAATGATAATCAGTACATTCATAATGATCCTCCGTAACGACTGTTCATCGTTATAATGTTTTCTTTTATTTTTTCCTTCAATTACGCACCTTGAGGTAACCACCCATGGCATATCCAGGAAACGTTTATTCAGCCAAGTGTGCAGCCCGGGATGCGCTGGCGCTTATCTCGGGCAAATGGGTAATGCTCATACTCCCTGCCCTGGAAGAAGGCCCGATACGCAACGGAGAATTGATGAGAAAAATAGAGGGCATCTCACAAAAAGTTCTTACCCAGACGCTGCGACAACTCGAACGACATGGACTGGTGTCAAGAGTCGACTACGGTGAAAAACCCGCCTGCGTGGAATACAGCCTGACTGGTGTGGCTGAGTCACTTGTCAGCACACTCAAAGCTCTTGACCGCTGGGCCGAGATTAATTTCCCTGAACTTGACTCCGCAAGGATCAAGTACGATCAGGAAAACGGCAGTTTTTAATCACTCATGTGAAATCTGAAATGATTAGTGTGCTCTGCCGTCGTAACAGATCCTTTTGATATCAATATCTACTATAAAAATAAGCACCTGCGGTTTAAATCTACGAAGGTTGAACAAGGAGTACAAATGTCAAGAACCGACCTGAATGTTCCATTTGATGAAAGAGAGGATGTTAAACGGCTGAGTGGTCGCTGGGATCCCGAAAAGAAAACATGGTTTATTCCCGAAGGAATAGCATCGGCTCCCTTTAAAAAGTGGATACCATTCAGAAATTTTCGTGCATCATACTGGTTCATTGCACAAACAATCGGTATATGCTGGAAATGCAAAGAGGATACGTTATTCACCTCAATACTTCTGCCTGAGGGGCATGAGACATTAGAAGCGGATGAGGATGAATCTGATGAAGATAAACCAAATTCGGACGCTCTGCAGGCATATTGGCTGGTACAGAAAAAACCGGCATTCATTTTTTATATTGACGACATACCCCGGGAAGTTTTATCTCAGCTTGGACAAGTCAGACACTATCTGTCCAGGGATTACAGTAAAACCACAGACAGTCGCTACTGGATGAATCACTGTCAGCACTGCCATGCCAAACAAGGCGATTTTCCGCTGCATTGCGAAGTAGATAGCTATTTCGCACCACAGGAAATTCGACATGGTAAGAATATTGAGCTGTATACAGTAAAAGCTCCGTTCACTGCTACATGTGATGGCATATCTCATGACCATATCCATGTTCATTTTGGCGATTCTGGAGCAATGACCGCAGGAGAGATGTTTCCCTGGATGAAAATCGTTCGCTGACGCGCCTAAGACGATTTCACACCAGGCTTGTCTGCTGACGGCAGGCGCGCAAAACACATTTTGCACGCCTCCGTCCAGCCCCAATTTAAATATAATGAAATAAGCTTGGACTTGGCTGCCCGTGAATGCAGCAAACCCGCAAGTTCGCAGGTTTTTTAGAATAGAAGAAAGGCCCACCGAAGCGAGCCTTTAGGTTTGCTGAAAATTATGGTTATGTCTGCAGTGCCGGGCGTTAACCGATGAGTAAAGCGCAGCCCATTTACCCGCATGCTCAGACAGTTCTTCCGGAACGTTTGCTGCTGCCCTGCCACTAAGCAGGATTCACCGCATTAGCGCCAGATTATACTTTAGTAACACTTAATTAAAGCCCCTGATGCCTTAATGGCGCTGGAACGCCGGGTGCCTCCCGGTGAGCCTTTGCACAACCAACAGTGACCCGCACGTGTGCTTTCATGGTTGTTATGCCCCTACGCTAAGTGGGATTCGTTCCAGCATAGTACAATTTTAGAACAAGTGATGAACGGTGCCGGGTACCCCCGGTGAAAAGGGAGAAGTCACAACCCTATCCGCCTATGACCAAGCTCAATTACTTGTCGTGACTTGGTCCCTACGCACAGTGGGATTCACCGCATTGCGCGAATAATAATATCGATTTAAATCAAATTAAACCCTGACGCAGGATGGAAGCAGTCCGCTACATCTGTTCCACGGCTGGATTGCGATTGAGAGGGGACCAAACAATGGAGTCTAACATATAAGTCTGCTCTCGCCGGTTATAAAAAAGCCCCCAGGGGCTTTCGAAGTGTCTAAAGGGGCAAGGTATGTGCATTAAGACGTTCATGCCATAGTGAATAGCAGGAGAATAATAATTCGATGGCGAGGCAATGCAAGCATGTGACGAAAAGCTGCTAGAGCAGAGAGCCTTCGGGAGCGCACAGTTTATTTAATTCCCAGTGCTGGATGGTTAAAAGCCAGTTCTATATTGTCCGGAATTATCACTCCCGGGAGAAATGACCACACCATTCAGTCCCGCAAATCATCTGCGGCAGGCTGCTTCAGTTCCCACATTGCCTGCCGGATAAGCCAGAATCCAGGTGAATGGAACACTTTCCCCAGCCTGTCTGCTACCTCCTGCGTGACCGGCAACTGGTCGCTCAATAAGCTCCACACTGCGGCATTATCAAGCCCGGCAAGCCGGCAGAATAACTCTACGGAAATATCCTGCTCTGCCATTAGATAAGCCAGAAATTGTCCGGGAGAAGTGCGCCCGTCCATAAAGACCCCAGAGTTTTTCATTATTGTTACTGACAGCATAGAACGCCGTCTCTGTTCCGCACAATAACTGACCGGAAATAATTACCCGCCTTTTACGACTGTCGGAAACACTCGCCACAGTCACGGCCGGAGCGTTCAACTGCGTCAGCAAGGAAAGAACAATGGTTGCGAGGAAGCCAAATATCGTCTCTGGCGGAAAGAGTCTTCTGACACCCGGATAAGGCGGAATCGGGGATGAGTAAGCAAAAAAGGCCCGGGCGAACCCGGGCAGGCAGAAAATCCTGTGCTGAGGCTTCCCTGCCGCTACGTTGCTCACTGTTATTATAGTGTAGTTTCCGGCAGAAGCAGTGGATAAATAAAATTGCCCGCAGCAGTTAGCGTTGAAAGCCCCTGCCTTAGCTCTCTTGAGATCGCTGTTATTCATAAATACTGGATTTTTTGGAGGTAACCCCCCCTACCGCATGCAACAGGCAAAATCCGTGGGAAAAGGAAAACACGAATAGCACCACGACGGCCCGCTGTAATAGTTGTTTTCCAAGAAGATACTACCTGAACAGATGAGACCTCGGAATCCACAGAATAAACGATCGTGCACCTAGCCTCCGTTAAGATGACATTCGCGCATTTATTTTAACTCCACACTGAAGTACTGCCCGTGCCTGGCACGGTCGTGACTGCAGGAATTAAAAAATTTCAAACCGAATTTCCCCTAATGGCAGAACGTCCCCCAACGGAGGCCCAGATATCTTTCCATCCAGGAATTCTCTCTTTTTTTTTCAAAACCCTGACAGAGAGATTATTCCGCTATTTTTGGCCTAGTTATTCTTCAGGATGTAAAGGGACTGTAGGCGGTAACGCAAATAATCCGCCTTACCCTGTACCGAATAAAAGGATAACCTGATGAAACACCGTGATTATATTCAACGCCGCGTGCCTGAAGACCTCAGCCGAGTCGATATCCGCGAGCAGTGGCAGATAACGTTTTGGACCCTGGAATTGCACACCACACAGGAGCGCCTCACCCGAGCCGTGCGAGAGGCGGGTCCGGATGTTGAGCGCGTGCGCGCGTGGCTAAAGAATAATCCGCCACCGCGGGCCTCACTCTCCTGATGCCTGAGGATCACTCGGCCTCTTTTCTCTGCCGGCACCACCAGCGTCTTAACCGGACAAAGACACTCCAGCCGTTACAATGTCTTGCCGCATGCGGCAGCTTGTGGGATGTAGACATAACCTTTATCAGAACGGCAAAAGGATGACTCTAACTTGTAGTTGCACGGGATCTTAATGTACATAAAGCCTTTGGCGGGCCTTCTCTCGGATAGCGGGAGCTGGCTCGCCAGGGACATACTGACATTAGCATGGGACAGACGTGGACGTCCGTCTGGACTCCTGTTTCACTCAAATCAGGGTGTGCAGTACAACAGCCTTTCCTGATGATCGACAGCCAGCCGTTACGGGATAACATGCCGCATGATCCGGCAGGAGAACTGTTGAAATGACGCAGTAGCGGAACGCCTGTCCGTAATCTGAAACGAAATGGCTGCCCCTTTATGGCTATGCCACCTTGGGCGATGCTGTAAAAGACATGGCTTGTTCTCTGAGTGGACATTACAACCGAATGAGACCGTATTAGTATAACAGTAAGCTATCGCGCATTGAAAAAGTAGGACAAATGCAAAAAACCGCTTATGTAGTCCTAAATAACCGGAACACTACATTCCTCCATATTGGCCGTGCTATGCTCCTGCACCGCCTGTGTCGACGTACAGCCCGACAGATCTGTGTTACCTGTTGCAATTTCAAAGGCCTCGCGGTAGTAAGGATGACCGCGTTATTTCGGAGCGTCTGCATTGAGCCATGCCAGATCTGCTGCATCTCCCTGAGCAGCGGCACCGTCTGCCCGACTCAGTTACGTCCCGGTTCTTCCAGTTCGCGCGCGAGGTCGCCGTCCGCAATTTTCTTCAGGTGTGCACGGATTTTCGCGACTGGACGGACAAAGTGCATCAGCAGGTAGCAGTTGCAGAATGCCAGTAGCGCGCAAGAGGCCAGCAATGCTGTAATGAGGATGATCTCATGCCAGTGTCGGTCAGCCATGATTGACACATTTTTATCCGACTAGATGCCGTCCTGCGTCATGCGCACCGAGCGGGATAGGAAGATCAGCTGCTGCGTCAGTGCGGTATCGCGGTCAGGATGGCGGTACAAGTATCGCAGCGTCAGATCGCTATAGCCCCCAGACAATCATCATCCAGAGCATGACGCGGCGTAAAGTAAACTGCTTCAGTAACTGCATAAGTTTTTCCCCGGTATTGTTATTCTTTATTAACAATACACATTATCATTTATATTAATGACGCGCGTTATTAACTTATGTGCGAAGTTTAGGGTAATTAGTTCTACAAAACGTAAAAAATAAAATATTTTTTCGATAAAATAAAATAATCGTCGTGCATGAATTAATTCACTGAAGAAAATAAAAATGACATTAGCCCAGACTCCGCCTATTATGAGCGGCATAAAAACGCTTTAATCGCTTTTTCCTTTCGCAGCCATTGTGGGTCGTTACGGTTTAATACCGTACATTTTTCTTTTTAATTTCGCATCGGAACCAGGCCGGCGCGGAGGAACCTATGTTAATGAATCTCTCCGGCGACAATGAACGCCGCACGAGGGCGCTGAAGGCGCTGCGCAGCCCAGATGAGAGCCGCGACGACGTACTACGCAAGTTTGTCCGGCTGGCCAGCCAGGCGCTAGGCATCCCTGGCAGCTTTATCTCCGTACTGGACGACGAGCACCAGCACGTGCAGGCGGCTTACAACTTCGCCCTTACGCAGTCCTCGCGCGAAGACTCTCTCTGCCGACTTGCTGTGGACAGCGACTGCTCGGTGGTGGTACCCGATACCTGGCAGGACGCCCGTTTTGTCACGCACCCACTTATCACGGGCGCGCCCTACATTCGTTTTTACGCCGGAGTGCCTCTAAAAAACCGCGAGGGTATCGTTCTCGGCACGCTGTGTGTGACAGACACTGAACCGCACCCGTTTAGCGCCGACCAAGTGACCACACTGAAGCTACTGTCCGCGCTGGTGGTGTCGTTTCTGGAGGCATGGCACTCGGCCGGCTTTACCGATCCGGTAACAGGTTTGCCCAATCGGCAGCGTCTCATCCGCGACCTGCAGTTTCTGACCGCATCGGGAGACAACACGCCGCGCAGGCTGGTCCTGATTGACTGCATCGACATGCCACGTGCCTACGAACTCGCCCGCTCGATGGGTATGGGTCCTGTGGAGAGTCTGCTTAAAGACGTGGCCACTCTGCTTCCGCTGCGCCTGCGCCCGGCGACCGGTGACATGCTTTACACCGTCGCCACCGGCCGCTTTGCGTTACTGACACATGACAACAGCCGGCTCAACGCGGACTGGGTCGCAGGCCGGCTGGAAGGTATCAGCGCAGATCTGGGTGATGGTATCGCCGTCGCGCTCACCACGCACACAGGGGAAGTGGCCATTATGACCGGAGACATTCCGGCGCAGGAGACGTTGCGCCGTGCAGTGAGCGCCCTGCACGAGGCCATCGGGCGCGGGATACCTTCCATGCATTTCAGCCAGGCCGCCGATGCGCGCCACACTCGGGATTTCACCCTGATGAATGACCTGGCAACTGCCCTGCGGGAGAATAAGGGCCTTTGGCTCGCTTTCCAGCCCAAAATCTGTCTGCACAGCGGAAGCCCCGTCGGCCTGGAGGCACTTATACGCTGGCGTCATCCGCAGCGAGGTGAACTCTCCCCGACACTATTTGTACCGCTGGCTGAACAGACCGAACTACTCAGCGCGCTGACGACCTGGGTGACGGACCGCGCTATAAGCAGGCTTGCCCGCCTGCGCAGTAGCTGCCTCCAGCTGCCAGTGACCATCAATATCAGCTGCCGCGATTTTTCCCGCGAGGGTTTTGCCGACGCGCTGGAAGCCAAGATGATAAAGGCAAAACTGCCCACCTCATTACTTGGCATTGAATGCCTAGAGACCGAGCGCATTCTTGAGAGTCCCGCTGCCATGGAAGGACTCGAAATGCTCAGGCTACGCGGCTTTGGCATCTCACTGGACGATTTTGGTACCGGCTACAGCAACATCAGCTACCTGCGTCGCATGCCTCTGGATGTCATCAAGCTCGACAGGACGCTCATTAGTGAAATATCATCCGATACTGCCTCACGTATCATCGCGCGGAGTATTATTACCATGCTTAAAGAGCTGGACTACACAGTCCTTGCCGAAGGTGTGGAAAATGCCGAGACCGTCACGGCGCTTACGGAATACGGCTGCGACCAGGCACAAGGCTTTTTCTACTCCCGGCCGCTGCCGGAGGAGGAACTTGACATGTGGCTATCCTGGAAGCTGCGGAGGCAGTGCTAATCATACGATGATGCACGTTGTCAGGCGGACGGTTCGAATCGCCTGATACCCAATATTCAGTGACAATCACCAAATATGCACTGCCCTTTTGGCCCATAGAGAGCATAATCCTCCCGGCGAAGCATCACATCAAGATTCCCGGCGGAGTCACTCAATGCCATCGCACCCACAGAAACCGTAATCTCCCCACGAATGCACTCCACCGACTGGCTTGTATCTGAAAAGGTTTATAAAGGATGGTAGATGACACAGCCGATGCTCTCCACGGCATGGCCCACACGATAGGATGACATCCCAGTGGAGCTTAGTAGGTAAGGTGGTTATTAAACTTGGATATCAGTGTCACAAGCTGGCGATTTCTTATGCTTGGGGAGGGATCACCAATCAGGAAACCCCAATGCGTCACACGCAATGACGAGGGCCAAACATGTGAAAAACTACGTTAGTCAGTTAACTGTATGAAATATTTAGTCTTATAAGGATCAATATTTGAGCCATAAAGGCGGTTCCATATGTAGGGTTTGGTCACTTGAGGCTGAATCGTATTAAAATTGATGACTCTGCTTAGAATGGTTAATGAGATGGTCCTTACCACCCTGTAAGCGCTACACTGAGTGGGGGTATCTGCTATGGAGAAAACCATTATGCAAAACGTTTCGGTTATTGGCATCGATCTTGGCTAGCATTCCTTCCATGTCCTCTGCCAAATTAAATCAGGTAAAACCCTGCTGCGTAAAAAGTTCTTCCACACCAAACTGTTGGAGTTGTTGGCGGAATTACCATCAGCAACTTGCGTGGTGGGAGCCTGCGCCGGTGTTCTCTTCATGGCTCGCTAATTTGCTGCTTTCGGGCATGAGGTTAAGTTGATTTCTCCGAAGTTGACTCGCCCTTTTTTAAAAAGCAACAAGAATGATTGTGTTGATGCTAAAGCTATCTGTGATACCCGCATCCCGTCTCTACATGCGATTTGGATACCCCAGAACCGAGGCGCAACTGGCTATTCCCCCGCTGCATCGGGTCAAAAGATCACTGGTCCGGGACAGGGTTAAACAACGAACCAGATGCATGCTTTTTTACTGGAATTTGGCATCAGCATGGCAGTCGGCATTGCTGTCATAAGAAAGCTTTCAATAGTGCTGGCTGAGAATGGAACTTCCGGCCTATCTTGCGTAGTTGCTGATGTGTTTACACGCGCACTATCTCTACCTGACAGAACAGATCGCTGACTGGAAACAGAGCTGGAACAGAAACTGAGCATGATGCCACGGGGCAGCGTCTTAAGAAAATACAGGGCTGGGGCCAATAACCGCCAGCGTTTTATCATCACTGCTGCTCGATGGTAAGCAATGCACCAGTAGTACACGAATGGCAGGAATACGCCTCTGGTAATAAGTAAACACGGAGATAAAGATTTGCGACGTTTACTGGTTCAGTGCGCCAGGGTGTTTATCCTGAAAATCGTGCATCAGCCAGGAAGTTTGGCTGATTGGGTAAAAACTCAGTATGAGCGAAAGCACTCGAATGTTGTCGCCTGTGCACTGGCTAATAAAATTGCCCGGATAGTCTGGGCAATAACGACCCAGCAAACCGTGTTCGAAAGGAAACGGTTAAGTCGTTTAACTGACGGGGCAATTGTTAATAAAAGTAGTTCCCAATCTGGTTTTGCGAAGACTGAATATTGGTGATATGAACGGCGTATCGACCTGCTGAACACCTACCATAAAAAATGGCTCTCTGAAACCGTGCAGCTTTTCAAGCTATTCAGGTACGGAACACCTCGAGGCGCGGGCATCCATGCCTAAAATGACGCCAGATAGATTTAAACAGCCAACATCAATCAACAATCAGTGTTGCAAAATGGTAGGGACCATAGATTTTTACCTCACGGGGCCCCTCAAGATCTCGCACTATAATCGGGAGTACGACACAGGGCGGTAGTGGCAGTGGAATACGATCACTGACCTGACGTCACCACCATTTCAGCATTTCCCGACCGGTTACGGGAACCACGGAAAGGCCTCACCGGTCCGTGCCTCCGTACAGATGACCGCGGGGTTGAGGCAGGTCATCTGTCTTCAGTTCCCGCAGATAATCATGAGTGGACAGTAGGCAGAGCATATATCCAAACAGCTCGGTCCCCTCTTCGGCGAGATTTTTTACCACCCTGGGGTAGCTCTCTCCGGCAATCTGCCTCCAAAGTTCATCCATACCAAAAAAACGAGAGAAGATCAGTACCGTTAGCATACCCGCGCACATCATTCCCCATGGCGGACGACACATGAAATCGATCAGGCCGGCCAGCGTCTGCTGACCGTGCCGAAATGCCTGGTATAATGAGTAAAACGATACGGCAAGGGCAAACCAGAGCCAACTGCCATGTGCCAGCAGATCAAAAGCAAAATCCAGTTCCCGGATGAGAAGCACGATAAAAAAACCAGCCATAAGGATAAGGGCCGGGCGGTGGGCTTTATCTTCCACAGCCCGGCGCATCAACAATGATGCGATGGTTAGTAATATCAGCTCCTGCATGATTTCAGTCACCGAACTTTCCTTCACCTCATCAGCCAGGACAAATATGTCTGTGAAAAGTGCACCTGTGACGAGCATGCATCCGGCAAAAGCAATGATCATCCCCCGTATTTTTGCATAAAAAATTCGCCCTGCCATAATATGCTCCGACAGATAAAGGGGGCCATCATGCCTGTGCTACGGGCCGGAGAATTAATCATTTGATGCGTAATGTATCGGTTTCTGTCAGTGTGGTTTCAGACGGTGAGGGGTGCCCGTGTCACTGCAAATTTTACCTGCCCCGTTTTTAGGTATCTGCGCCCGCAATACTTTCATCTGGGTATCGCAGGCTGTGCCCTGATTACTTTACGTACTCTAACAAACAGTTCTGGCTGCCTTAAGTAGCAATTGGCCTCATTTATTAAGGTAATACAATGCGCCCTACTCTTTGGTCAGCAGCGTTTCTATAAATGAGGTGTTTACCAGCAGCACGGTCAGCATAGGCTTCATCTTTCATTGCTCCTTTACCAGCGAGGTATCAGCTTCTCGCCTAAGTGCCATCCTGACGGCCTATTTCTCAGCCAGATGCACCGGTAGCGATGCTTTGGCCCGCGTCAGGAGTACCGCTGCTCAGATTAATCAGCCCAGCCGTATGGTGTTCAATTGATATGCGCTGAGGCTTTTTGCGTTCCTAGATTTTGAGTTTCAAACCGCCGATTAGCAGTCTGTTCTTTAATCTTGCCTTCGTAATCGTTCATGTTTTTTGTTATGCTCTAACTCAGGTGGAAGTCATGCCAGCTGATACCGTGGTGCTGCCATTGGCATTTTCAGGTGCTACCGAGTTTTCTGTATGTTCATCTCCGTGGGCGGCCTCCGCCCCTTCTGTTTCCAATTTACTCTCTTTCAGCCGGGTGGCAGAAAATGCTGATGTCACTCGTACCGCTCAACTAACCAATGCGTGCCATTATCAGGCAGATGCAGATTCTGTTCCGGTTGCGCCACACATACGCCATAAACACTTCGTGCAACTCTTCACCTGCGTGGACTGGTAAGATTACGTCACAAGACAGGAATAGAACGGCGCCGCACAGTTGACGGCCGAGTCACCTCCTGACTGGATGCTCTGGAAGAGGAGGTATGCCTGGAGTGTGTTCCAACTCCTCCACGATCCAGGATAACATAGCCACAGTCGGCGTAACTTCGGGACCAGGTTATCCTCTGTTAGATATAATCAAATCGCCGCGAGATAACCGCCATCGACATAGATCACCTGTCCGGTGAGATACCTTGAGGCATCGGAGCAGAGAAACACCGCCGTGCCGATCAGGTCATCCAGCTCTCCAAAGCGACCAAGAGGTATTTTTTGCAACATGGCTTCGCACCAGTCGCGGTCCTGATAGAATTCAGCGGTCAAGTCGGTGCTGAAGTAGCCCGGCCCTAAACCGTTCACCCGAATACCCTGGGACGCCCATTCAGTTGCCAGCGTGCGGGTTAACCCCGCCAGCCCTGATTTCGATGCGCCATAGGCGGCGGCACCGGGCACACCCACCTCGCTGGTCAACGAACACAGATTAAGGATCGCCCCACCGCGTCCGCTCATGCCGCGTGCGGCAGCCTGAGCGACGAAGAATGCCCCTTTCAGGTTGGTATCGACGATGCGTTGCCACAATGCCTCATCGACATCCAGCGACGGGCATAGCTGCTCAGTGCCCGCGTTGTTGATCACCACATCAAACGGCGGCAAGCGGGCAAAGAAATCCCGGATCGCCTGCGGTTGCGACACATCCAGCGGCCAGGCTTCGGCTTGCGCATCCACATGACGCAGTGCCGCCAGCGCCGTATCCAGCGTGCTGGCATCACGTCCGCAGAGCGTAACCTGCGCCCCCGCCGCTGCCAGACCTGACGCCAACGCAAAGCCAATGCCGCGCGAGCTGCCGGTCACCAGCGCGCGTTTCCCCTTCAGCGAAAATCGTTCTAATCCTTTCATGGTACGATCACCGTTTTTAACCACGGGCTGCGTCCGGCAATCAAATGTGGATAGATGTCCGGCACGTCATCAAGACAGATGGCAGGCGCGACCAGCGTCGCCAGTTTATCCGCCAACTGTGGCAGCAGGGCCAGCGCCTGGCGTTGTTCATCACGGAACACGCTGCACCCCACCAGGATGATTTCTCTCTCCACCAGGCGGTTCATATCAAAATCAGCGGAATGATGGAATAGTCCCACTAGAGCAATCCGTCCTCCGCTGCTGATGTCTTCCACCAGCTGACTCAGTACCGCATTGATACCGGTCGCCTCCACGGCAAAATCAAACGGACCAGCGTGCTGCAATGGCATCAGGTTCGCCAGCCGCTGGTAACGTTCCACATTCGGCTCAACCAGTTGTACCTCGCATTGCGCCACCTCGTGGAGCAGCAACGCCACCAGCCCGCCGATGGTGCCACCACCGGCCACTCGCACCCGCGCCCCTGGCGGAAGCTGCAATTGATTAACCACCCGCAACGCGACGCCGAGCGGTTCGCTGAGTACCGCAATCTGTGGTGGCAAATCATCCGCCACCCGCATTAAACCCCGCGCAGGGAGCAGAGTCTGCTCGGCGAAGCCGCCGTCACACACCTCGCCGACAAAACCCAGTTTCTCGCACAGGTTGTAATGTTGCCGGGCACAGGCCGGACACGTGCCACACCAGACGCGCGAATCGGCCACCACCCGGTCACCGGGACGAAAGTCGCTGACGTCCGGGGCGCAGGCGATCACCTCGCCCATCAGCTCGTGCCCCGGCGTGACCGGCAGATGGGCAAACCATTTGCCGGTACGATAGTTATGCAGGTCGGAGCCACAAATCCCCGCCGCCAGCACCCGAAGATGCACCTGCCCCGGTACCAGCACCGGCACGGGAAGGTCTGCCACGCTCAACTGCTCAATACCTGATAACCGCACTGCTTTCATGCCGCCTCCTTACACCAGTTGGTTGATCCAGCGGTTGAAATCATCATCCCCTTCACTCCCCAGCATCACCGCCAGCGCCAGTCCCAGCGAGGAGGTTAACGGTGTATGACCGCTACCGCCGCCCGCGCGCAGATCCAGCACCAGCGTTGGGCAACAGAACATCGCCAGGCGCACTACCCGCTGCCAGTTGCCCGGTAGCCAGCCTTTTTCGCGTAATGCCGCCAGCAGCGGTCGCCAGTAATTCTCCCCTTTGCTGGCGAGAAACGCGGCCCGCAACGGTGTCAGTTGCCAGTCGTGGGTGACATGAAAGGTATCGCCACGTCGCTCCACCGTTGCGTGGTAACGACTGTCAGCCTGCGCCGGTTCATATAACCACAGCGGATGGGCGAAGATGTTATGGAAGGTGGCTTTCACTTCAGCCAACAGCGCCGGTATGCTGCTGCCCGCAAAAGCAGGGTCGAAGCTGACCAGTTCCGGTTGCGTCCCCTGCGTGTCGTACCACACGTTGGCGTTGTGCGCATCGCCATGCGCCACTACCACGCCATGCTGCGCCAGGGCTGCCGGAGCCAGCAATTGCCCGGCTTCGAGAAACAGCTGGCGCAGGCTGTGACCGTAGCGCACACCGTTGACCTCCCACTGCAACTGACTTAGGGTTTGCCATGACAGAGTTTCACCCGCCAGGGTAAATTCTTTATCGACATAAAATCGCTGAACGCGCCCGCCCAGCCCGGCCGGGGCATCCGGTGAAATCAGACGGTGCCAGAACAATTGGTGGATCGGTTCCGCTACCACCTCATCAACGCTGCCACGTTGCAGCGTGGGCAAGGTTTTGAGCAGAATATCGCGGTCAGCACGCTGCTGGGCATCAATCACCGCAGCTTGCAACGCGGGTTCTTCCCCCGCTTCAATCGTGCGGCAAACATCCGCCAGTCGCCGATCGTCGCGCCGGGTGTAAAGCAAAATCTGCCGTCCCGGCTCGCCACAGGCATAGCAAGGCACATCTACCGCGAAACCATGCTCGCGCAACAGCTCGGCACGGTAGTACTCTTCAATGGTGTGTTCTTCGCTCTCTTCGTGGTGATATTTGAAAAACAGACGGCGGCTGCCGTCGAGCGTGACCAGACCGTTCAGCGAGTTCAGGCTGTATTGATCACGATTGATCGCCACATCACTGGCGACTGCACCGGTCACTTCACTGATCAACTGGGTGAGTTTGCCTTGCGCGCCCTGCCAGTCACCCGCGCGCGCCAGAGTACGCGCCTGCGCCGCCAGCGGTTGCCGTGATTCAGCCGTCATCCTTTTCTCCCATCAGCGTTTTACGCAGATCGGACACCGCCAGCGCGTGGCCGGGGAAACCTTCATACAGCGCGAAGCGATGGGCTTTGGTTGCCAGCGCATCGTAGCCCGCCGAGGTAACATATCCTACCGAGACGCGTTTCATATAGTCAAACACCGACAGCGGTCCGGCGGTTTTAGCCGCGCCGTTGGTAGGTAACACCGCGTTCGGGCCGAGCACAAAGTTACCGAGGGTAATCGGGGTATGCTGCCCGAGCAGGATTTCCCCGGCGTTACGAATCTGCGTCATCACCGCCATCGGTTCACGTGCCAGAATTTCCAGATGCTCTGGCGCGTACTGATTCACAAACTCAACCGCCGTGGCAAAGTCTTTGGTCAGCACCACCCCGCCGTGGGTGCCGCATAGCACCGCCTGGGAAAATTCCGCGCGCTTCTCAGTCTGCTGCACCCAGTAGCCCGGCAGCGCGGCAATCGCCTGCTCCGCTACGCGACGGCTGGAGGTCACCAGATATGCCGAAGAATCCGGGCCATGTTCGGATTCAATCAATAGATCCAATGCTGCCAGTGCGCCGTCAACGCTGTCATCCGCCAGAATGATGCTTTCACTCGGACCCGCAGGCACACCCGGATCAATCAGGTGTGTCAACTGACGTTTTGCTGCCACCACCCACGGGCTGCCGGGACCGACAATTTTCAGGCATTTCGGGACGCTGGCGGTGCCGTATGCCACCGCCGCCACACCCTGTGCGCCGCCACATTTATAGATCTCGGTGATACCGACTAACTTAGCGGCGACCAGCGTGGCATCATCCACCTTGCCATCCGGTCCCGGCGGCGTGATGACGATCGGACGGGGGACGCCCGCCACCACCGCCGGAATGGTGGTCATGATCAGCACGCTGGGGAATGAACCTTTCCCCCGTGGCACGTAGCACGCGACCGCATCGATGGGAACGTGACGATCGCCAGCGAACACGCCAGGCTGCATCTCCTTCAGCCACATCTCTTCCGGTTTTTGCGCTTCGTGAAACTTACGCACGTTCTCCACCGAAAAACGAATCGACTCGATGACTTCCGGGTCCATGCGGGCAAAGGCGGCATCAAACTCCTCGGGTTCAGCGCGAATCGAAAAATGTTCCGGTTGCACACCATCGAATTCGCGGGCGAAGCGGATCAGTGCCGCGTCCCCTCCGCTTTTAACCGCCTCAATAATCGGCGTGACGCGCGCAGCAAAGAAAGAGAGATCGGACTCGGTACGTTGAAACAGGGCTTCCGGCAGCGTGTCGGCCTGGGTTAAATCATGAAAGGTTACGGACATCGTGGTTTCCTTTAATCAGTGGGTCGCGAGGGGCTGGCGAATGCGTGACAACACCCGGTGCTGCAGGTCAATGAACTCGGAATCGCGGCTCATTTCTTCGTGTCGTGGTCGGGGAAGATTCACCGGGAAGGTGCTGTCAATGACGCCCTGTCCCATCACCACGATGCGGTCAGAAAGCCACACCGCTTCTTCAATGTCGTGGGTGACAAACATCACCGTCAGACGATGTTTTTCCCAGATTTCAATCAGCAACTGCTGCATCTGATGTCGGGTCATGGCATCCAGCGCCCCAAAGGGTTCGTCCATCAGCAGAATTTTCGGCCGATACGACAGTGCACGCGCAATCGCTACGCGCTGCTTCATACCACCGGAAAGTTCACCCGGCCAACGGTCCCCGGCATTGTCCAGCCTGACCAGTTCGAGATGTTGTTGCGCGATGTCGCGGCACTGCTTCGCGGGGGTGCCCGCCGCTTTCAGCGCGAATTCAATGTTTTGCCGCGCGGTTAACCACGGCAGCAAAGTGTAGGATTGAAACACCACGCCGCGATCCAGCCCCGGTCCGGTGATGGATCGCCCATCCACCAGCACGTCACCGCCTTCAAATTCCTCTAACCCGGCGGCAATTGACAGCAAGGTGCTTTTGCCGCAGCCGGATGCCCCGACAATCGACACAAACTCGTTTTCATGCAGGGTTAAATCAATACCGTGCAGCACCCGGCGTTGGGTTTTGCCCAGTGGGAAGCTTTTTTCCAGTTTTGACAAAGTCAGCGTGGCCATCAGGAGCGCCTCCGGTTATAGCGGAACAACACGCGTTCAGCCGCGCGCATCAGTTGGTCGGTAATTAGCCCTAACAATCCCAGCAACAGGATGTAGCCGATAATGGTGTCAGTCTGGAAATAGCGCTGGGACACCACGATGCGATAGCCGAGGCCGGAGGTGGAGGCCACCAGCTCGGCCAGCACCAGCCAGGTCCACGCCCAGCCGAGGCTGATACGTAATGCATCCCATATGGCAGGCAGCGCGGCGGGTAACACGATACGCAGCAGGATTTTGCGATCGGGCATGCCGAGGGTGCGTCCCAGACCGATAAAATCCACCGGCACGCGTTTCACGGCATCCATCATCATCAACACCTGCTGGAAAAAGGTGCCGATCCAGATCACTAAAAATTTCTGCACATCGTCGGTGCCGGTCCACAGAATGGTCAGCGGCACAAACGCCACCACCGGCATATAGCGGATAAAATCGACAAGAGGTTCAAAAATCGCTTTGAACAGGCCATAACACCCGGCCATCACCCCGATCACAATCGACATCAGCGAGGAGATAACAAAAGCAATCGCGATACGGTACAGGCTGCTTTGCACATCGCTCCACAGCGTGCCGTCAGCGGCCAGGCGCACCATACGTAGCCAGACCTGATCGAGACCTGGTAGGAAAATCGCCGGGATCGATCCGTTCCGGGTCGCAAGCCACCAGCTGAGCAGCAACACCGCAAACACCATGATGGCAATGCTGAGAAACTGCCCCCGCGAGGGGGCACGGCCAATGGTGAGTAGCGACCAGCGACGTCGACGCGGACGAGATGGCCGGTTGACGGCATCCAGTTTTAAAGAACTCATTACGCCTCCGGGGAGGATTACTGTGCGTTAACGAAGCTGGCGTCAATCACCTGCGCAGGTGTTACCGGTTGGGTAATAATCCCGGCTTCGGTGGCGGCTTTCAGGACATGCGGGAAGGTGGTGGTGCTGTATTCGCCGCCCAGTGCCGCTTTATTCTCCGCCAGGGTGTAATATTTCACGCCATCAAACGCGGTGTTGAGATCTTCAACGCTGGCCCCCACCGCTTTGGCGATGATGGCGCGATCGGCAGGCGTGTTGGCCTGATAATGCGCAACTGCAGCATCCCAGGTTTTAATCAGGGCAGCAATCTGACCCGGTTTGTTTTTGATCACATCGTCACGTACCACCAGTACGTCACTGATCAAGCCCGGATCGGATGCACCGCTGTAGAGCATCTTCAGGCTGGGATCACCCTTCATCGCCACCGAAAGATAAGGTTCATAGGTCACTGCCACCGGTACACGTTTGGCGATCAACGCGCTACCGGCAGATGAAGCGGGCATCGGCACCGGTTTGATATCGCTGTATTTCAGGCCCGCCTTAGCCAGTGCGCTACGCAACAGAATGTCGCTGGTGGTTCCTTCTTCATAGGCTACCTGCTTGCCTTTCAGGTCTTTTAACGAGGTCACATCTTTGGAAACCAGCATGGCATCGGCGGTCTGGCTGCGATCCAGCAACAGGACCACTTTGACCGGCAGTCCGGCGGAGATCATGCCCATGGCGGTGTGGGTAGCAATGTTGGCGGCATCAATCTGACCACTCGCCAGCGCGGCATTAATATCCTTATCTTCCGCGAAGTTGATAACTTCAACGTTGTCGAGTCCCTGCTGCTTATACAGGTTGTGTGCTGTGGCAACATGCCACTGACCGTATCCCAACCAAGGTTCAACCCCCATCTTTAACGTGCCCGCTTCCGGCGCTGGTGCTGGTGCTGGTGCTGCCAGGCTGCTGGCAGACGCGATCAAACCAAAACAACAGGCCGCCGCAAGGGTCGTTTTCAACGTACGCAGAGATAGCATGCTGATTTCCTTCTGGTAAAAGTTAAGAGTGATTGTTGTCAGAGCATGTATATACAACTGCAAGCAAATTAAGTGCCAGGATTACAGCCCGCTACAGCAGGACCATTGCGAGATGTTGCACGAAAGTTGCGCACCAGCGAAGAGCATTGCACAGTTTTCAGTCAGAACAAATGGATTCGATAGCAATGCTAGTGATAGCGCCGTAATTCCGTCATACGTGGGGGGAATTTTTGTATTGCAGTGTAGATAGGGGATAAATCAAAAATCTCAGAAGAAATCTAAAAAGTCAGTTTTATAAAAAAATCAACGAACTGATTTTAAAATAAAAAATTGACTTTATTTTGTGTTTCTACGCTTACCCATTACTTTTTCGCAGAAATAATGTTCAGGAGACAAAAAACATGTTCTCGCGGTGGGCGCTTAAGACTTTCTGTCTTAAGTATGCTGTTGCTGACGGCGGAAACGAAAGAGCCTCAGGAGATCATCCATCGACCTGAGGCTGCACTTATGTCTAGACAAGATAAAAGGTAGCTTCCCGCATGCCGCAAGGCAAGGAGGTTCAGGGAAAAAATGACGAAGAAAGTCTTCATCATTGTGGCCCGGGTCATTCTGGTCATGCCGAAAAATCTCTATAAGGTTCGATTTCGAACCGGAGTAGTGGAGGTCGCTTGTTGAATGGTGTTTAGCGCTTTGAAACCCGATGTCACCTCGACGGGATTTACCCCCCGTTTCCCTGTGGTCAGTCAGGCACTCAGACCTCCTTCTCTTAATGTCGCATTTCGCACACACGGCTGCTCAATTCATCGCCTAGCTATGGTATGCAACTGACCTGACAGCATTTACCCATAAACACTTAATGATGCGAGGATACGGGTAAAGTAATCATCCGCCCGCTTCTGGGCCAGCTTGCCATCCCGTGCTTCCAGAGCCTCGACCAGGGGGGTCAATTCACGCAATGTCTGTTCGCGCACGATGTCACTCACCGCAGAGTGCAACGAATGCTGCCCGTCATACTGTACCGCGCGGCGGTCAGCGATGACGTTATCGAAGATCTGAATCAGGAAGCGATTGCGGGTGGCGGCAAACATCGCCTGATGCACCGCATAGATATGCTCTTTGTACTGCAACCATTCCTGTGCTTCACGAATACCCTGCAAATGGTGGCGCATTTTGGCGAAGTCGTCTTCGGTGGCTCGTACCGTCACCAGCGTCATCATCATCGGTTCGAACAACAGGCGACCTTCAAGGATTTCGCTGTAGGTCGGCACCTCTTTGTGCCACGCCGCCACGGGTCGGTCGGTGTCACTCAACTGCTGATTCAGATTCTCCGACAGATACGAACCGCTTCCCACCTTGCGCGTGACTAATCCCTGCGTCGACATCATCGCCAGCACATTACGGATGGTGCTACGCGACGTTGCAAAGCGACGTGCCAGTTCACGCTCGTTAGGCAATTTATCTCCCGCTTTTAAGTCACCCTCACGGATGGCCTCCATAATCGAGCGATAGACGCTCACTGCGGCGGTTTTATCATGCCCGACAATACGTTGGGAGATGTCATCAGTGCTGTTCATCCGCGACTCCTGGAAAATATCTGCAAATGGCTAACCAATTTGGTCAACTGGCGGCGATTATAGCCTGAGTTCGCGGTCACGGCGAGTGGCGATTAATCCGTTTAACACGCTAATTTCCTTGTCAGATCCTTTGCTTATCCCCTTCTTCCGCTGATTTTGCGTTTTAACGTGAGCCCTCTCACAACCCGGTCATACAACTTGCTTATTGGTCGACCATTATGGTTGACCAATAAAAACCAGCGTGGTCATAATGCCGAAAAACTCCCTGTAGGGCAAAAAATGAACACCTTCGTTGCAACGCCATTATCCCCCACTGATTGCCGCCTAAGCGACCATTTGCACGCGTTGGGGATTGAGCTGCCCCCCGTGCCAATGCCCGTGGCTAATTTTGTCACCTGGCGAGTGTTCGGCAACTTTCTTTATCTCTCCGGCCAGGGACCGCTGGAGGCCAATGGTTATCTGCACACCGGCAAAGTCGGCGATGAGGTCAGCGTGGAGGATGCCTATCACCACGCACGGTTGACCGGTCTTAACTTGCTCGCCGTCGCCCGCCAGGCCACCGGCGATCTCGGTGCCGTCAAAAGCGTGGTCAAGTTGCTGGGCTGGGTCAACGCACAGGATACCTTCCGGCAGCATCCTCAGGTGATCAACGGTTGTTCCGATCTGTTTGTGCAGGTTTTTGGCGAACAGATTGGACGTGGAGCACGTTCCGCGATCGGTGCCGGATCGCTGCCGCAAAACCAGACGGTAGAGATCGAAGCCATTCTCGAACTTCAGGAGGCGGTCGCCGATGGATTACGTCTTTGATTTTGCTTCTCTGCTGCCTTACAGCGCTGTGTTGGCAAAGGGACTGATGGAAACCGCTCTCTATGCCCTGTTGTCGATTCTGTTTGGGTTGAGTATCGGTGCGATCGGCGCATTGACGCTGGTTTATGCCCGCCCGGGCTGGCGGCGACTGGTGCGCTGCTATGTGGAGTTTTTTCGCAACACGCCGTCGCTGGTGCAATTGTTTCTGATCTATTTCGGGTTACCCAGCCTCGGATTGCATCTCTCACCACCGGTGGCCGGGATCATCGCGCTGTCGTTGTATTGCGGTGCTTATATGACGGAGATCCTGCGCGCTGGATTGGTCTCGCTACCACGCGGTTTAAGCGAGGCCGGTGAAGCGCTTGGTCTGTCCAAGCGCCAGATTATCCGTTATGTGCTGACTCTCCCGGCCATGCAGAACGTCTTCCCGGCGCTCGCCAGCCAGATGGTACTGACGCTGATTGGCACCAGTCTGATTTCACAAATCGGCGTAGAAGAGATCTTCCACAGCGGCAGCTTTGTTGACTCGCGCACCTTTCGCAGCTTTGAAATTTATCTGCTGATTTGCGGCCTGTATTTCTTCGCCGTCAGCCTGATGAAGGTGCTGTTGCGCATGGTGTGGTATCGCTTTCAGGCGCGGAGGTAACCATGCGCGGCATCTCTATACACGACATCTGGATGATCATCAGTGCGTTGCGCTGGACCCTGTTGCTGGCGCTCTGCACCTTTGCCTGCGGTGCGGTAATCGGGTTACTGGTGGCAGTCGCACGGACTTCTCATCAGCGTGGGTTGCAGGCCGTGGCGTGGTTTTACGTCGAATTGGTTCAGGGCATCCCCCTGCTTGGCATGTTGTTCCTGCTGTTCTTCGGTATGCCGGTGTTCCTCGGCATTGACGTCAGCTCCTTTACCGCAGCGCTGGTCGCTTTTTCGCTCTCCGCCGGGGCATTTCTCGGTGAGATTTGGCGTGGCAGCATCATGGCCGTGCCCAAAGGACAATGGGAAGCCTCGTTGTCACTGGGAATCTCACGGCTGCAAATGCTGCGTACCGTGATCCTGCCGCAGGCGTTGCGCCTGTCGCTGCCACCGACCGTCGGGTTTTCCGTACAGTTGATTAAAAACACCTCACTGGCGGCGCTGGTGGGCTTCGTAGAGCTGACCCGATCCGGGCAGATTGTCAGCGGATCCACGCTGCAACCGCTGCTGATTTATCTGTTGGTTGCGCTCTGTTATTTCGCGCTGTGCTTTCCGCTAGCGCGTCTCTCCCTTCACCTGGAGGCACGTTTCCATGTCGCTGGTCGTCATTGATGCAATCAGAAAAAGTTTTGGACCCAACGAGGTGCTGCGCGGCATCACCACCCATGTCGATCGCGGCGATATCGTCACCATTATCGGCAAAAGTGGCTCGGGCAAAAGCACATTGCTGCGCTGCATTAATGGTCTGGAAAAACCGGACAGCGGCACCATTCACGTCGGCGGTCTGCCCGTCGGTGGTTCGCCAGCGGAGTTGCAGAAGCTGCGCCAGAACGTCGGCATGGTGTTTCAGAGCTTTAACCTGTTTCCTCATTTAACGGCGGCCGAAAACGTTACCCTGGCACCGTTGTTGACGCGTCGTATCACCAAAGCCGAAGCGCCCGCGCTGGCAAAACGCCTGCTGGAACAGGTCGGGTTGGGACAAAAGCGCGATGCGTTTCCCTCCTCTCTGTCTGGCGGCCAGCAGCAGCGTGTGGCTATTGCCCGCGCACTGGCAATGTCGCCGGAAGTGATGTTATTCGATGAAGCCACGTCGGCACTCGACCCGGAACTGGTGGGTGAAGTGCTACGGGTAATGGAAGACCTGGCAAAGGAAGGCATGACAATGATTGCGGTGACGCATGAGATGGCGTTTGCCCGCAAGGTATCCAGCAAGGTGATTTTTATGCATCAGGGCGAGGTCTGGGAAAGCGGCCCGCCTGCCGAGATTTTTGGTGCGCCACGCACCCCGGAATTACAACGCTTTGTACAAACCCCCGTTTAACGACACCGGAGAATAGGCATGAAAACAATTGGTAAAACCCTGGCGCTGGTGGCGCTGTGTGCCCTGCCGTTTTTGGCGCAGGCCAACTCACTCGATGACATTAAATCTCGTGGCGTACTGCGAGTAGCCACCACCGTTGATGCCGCTCCCTGGGGCTTCACTGATGCCGCCGGTAAACCCACCGGGCTGGATGTGGATTTGGCGCAGAAACTGGCCGATAACATGGGGGTCAAACTGCAATTGCAGCAGGTCACCGGGGCCAACCGCATCCCTTATCTGATGTCACGCAAAGTAGACGTACTGATCGCCGCACTCGGCTCCAGCCCGGAACGCGCCAAACTGGTGAACTTCTCTGAACCTTACGCGGCGGTGTATCTCGGCGTGTATGGCGGCAGTGACGTGAAAAAAGTCACCAAACTGAGCGATCTGAGCAATGCCACCATCGCTGTGCCAAAAGGCTCCACTCCGGATCTGACGCTCAGCGACCAGAACCCCCAGGGCAACTATCTGCGCCTCGAAGATACCGCCTCGGCAGTCAGCGCCTTTTTATCCGGTCAGGCACCGATGTTCGCCGAAAACAATCTGATTGCGCAGAAAGTCGCGCAGGAAAACCCAGCGAAACATATCGAACTGAAATATCTGCTGCGTAAAAGCCCGGCTTATATTGCCATCCGTCCCGGCCAGCCCGAGCTGATGGCCGCCATTAACCAGTTTATCGACAAAAGCACCCAGGACGGCGAGCTGCCTGCGCTGCGCCAGAAATGGTTTAACGATGCGCAAAACGATCTGAAAACGGAGCAGTAATCATGTCGATAGTGTTCAGTGAGATCGATTTTAACCGGCAGGGTAAACAGGTGGGATTTGCACATCTGCCACTGTCAGCGCATAACGACGCCTGGGGTACCATTGCCATGCCGTTGGCGGTGATCGCGAATGGCAGTGGGCCAACGATGTTGATCACCGGAGGGATCCACGGCGATGAGTATGAAGGGCCGATTATTATCAATGAATTGATCCGCGATCTGACGGCGGATCAGCTTCAGGGGCGTCTGATCCTGCTGCCCTGCGCCAACACGCCTGCGGTACGGGCCTCAATGCGCGTCAGCCCACTTGATAATAAAAATCTGGCACGCGTGTTCCCCGGTAACCCCTGGGGCACACCCACCGAACAGATCGCCGCCTGGATTCACGATGCCATCTTCCCGCTGTGTGATTTCTACCTCGATCTGCACAGCGGCGGCAGCTCACTGTTTATTGAAGAGAGCGCGCAGGTGGTGGTGACTGATGAACTCAGCCCGCAGGTGCGTGAACAAAGCGAAGCGATGGCACGCGCCTTTGCTGCCACATTGACGGTGGTCACCAACAATATGGGCGATCCGCGTACCAGCTGTGGTGCAGCGGCTAACCTCGGCTTACCGGCGATTGCGGCAGAGATGGGCTGGAACGGCAGCGTGTCACCCCGCGGGGTGACACGCACCCGCGCCGCCGTGGCTCGCGTCCTCAATCATCTCGGTCTGATCACATCGGAGACGCCACCCGCTGAAGCATCGCAGCAGGTGTTTATCCCGGCGGGTGGCAATCTGCTGTCGCCGGGAGATGGTTGGTTTGAGCCCTTGCATAACATTGGTGATCAGGTCAGCGCCGGTGAACTGGCGGGCTGGCTGCACCGTCTTACCGAACCCACTGCACAGCCGCAGGCGGTACATTTCACCACCGGCGGACAGATTTATTCACAACGCACTTTTGGTGCCACCGCGCAGGGCAACAGCCTCGCGGTGCTGGTACAGGATGTAAAGTGATGATCGAGGATATTAACGTCAATGATTATCTTGCCGCGCTGGAGCGTGTGCGTCCGTGGGTGCGTAAAACGCCGCTGGTGGAAGCCGCCCCATGGCAACCGGTGCCCGGCATTGAACTGCGTCTGAAAGCGGAATGTTCACAGGTGACCGGCTCGTTTAAGTCGCGCGGTGCTTTTAACCGGGTGCTTAACCTGCCACAAAACGTTCGCCAGCAAGGGCTGGCCACCGCGTCAGGCGGAAATTTTGGTGCTGCGGTCGCTTATGTCGGCCAGCAACTGGCTCTGCCCGCTGACGTGTTTGTCATGAACACCAGTACCGAGCTGACACGCCAGCGTATCGAAAGCTATGGGGCAACACTGACGGTGGAAGGCGATTTCTGGGATCAGAGCTGGGATGCGGCGGGTGCACGTATTAAGGAAACCGGTGGTACTCTGCTGCATCCCTACGCGGATCGCGATGTGATTATCGGCCAGGGCACGATGGCGCTGGAGATCCTCGAACAGTGGCCAGAGGTGGAAACGCTGGTGGTGTCGATCGGCGGCGGCGGCCTGATTGCCGGGGTGGCACAGGCGGCAAAATTGCTGAAACCGGGCATTCGTATTATCGGTGTGGAGGCAGCAGGTTGCCCGATGATGTGGACCAGCCGGCAACAGCAACAGATCGTCAAACTGGAGCAGGTGAAAACCAT
Organism: Pantoea sp. At-9b; assembly: GCF_000175935.2. Lineage (NCBI taxonomy): Bacteria > Pseudomonadati > Pseudomonadota > Gammaproteobacteria > Enterobacterales > Erwiniaceae > Pantoea > Pantoea sp. At-9b. The sequence continues at coordinate 208,669 of NC_014839.1, forward strand.
TGTGCCGATCCTGGCGGCCCGTTCTACTGAAGCGATTAACTTTGCGTTGGTGGAACAGTACGTTGATGAGACCGTACTGGTGCCGGAAGATCAGGTCGAAGCATCGGCCCGTGAAGTCTGGGCAGCCACCGGGCTGGCGATTGAACTGGGCGCGGCAACGGCCGTGGCGGCGGTGACGCGTCAGCTGTTTACCCTCAACGCAGACGAGAAAGTCGCCGTGGTGTTGTGTGGTAGCGGAACCAATGGTATTTAAGAGTTCAATTGAGTCCCTTACAAGGTAAAAAAACAACCATGGACTTCATATGAAGCCCTTATCCTTATCCGTCTGGTTCTACCATATTTCCCTCCGTTGCTCATTTACGTGATAGGATAAGAGATTCAAAATCATCCTTTATGCATAAAAATTAGCATCAGGAGCTTTATTTATGGCCCTTAATCTTTATTCTGAAGCCAGACTGCTCTCTGAGTTGGGTCAACGGCTGAAAGATCACCGCCTACGCCGCAATATGCTGCAAAAGGATCTGGCAGCAAAAGCCGGGATCTCGGTTTCCGCCCTGAAGAAGCTGGAGAATGACGGTAAAGCCACGCTGGAAAATTTTATGAAAGTGGTTTTTGCCTTGCGACTCGAAAAAGAGATGAGCGGGCTGTTTGTCGCACCGGCGTTGAGTATCGCGCAGGTTGAAGCGCTGAAGCAGCCGACCCGGCAACGTGCGACTCAACGCAAGAGGAAAGAACCATGACAAAAAGCTATCAACCTCTGCAGCGGCTGGAAATTATCTATCAGGGCTGGGGCGATCACTTTCCGCTGGGTATCCTGGCGGCTGGCAGAGATCGCGGGCAATGGCTGTTTGAATATTCAGCCGAAAGCATTGACCGTGGCATTGAATTGTCGCCGCTGCTGCATCCGCCGGTCAGCACCACCTATGCCGACTTTGAACGTCATCAGGAAGGCATCCCCGGTTTTATAGCCGACTCGTTGCCCGATGGCTGGGGCCGGTTGCTGATGGATCGCCTGTTACGACGCAATAATATCGAACCTGCCGCCTTGTCGGTGCTGGATCGACTGGCAATGTTAGGTGATAACACCATGGGCGCACTCACCTATCGCCCGTTGCTCGACATGCCGGAGCAGCAGCACCAGCATATTGATGATCTGATTGTCCTCGCCGAACAAATCAAGATTGAAGTTGCTGGCCAGGATTCTGAGGTGCTACCGGAGCTGGTCAGGCTGGGCGGTTCGCCACACGGTGCACGCCCCAAAGTGCTGGTGGAGTTCGACCCGGTTACGGGTCATATTGCCGCCCAAGCCTTCGCGGGTAGCCATCCCTGGTTGATCAAATTCCCTGCGGCCCAGGAGGGGGTATGGGTGTGTGCCTTGGAAGAAGTGTATGCCCGGCTGGCGCGGCAAGCGGGCATCGATTTCCCTGACAGCCGCTGGTTTGATTTGGGCAACGGTTTATCTGCTTTCGGCGTGAAACGCTTTGATCGTCACGCCGGTCTACGTGTGCCGGTACTGAGCATGGCAGGTGCGCTGCAGGCGGATTTCCGCCTGCCCTGTCTCGACTACAGCGATATATTGCAGGCGACCGGCATGATCACCCGCTCGATGGTGGAGCGTGAAATTCAGGCGCGCCGTATGGTGTTCAATGTCATCATGAATAACCAGGATGATCACGCCAAAAACTTTGCCTTTGTCCTGAACCAGCAGGAAGAATGGCAGGTCTCCCCCGCCTACGATCTGACCCTGCAAATGGGGCCAGGTGGTCAACATCAGACCTCGGTGGCGGGTTATGGTCGGGATATCAGCCGGAAAGCCTTATTAAAAGCCGCAGCATCCGCCGATATTGCGGACAAGACCCTGCAACGCATTATTGAAGAAGTCAGCGACGTCGCCGCGATGTTTGTGCCAACGGCACAGGCGTTGGGCGGTGCCATCCCCGCCAACGTGATTCAAGCGACAGCGGATAAGATCAACGCCAACATCAGAGCACTGGGTTAATGTTTACCACTCCCCGCCTCACCTGCGCACAAATAACAGCCGCAGACTGGGATTTTTATCACCGCCTGCTGACCTCTCCGCACGTGCTGTACTACGTCTCTGATGCCAAAACCGAGGAGGAAATTCGCGCCTCGTTTGAGACGCGCCTACCACTCTGGTCGCCGCAGAGTCAGCACTGGTTATGTCTGATGGTGCGCGACAGGTTGAGCGGCGAACCCTTTGGCGTAACGGGCTATATCCATCATGATCACCATTGTGCTGAGGTGGGTTTTCTGTTCGCCCCTGAAGCTCAGGGCAAAGGCTACGCCGCAGAATCACTGCTGGCGTTGTGCGACTATGCGTTTACCACGGGCGGGATTAACCGCCTGATTGCGACCGTCACCGCTGGCAACCTCCCTTCCCGTCGCTTGCTGGAAAAAGCCGGATTTATTCTGGAGGCCGAAATCCCGCAAAGTTATTGGTTAAGAAATCGCTGGCACAGCGACTGGCAATTTAGTATGTCTCATCCGCATGACAGAATAATAACGCACGCAGATTAATTAACAAATCAACAAACGGGCAGGCGTGATTTCACTCGAAATACATTCGGCCATCGAAGACGTCGCCCCGTTATTTTTATCTGCCAATGAAGCAACATAATCTTCGGCATTAAAATTAATAACCGATGTTTCGATGCCAAACGCGGAAAGATCATCCGTCAATGATGAAAAAAGACTCTCCACTCCCCTGCTGATAGCATAATTCACCGAAATGTCCGGCGATGATTGCTTATCATGACCCGAGGATACCAGGATCAGCCTCCCGCGGTTTTTATATCTGAAATATGGAATAATCTCACGTATCAGCAGTAATGGATTCGTGAGCCCGAACGTGACAGATGAAATGATTTCATCAGCCATCATCTCTTCCACGGGTTTTGTTGACAAGGTGCTGTCGCACAATATTACCCCATCGACACTGGCGAAATCGTCAATAATGGCTTGAAGATGGGAGGCTATTCCCCGGCTCTCGTTACGTGCTATTTCCACACCAACAAACTGGTGCGGAAAGCGGGAGGTCAGGTCGGCAATCTTAATATAATCTTCAACAATAGCAGCGATATAGCATCCACTCTGCAACAAGTGCACAACAATTTCCTTACCCATCCCGGACTCCGCGCCTGCTACGATCCATTTCATCTTATTCATCTGTCAGAGTGCCATCACAACCTGTCTCATTCATGTGAGTTGAGTAGACTAATAACACAGGTGTAACGGCTTTTAATTTACCAAACTGTGCTAAACCGTGATCGACTGCACACCAATAGAACTAATTTACCTTATTGTGCGGATTTTAATTACATAGATTTACTGAACTTGAAATGAATGTTACATACCACAGCTGCGGAAATAAGTTCCCGCATTATTAAATATTATAAGCAGTGTTTTTCGAGGGATAAAATGAGCAAACATATTAAAAAGCTATCCTTAGCGATAGCAGGTCTCATCATGGCCAACGCATCACATGCAGCGGAAGTTTATAACAAAGATGGTAACAAATTAGATATTAATGGCATGGTTGTTGGTGAAAATTATATCAGCAATGATGACAGCCAGAATGGTGACCAATCTTATATGCGTTTTGGTTTCCGTGGTGAAACGCAAATTACCGACTAGCTGTCCGGTTACGGATTCTGGCAGGCGCAGTGGAATCTTAACCAGTCTGAAAATGAAACCGACTCCATGTTTACCCGTAAAGGTTTCGCCGGGGTTAAATATGGTGACTACGGTTCCTTCGATTACGGTCGTAACTCTGGCGTCATGTACGATGCCCTGAGTTATACCGATATGCAGCCTGAGTTTGACGGCATGACCTACAACTCAGACACCTTCCTGTTCAACCGCGGTAATGGTATGGCGACCTATCGCAACACCAATTTCTTCGGTCTGGTGGATGGCCTGAAATTCGCGCTGCAATATCAGGGTAAAAACGACGGCGGCGGCGGTGAGCCGGGCGTGCGTGATGTGCTGCGTCAGAATGGCGACGGTTACGGCATGTCAGCATCCTATGATATTGGTGCAGGCTTTAGCCTGGCGGGTGCCTTCATGAGCGCCGACCGTACCAATGAACAAAACAGCCTGACCAGCGGCATTATGGGCCACGGCACCCGTGCGGAAGCCTACACCACAGCGCTGAAATATGATGTGAACAACATTTATCTGGCGTTTATGTATACCAAAGCCTACAACGCCTCACGCTTCGGCTCCAGCTCAGGCGGCGCTTACGGTTATGCCAACCAATCAGACCTGTTCGAAGCCTATGCGGGATACACCTTTGACTTCGGTCTGGTGCCGTTTGTTGGCTACAACCAAACCCGTGCTAAAGACCTTGGTGCATCCGGCGATGGCAACACCTATGGTAGCCAGGATCTGGTTAAGTTTATCGATATCGGTGCGACCTATAATTTCAACAAAAATATGAACGCCTATGTTGATTACAAAATCAACCTGATCGACAGCAGCGAGTTCACCGAATCAGCCGGTATCAGCACCGACGATGTCGTTGCAGTCGGCCTGGTTTATCAGTTCTGATGTGCGGATAGCGCCATAAAAAAAGCCGCCTTAATCGGCGGCTTTATTCACACTACGTTTTATTATTTATACAGTTCGGCGGTCATATGCACGCGGTTATTGGTGTTGGCTTCAGTGATTTTGTACTGATCACCATGCTGTGCAGCCTGAGCGGCGATTTGTGCTTCAGCACCGTCAAGGGTATCAGCGGTGACAGAAATGCTCTGCGCAAAGCTGGCAAATGACATCAGTGAAAAAGCGGCGACAGCGGCGATTGACATTGCTTTGATGGTTTTCATGGTCTTATTCCTTCATGTGTTTGAGTGAAAGGCTGTGTGCCTCCGATGGAAGTAATAATAACCATAGTTATCATTTCATGATTGATGATTAGTGAAGTTATCGTGATCATGCTAACCATCATGATGCACGCACATCAATGCGCCACTCAGCGGCTCGCGCACCACCGCCACATCAACCTGAAATACCCGCTTTAGGACGTCCGGTTGCAGCACCTGGGCCGGGGTTCCCTGGGTGATCACTGCGCCTTGTGCCAGCAGCACCAGTTGGTCGCAGTAGCGACTGGCCTGATTAAGGTCGTGCAGCACCGTTACCACCGTTTTCCCCTGCGCCTTAAACTCGCCCATCAGTTTCATCAGTTCAATCTGGTGATTGATATCCAGCCAGGTGGTGGGTTCATCCAGCAGAATAAGCGGCGTATCCTGCGCCACAAGCATCGCCAGAAACACGCGCTGCCGCTGGCCACCGGAGAGATCACTGACGCGTTGCTGCGCCAGATGCGCCACGCCCATACGGACCATCGCGGACTGCACCTGTTCCCGATCCTGTGCCGATAAGCGCCCCCACAGCGGTAACCACGGATGGCGACCATAAGCCACCAACTCCGCCACGCTGACCCCTTCCGGCGTCAGATGTTGCTGCGGCAACAGCGCCAGGTGCTGCGCCAGCTGCCGTGAAGAGAAACGCGCCAGCGGTTGTTGCGCCAGCCACACCTCTCCCTGGCTGGGTACCAGCAAACGTGCCAGCGCTTTAAGTAATGTCGACTTACCACAGCCATTCGGTCCGAGCAGCGCGGTGATCTCTCCTGGCGCAAAATGGATACTGACATCCTGCAGCACGCGTTTCCCCGCATAACCCGCCGTCAGATTCTCAACCTTCAGTTGCATCTATCGTGTCCTGATGAGTAGCCAGAAAAACCAGGGAGCGCCGATCAACGCGGTGATCACACCGGCAGGCAACTCCATCGGTGGAGACAGCGTCCGCGCCAGCACATCGGCCAGCAACAACACCAGCGCCCCCAGTAATGCGGAAAACGGCAACAGGCGGGCATGACGTCCGCCCACCAGACGTCGCACCAGATGCGGCACCACCAGGCTGATAAAACTGATCGGCCCACATACCGCGACCGCCAACGCCGCCAGCGCCACGCCCAGCAGCAACACGCCGCGCTGGAAATGACGCAGCGACACGCCAAGGGTGGCCGCACGATCGTCGCCCAACGCCAGCAGATCAAGATCGCGACAGCAAGCCAGGCTGATCAGCAGCAACACGGGTAACGGTAACGCCAGCAGCACCATCTGCCAGTCACGTCCCCACAGGCTGCCGGTCAGCCACAGCAGCGCGGTGTTAACATCTTGCGGGCGTGATAACAGCAGATAATCGGTGACGCTGGCAAAGCAGGCTGCCAGTGCCACACCCATCACCGCCAGCCGCAGCGGTGATGACGTCCCTGCCAACCCGCGCAACAGCAGCAGTGCAAAGCAGCCGCCGCCAAAGGCGACCAGTGGCAACCATCCCAGCGGGAAGGAAGGCAACAATAGCAGTGCCAGCAAAGAGGCGAGGCTGGCGGCATGGTTCACTCCAAGGATATCGGGTGAGGCCAGTGGATTACGGATGATGCCCTGCACCAACACGCCAGACACTGCCAGCGCGGCACCCACTAATAATGCCAGCACCACGCGGGGCAGACGGTATTCCATCACCACAAAATGCGCCTCGCTGCTGGGTTGCCAGGCCGTCCACAGGGTTGACCAAGTCAATTCCTGTACCCCGAGTTTCAGGCTGATCAGCGCACACAACGCCAGCATTAACAGCACCAGCGGCAGCAGATAACGCATCGCCATCATGGTTGCCTCCTTGCCAGCCAGAGAAAACCGGGCGCACCGACCAGCGCCAACACTACGCCAGCGGGCAACTCACCGGGCCATGCCAGCCCGCGTGCCGCAATATCTGCCGTCAGTAATAACGTCGCCCCCATCAGCATCGCCATCGGCAGCATGAAACGCAGATCGTGTCCGATCCAGGCTCGCGCCAGATGCGGCACCAACAGGCCAATAAACCCCAACGGCCCCGCTACGCTGACGCAAGCTCCCACCAATAACAGCAACGCGCTACTCAGCCCGATGCGCACGGCGAAAATATTGACGCCGAGGCTGTGCGCCGCATCATCGCCCATGCTCAGCAAATTGAGCGCACGAGTTTGTGTTAAGACCAGCGGGGCAATCACCAGCACCACCGGTAACAGCTGCCATACCTCCTGCCAGCGCGCATGGGCGATGCCCCCGGCCAGCCAGGTGAGGATGCCGTAAGCGTGGTCTTCCGCCAGCAACAGCACAATCCGTGTCATCGCCATGCAGAAAGCAGAAAGCGCGATACCGGCGAGGATCAACCGCTGCCGCTCGCGCGTCCCGGCGGCCAACGTGACGCACAACCAACTGAGCGCCCCACCGCCGGCAGCAATCAGCGCCAGCGGGTAGCCTGCCAGCTTTAGTGGAGCAAAAGCTGACACCAACGCAATCGCCAACGCCGCGCCACTGTTAATCCCCAGTACCCCAGGCGACGCCAGCGGATTATGGGTCAGCGCCTGCAACAATCCTCCCGCCAGCGCCAGTGCCGCTCCGAGCAACACCGCCACCAGGGCGCGCGGCAACCGCAGATTAAACATCAACGCCTCACCGATGTTGCTCGGTTGTCCCGGGCACAACGCATGCAGTGCCGACTGCGGCGCAATCGGCACCGGTGAGAAGCTGATCAGGCTAAACCAGAAGGCGATGAGCAACAGCGCCAGACTGATGATCCAGCGGGTCATGGTGTAAATAACATGACGGCGTCACGTGAAATTTTTTCTGCCGCAAACAAGCCACGCATGCGCGCCCAGCTGTTGCTGTCGACAGCGCGGACATGGTGTTGCTGCGCCGCATGCAACATCCCCCACAGCGGATCGGTTTCCCAGCGCTTGACGATGCTTTCCTGGCGATAGTGCGCGACCAGCAACCAGTCCGGGTTCTGCGCCAGCAGGCTTTCGAGGCCGATCGGTGTCATCGCCGCCCCCTGAATCGGTTCTGGCACCTGTAGCCCCAGCGCGGTCAACACTCCGCCGGTGTAGCTGTCGCGCGAATGCAGCGTGAACTGATTTTCTCGCGAAGTGCCAAACAGCACCCGCGCACCCTGCGGCAGCTGTTTGGCCGCTGCCGCGATGCGTTGTCGATGCAACGCCAGGCGCTGATCCATCTCAGCCTTTTTCCCTACCACTTCACCGATGATGGCCGCCGACTGGAGATTTTCTGCATAGGTTTCATTGCGTGACGGCAACAACAACACCGGGGCGATACGCTGCAATGCACTGTAGACACCGCTGTGACGACTGCTGTCGGCGATGATCAGATCCGGATGCAAGGCGCTGATGGCTTCCAGACTGGGCTGCCCACGCAGCCCGACGGATTGCCAGGGCCGGAGGTGCTCACGCACTTCCGGCAGCAAGCGTTGTGGATCGTTATCGTCCGCAATCCCCACCGGGCTGATATCCACCGCCGCCAGCGCATCCGCAAATGACAATTCCAGCACCACAATCCGTTGTGGCACCTGATCTAGGATAAAGGTGCCGTGCTGATCCTGCACCGTCACCGCACTGGCCGGTCCCATCAACGCCAGCAACAACAAAAAAACGCGCATGGTGAACTCTCCGTCAGAATTTGAGTGAACCTTGCAGATAGAAAGTTCGCGGCTGCCCGGCATAAATGCCTTTGTTGTTGTCGTCATAAGAACGGGTGAAATAGTCCTGATCAAACAGGTTCTTCACCCCCAGCGCGAGGTTGAGATTGGCGAGGCTGGGACCGAAAGCATAATTGGCGCGCGCGCCCCACAACATAAAGCCGGGGATACGTCCGGTGCTGCCATCGGCGCTTTCCTGCACGGTGTTGGCGTTATCGGCAAACTGGCTCGACTGGAACTCGCTGTTGAGGTTAAAGGTCCAGTTGCCCGGCTGGTAATCCACGCCAAAGGTGCCTTTCTGACGCGGCGAGAACGGTACCTGATTACCATAGGTGTCGCCTTTTTCGCGGATCTCCGCATTGACCCAGGCATAGCTGGCGTAGACCGAGACCTCTTCCAGCGCCGGGGTCAGCTCACCAAGGTTGTAACGCACCTGGCTCTCCAACCCGGTATGCCGCGTCTTACCGCGCGCGGTGACCGTGTCATTGGTCTGGTTGGAGTCGTACTGGTTGTTGAAGTTAATCAGGAACAGGCCGAGTTCTGCCGTCAGCGCGCCATCGTCGTAACGGGTGCCCACTTCCCAGGTACGGGCTTTTTCCGGCTCGACATTGCCACTTTCCACTGCTTTGCCAATCTGGCTGTACTGCACGGTGCCAAAGGAGCCTTCGGTGTTGGCATACAGATTCCAGCTGTCGGTGAGGTGATAAAGCACGTTGAGGGCTGGCAGCGGCGCATTATAGCTAACGTCCTGGCGTGTGCCGCGAATCGCGTTGCGCTGGAAAGATTCAATATGTTCAAAACGCATGCCCGGTGTGATGGTCCAGTTACCAACATCAATGCGGTCATCCAGATACCACGCATGTGCCTCGGTGCCGGAACGGGTATCGCGATCGTAAGGGCTGAAGGTGGAAGGCAGATCGCCGCTGGCGGTCGGTACGTAGTAACGCATCTCATGGCCCGATTCGCTGACATAACGATAACCCACGCCCACTTCATGCGCCGTCGGACCAAGGTTAAAACTCTGGCTGTAGCGCGGTTCGATACCGCGCACCCAATACTCACGCGGTGACAACGTCACGCGAGTGCCCTGCTCCAGATAACCGCTGCGCAACGTATGCGTATAAAAACCGAGGATATTGAATTTATGCTGCGCATCCGGCTGGAACTGGTAGCCCAGACTGGCGAGCTGACGACGGCCCCAGAAACGATCGACCGGGCGGGTTGATTGCCAGCGGTCAGCGTCATAGTCGGCACGGCTCAGGCCGCCCGGCATATCCGCCTCTCCATCATAGTATTGCAGCAGGCTGGTGAAGGTATGCACATCGTTCGGCTTGTACTGGCTTTTAAGCATCACGTCATCGATACGGGTCGCGCTGTGTTCGCGCCAGTCGCTGCCGCGCGTCCCGGAGTACAGAATCGCGCTACCAAAGCCGTTATCCGCAGTGCCGCCGACCAGCAGGTTATGCGTCTCTTTCGGGTTGTTTTGCGAAGACGTCGAACTGAGCTGTCCCTCAATCCCGGCTTCGATACCAAAATCCTTGGGGATGGCGCGCGTGACAAAGTTGACCACGCCGCCTACGCTTTGTGGCCCGTAGCGTACCGCACCGCCACCGCGCACCACATCCACCGCGTCCATATTGCCAAGCGAAACCGGTGCCAGCGACAACTGCGGCTGACCATAAGGCGCAAACGGCACCGGGATGCCATCCATCAGCACCGTTGAGCGGCTGGCAAGGCGCGGGTTCAGACCGCGAATGCCAAAATTCATCGCCAGATCGTGGCTGCCGGTGCCGTTGTTTTCCGGGGCGTTGACGCCGGGGATCCGGTTCAGGACCTCGCGCATGGTGGTAGCGCCGTTTTTAGCGAAATCTGCCCGGCGAATGACGTCACGCGCCCCCGGGTGCTCAAACACATCGCTCTCACGTGCTTCCCCCAACCAGTCACCCACTACCGTCAGGCTTGGTTCATTGCTGCGCGGTTTTACCGTCCACAGCGTGCCGCCCAGTTGGCTGGCTTCCAGTTGTGAACCGGCTAACAGGTTGGTCAGGCCATCCTCAACTGAGTAATCGCCGCGTAAACCGTCGCTGTGTTTACCCCGCGTCAGGCTGGCATCCAGCGACAGAGTAATGCCCGCAGCGGAAGCAAACTGGTTTAACGCGTTGTCCAGTGGACCGGCTGCGATGTTGTACTGGCTGGTCGCTGGCGTAGCCGCCATCGCCATTCCCGAGGTGAAAAGTAATGAAGGAAGCAGGCAGAAGCGGATCGCTGTCACCAGCGGTAACACCCGCAATACATGTGGACGTGAAGCAGTCATAACGTCTCCAAAATTTATGATTTTTTGTGGTATTCAGAGATAAGTCGTATGACGCAGGCAAAAGGGACAATGGCGACACAAAAAATTAGCGCCGCTGCACCCGCACCCAATAGCGGGTGATGCGCTGGAGTGTAATCGGCAGGGTTTGTTCAAGGGCGTGCAACACCTGGTCGCTGTGCAACAGCGGGAAAGTGCCGCTGACGCGCAGGCTGGCAGCATCGGCATCGCACAGCAGCATCCCCTGACGGTAGCGCGCCAGGTGGTCGATCACCTCGCCCAGCGGACGATCGCTTACGCTGAGCCAGCCGTTGAGCCACGCGGGCGTGCTATCGGCATCGCGGCTCAGCGCGCCAAAACGATCGGCGGTGAAATGCAGGCTCTGCCCCTGCTGCACGGTAAGGGTTTGTGTTGCATCCTGAGCAAGGCGCACCGCCACTGCATGCTGTGACACCCGCAGCAGCGTGCTGTCGCGCTTTTGTTGCACGCTAAAGGCAGTACCGAGCGCCGTCATTTGTCCCTGGCGCGTATACACCCGCAACGGACGCTGCGCCGCATCTTTGCCCGTGGTAATCGCCAGCATGCCGGCAATCAGATCGATACGCCGCTCGCTGGCGCTGAAGGTGACATTCACCGCCGAGGCAGTGTCGAGCGTCAGCAGGCTACCATCATCCAGCGGGTAGTGGCGGATTTCACCTTTCGCAGTGCGATAATCCGCGCGCAGCCCGCTGGCATAATCTGTCTGCCACAGCTGCCATCCGGTACCCACGCCGACCGCCAGCAACAGGCCTTTCAACACATGGCGGCGGGTCATCGGCGTATCACGTAATGCTTTGCTGGCAACCTCTCCCGGCATGCCCTGCATTTGCTGGCGCAAATTCTCCACCTGCTGCCATGCCCACTGGTTTTCCTGGTTGGCGTCCACCCAACGCTGCCATTTTATTTCCTGCTGCGGACTAACCCGTTCGCCGCTCAGTACCGCGTACCAGTGGGAAGCGCTGCGCAATGCTTCGCGTTGTGAGCTGGAAAGTGGCGCAGTCACGTCACAACCCCTGTTCAAGACGAAACAACAGGCAGTGCTCGGTGGCTTTTGCCATGTATTTTTTTACCGAACTGACGGAAACTGAGAGCTGCGTAGCGATATCCGCATAGGTGAGATTATCCAGCTGTGACAGCAAAAAAGCCTGACGCGCCTTATGCCCTAACCCATCCAACATCCGGTCAATAAGTTGCAGGGTTTCCAGCTGGCTTTGCTGCACCTCGGGTGAAGGGGCAACGGCGGTGGGCAATTGGCTGAGCAATTCCAGATACGCATTTTCCAGCGCGTTGCGGCGGAAACGATCCACCATCACACGTTTGGCGAGGGTGCAGAGAAACGATTTGGCATCACGGATATCATGCAAATGATGGCCAGACATCACGCGTAAAAACGTATCCTGCGCGACATCATCCGCATCAAACGCCGAACGCAGCTTACCCGTCAGCCAATGCTTCAACCAGCGGTGGTTATTGGCGTAAAACAGGGCGAGAGAAGGTGCAGCGGGCGATTCAGCAGCAGGCAGCATGATGTCAAAGTATGTCAAAGGGTGAAAAGTGTAATGATACTATCTGCGAATGGTTATCATTACAACTGCGACTGATTTAACACCCCCCTGCCGATGAGCTCTGGTATGTCAGTGTACGTGGGACCCCAATGGACTGGCGTTCAATCAATTCTGCGCTAAATACCGGTAAAGCTCCCAGCGCTTCACCACGAATTTCGGCGATCAAGCGGCGCGCTGCTTCGCGGCCCATTTCGTAGACCGGTTGTGCCACCACCGTCAGCGGCGGGTGAACAATTTCGCTCCATGGAAAATTGTCATACATCACAAACGAGAGATGCTCCGGAATGCGCAGACCGCGCTGCATGAGCACGCGCAATAGCGACATCGCCACCACGCTGTCGGAGGCAATCAGGGCTGTCGGTGGCTGGGGACGCTGCCATAATCGCGTCACGATCTGCTGGATTTGTTCGTCACTGGCAGCATTCACCTGCACCATGCCGGGATCGAAAGGATGTCCGGCAGCAGCAAAAGCACGCATCATGCCATCGACACGCTGCGCAACAGGCGTCAAGCCGAAGTCACTCAGCTGGCGGAATTCACTGTCCAGCGTCATGCTGGTGATATACACCACATCACGGTGTCCCGCGACTATCAACTGGTGAGTAGCCTGTTGCGCAACTGCGGTAAAATCGCAGCAAATTGCTTCCACATCCAGAGCAATGACCGCACGATCAAATAACTTCAATGCCCGCCCTTCCGCCTGTACCTGCCGCAGATGGTGGTTTTTCTCCCGTTCCGAACAGCAGGGGGTAACGATGATGCCATCCACCTGTTTTTCCAACATCACCCGCACCGCGTCCTGCTCTGCCTGCCACTTTTCGTCGCTGTTGCTCAGTAGCAACTGATAACCCGCCTGCCGGGTGACATCCGCCATACCACGTAATGCCAGGCCAAAGTGCGGGTTTTCAATATCACCAACAATCACCCCGATGGTGTTGGATCGCCCGGTGTTCATGCTGCGCGCCAGTTCGTTAGGACGATACCCCAGTGCCGTCGCCGCGTTACTCACGCGGGTCTGTACCTCTTCACTGACCGCGCCATATCCCCCCAGCGCGCGTGCCGCCTGCGCTTTCGAAACGTTTGCCGCTCGTGCCACATCGGCCACCGTCGGCGCTTTGGTACGCGCTTTTTGCTTGGTCATAATTAATTCGAATCACAGGTTGAGGTCAGGAACATTGACGCTGAAAAACGGGTGTGCTTAAACTCATTCTACCTCCTTGAGACCGGTCTCACAATCACTGCGTCTTGTGGAGTCACCCGTGTTGAGACCGGTCTCAAAAACATTACAGCTTACCGGCTCAACTGACTCTGATGTTTAACCTGCAAAAACGGACGAGCTATGAAATCGCATAAACCCCTGCACGCGCTGTTCGGCGCAGCCATCGCATTGTGTTCGCTTTCCTTTACCACGCTTGCTGCAAGTCAAGATAATCCCTGGGGCCTGCTCTCTCCCGGCCACCTGCGGGTCGCCAGCGTTGGAGACTCCAAGCCCTATACCTTCACCGACGCCAGCGGCCAGTTCACCGGTTTTGATGTGGAGTTTTTCAAAAATGTGGCTCACCGCATGGGCATCGATCAGGTGGACTTTGTCGGGCAGGATTTCTCTGCCATCCTGCCCGCCGTGGCGAATGGTCAGTTTGATGCCGGTGTTGCCGCGATTGGCATTACTCCGGCGCGTGAAAAAACCGTCGATTTCTCCACCGGCTATCTCGCCGGATATCTGACCGTGCTGACACGTAGCGACAGCGGAGTGACAAACGTAGAGACGCTGGCAAAGCATCGCCTTGGCGTGATTCAAGGCACGTTGCAAGAAAGCTATGCGGTACAACACTTTACCCAGACAGACATCGTGCGTTTTCCGGATAACAACACCGCCGTCTCGGCACTGAATAATAGCACGCTGGATGCGGTTTTCCTCGATTATGAAGCGGCGAAAAGCTATGCCGGCCGTTTCAAACTGGTGTCTGCCGCCGATATCCCTTCCTTCAACGCCCCCGCCGGGGTCGCCATCGCCAAAGACAAACCGGCATTCAAAGCCGCGCTGGATAAAGCGATCAAAGCCGCGATGCAGGATGGCACCTGGAAACAACTGTATCAGAAGTGGTTTCCCGGCTCCCCGATGCCAAAACAGTATCTGCCTGACGGCCAGTAATCAGGGGTTTTTCACCGGTGATGAGCCTGCTCATCACCCGTACTGAAGGGAGACGCCGATGGACGTACTCACAATTCTTTCTCGTACCTTCTTTGATCTTCCATCGATGATGGAAGTGCTGCCGCAGCTGCTGGCCACCGGTCTGGTCAACACGCTGATCATCTCACTGGCGGCCACTGTCCTCGGGACGCTACTGGGGCTGCTGCTGGCACTGCTGGGGATCTCCCCGTCACGCTGGGTGCGCCTGCCCGCCCGCATGTATACCGACCTGTTTCGCGGTCTGCCGTCGATTCTCACCATTTTGTTGATCGGTCAGGGATTAGCGCGTTTCAGTTATCAGCTGTTTGGCCCCTCGCCCTACCCACTCGGCATTTTTGCCCTCAGCCTGATCGCCAGCGCCTACATGGGTGAGATCTTTCGCGCGGGGATCCAAAGCGTTGAGCGTGGTCAGATGGAGGCTTGTCGGGCACTGGGTATGAGCTACAGCCGGGCCATGCGACTGGTGGTGATCCCGCAGGGGATCCGCCGCGTGTTACCCGCCATCGTTAACCAGTTTATCGCCATCATCAAAGATTCCTCGCTGGTGTATCTGCTGGGGCTGATGACCAATCAGCGCGAACTGTTCCGCGTCGGTCAGGATGCTGCGGTGCTGACTGGCAACCTGTCACCACTGATGCTGGCCGGATTGTTCTATCTGATCATCACCGTGCCACTGACGCATATGGTCAACTACGTTGACGTGCGCTACCGCACCGGCCGCCGTCGCCGCACGGCACCACAGAGCGGCCTGAAAGAGGTGGAAGAAGTGCAGAAACCGTCAAATACCGCGCTGTTCGGCAGCCTCGGAGGTCCACATGACTGAGGCAAGCTGGAAAGGTGCCAGTCTCGAACTGCGTAACCTGTCACTGTCCTACGGACCGATCGAGGTGCTGCGCCGGGCATCGCTCCATGTCGCACCGGGTGCCACGACCTGCATCATCGGGCCATCCGGTTCCGGTAAATCCACCCTGCTGCGCGGCATCAACCGCCTGCACGAGCCGCAATCCGGCGATGTGTTGCTGGCCGGGCGTTCGGTGCTGCGTGACAAACCCGATGCCCTGCGTCTGCGCATCGGCATGGTGTTTCAGCATTTCAACCTGTTTCCCGATCACAGTGCGCTGGAGAACGTGGCGCTGGCACCGTGGAAAGTGAAGGGCTTAGCCAAATCCCAGGCGATGGCGATTGCCCGTCAGCGGCTGGAGGAAGTGGGACTGGGCCAGCGTGCCGATCATCATCCGCGCGATCTGTCTGGTGGTCAGCAGCAGCGGGTGGCGATCGCCAGAGCACTGGCGATGGATCCGGAGGTGATGCTGTTTGATGAAGCCACCTCGGCGCTGGATCCCGAGCTGGTGAAAGGCGTACTGACCCTGATGGCCGATTTGTGTCGCCGCGGGATGACCATGGTGGTGGTGACGCACGAGATGGGGTTTGCGCGCAAGGTCGCCGACCAAGTGGTATTTATGGACGAAGGCGAGATTATCGAGGTTGGCAGCCCGACAGCGCTGTTTGATAACCCGCAATCGCCTCGTCTGCAACGTTTTCTTTCTGAAGTGCTGTGAACAAGGAATCTGACATGGCGACAAAACAAGTGGTGATCATCGGTGGCGGCGTGCTGGGCGTCTCCAGTGCATTACAGCTGGCAAAGCGTGGCGCTGCGGTCACCCTGGTGACAGAGGCCGCATTGTGCTCTGGCGCATCGGGGCGTTCGCTATCGTGGTTGAATTCGGCAGGTGAACGTTCAACGCCCTACCACCTGCTACGCATGGCGGGCATCGATCGTTATCGCACGCTTTTTTCGGAAGATCCGACACGCGACTGGCTGCGTTTTGACGGCGGGGTGTTCTGGACCACCGGTGATGGCAGCGCTGTTCGGGCACGGCATCGATATGAGAAAGCCCACGGTTATGACTCACATCTTGTCACCCGCGATGAACTGCCGCAAATCGATGCCGGCGCGTTAAACGGGGAGGCGGTTTTTAATCCGGGCGAAGGTTGGGTCAGCCTGCCCGATCTGATCGCTTATCTGGCACAGCAGTTACGTGCACTGGGTGGCGAAATTATCGAGGATGTCGGACCGGCTCAGGTCGTCACTCGCGACGGGCGCGCCTGCGGTGTGCGCTGGGAAACGGGTGAGTTATTGGCCGACGCGGTGCTGGTGGCCTGCGGTCCCGCCACCCCCGCTGTCGTGGCACCACTTGGCGTGCGCATCCCCAACGGTTCTCCGCTGTCGATGCTGGTGATCACCCAACCCGTCGCGCCCGGCATCAAAACGGTGCTCAACACACCACGGGTGGCGGTACGTCCCAACCCTGGCGGTCGCCTGGCACTGGATCATGACTGGTATGAAAACGCCATACAGCCCCTTGCCCGCGGTGAATTTACCATCGATGAACAGGTGGTGCGTCAACTGGTACACGAAGCGGAAAAACTGCTGCCCGGAGACGTTGCGTTGCAGGCGCAAAGTTGGAAGATCGGTTACAAACCGATTCCCGGTGACGGGGAGCCGGTATTGGGCGAACTGCAACAGGTGCCGGGCTGTTTTGTCGCCTTTACCCATTCCGGGGCCACGCTGGCGTTAATCGTTGGTGAGCTGCTGGCGGATGAGATCATGAGCGGCGACAAACACCCGATGCTGGCCACATTCCGACCGGAGCGCTTTAGCTGAGTTTTGGCCGTCTCCCCGTTGCCCTAACCGGGGGGACACCCTATTCCTCCATGCCTGATTAGAGCTAACGGGAGAAGTCTTCACTACGTAACCGGCCATCTGCGACCGGGGTAATACGGGCTAATTTTGTCCGGCTCAGATTTTTCCTGTGTCATTGCACGCTGCGCTTTATCCCAACGCGCGGGAAAAATCTCTGTAAGTGTCTGCTGGGCGTTATTGGCCATTTCACCCGCACATTCCCTATAGTCATTTCGCTTTACCCAATTGTTACTGTGCAGCGTCGTAGGGCTGGCTTTTATGTCATGTATGAGTTGCGTTGCCTTATATTTACTCTGTGGTTTCGTCGTATTGAAAAAATGCGTGACGGCTGTTTCAGTGTTGACTTTCCTATCGATTCCCTTTGATTTCTCATCTTATTGTCTGAGCTGATATCGACTCCGCATATCAATCCATAGACGAAACTTTCACCATTAGTGACTTTCTCCGGTGTTATTTTACCGGTTGAATATTCCCCTCTGATCAAAACACCGCGCGATAACACCGCTTTTGCATTAGGCTTGAAATGTGATCAATATCTCATTTAAGCTCGGGAGGAAGAGATGAATGATGTATCACGACGCCACTTTATGGGGGTGTTATCCGGTCTGGCGTTCAGTGCACCGCTACTGTTCAGCCGTTATGCCAGCGCCAGTCCTGCGTCGGACCCTGTTAAACTGCTGCGTTTAGAACCTAACAGTTGGGTGCCGAATAATCCGCACCTACCGGTAATACTTTATTCGGACGTGTTGCCGCACGCCTCGGAGATGACCCACCCCACCGAAAGTTTGTTCGAGCAAAACGACTGGCCGCCGCAGTGGGTGGCGTCCATTTTCAGCTTTCATCATTATCACAGCACCGCCCATGAGGTGCTGGGCTGCATCAGCGGGACGGCGCAGGTGATGCTGGGCGGTCCAGGTGGGGAGCTGGTGACGATGACGGCAGGCGATGTCGCGTTACTCCCCGCGGGTACCGGGCATTGTAATCAGGGCAACAGCGATGACTTTCAGGTGGTGGGAGCCTACCCGCCCCAACAGCAGTGGGATATCTGCCGCGCTGCGCCGACTGCCGAAATGTTGCAACGCATCAGCCAGCTCCCCTTCCCGGAAAGCGATCCGGTTGCCGGGCGTGCTGGCCCACTGACGCGCAACTGGCGGCGGGCGTAACAGGTTACACGGTGGTGGAAAGTGCACCGGTGCACGCCGGGCCGGTGCAGCACGACGATGCAATAACCCATTATAAATATGCGATGCATCTGCCACGCCATAATTTAACCTTAGCACCGGTGTTAACAGCAAGATCTTGAGCATTGAGCCGGATACCGTTGCATCTACGGTAAATAGGTTGATTAGACATTTGATCGGGCAGTACAACAGCCATTCGTGATTGCGCACATATTTTATGTCTGTCACAAAAGATAAATAAATCGTTTTGCTGTATCTCGGGTAAATGTTGTCATTCCGGTGCGGTTAGCATTAAAATCGCTTCCTCTCTTACCATTTAACGCGCAGATAATGTTAAAAGTCGCGCGCAATCTGCTTTATTATAAGCCTGAGTTGTGTTGTACTTCTCAGCACAGAAATGTCAGGTCAGACGTTCTATCTATAATTGCGCAGTAAAAAAATAACAGTTTTTAATTTTATTCGTTCAATGACACAGAATTTTTGGGAGAAGTCCATGAGTGACTCACTTAAGGCGTTAAATAACATTCGCACCCTGCACGCACAAGCACGTGACCTTCCGCTGGCAGAACTGGAAGAAATGCTGGAGAAGTTCAGCATGGTGGTTGCCGAGCGTGAGAAGGCAGAAAAACTGGCTAAATACCGCGAATTGTTGCTGGGCGATGGTATCGATCCCACGGAATTACTGGGTGCCTTACAGGCAGCCGCGAAACAACGTGTAAAACGTGCTCTGCGGCCGGCGAAGTATAAATATGCCGATGAAGATGGTCAGGAAAAAAACTGGACCGGTCAGGGTCGCACCCCGGCGGTGATTAAAGCGGCGATCGCCAGCAGTAAATCGCTGAACGATTTCTTGATCTAATTGGCGGCAACCGCAATTCGATTATTTTGCTAATGATTATATGTGGGCTGGCATGCCCACATTTTTATGCCTGGTCGTTTAATGTACCGAATTAGGATTATTTCCGGCTTTACTGCCCGTCACGCTCAATGTAATGTTTCGGTTAGAGAAAAACACAGGCATCTTCAGGTCGGTGACTTCCTATGCACGCGCTGCTAACTTCGCTACGTTTGTCTTCACCTTTTCATCAGATTAAATCATTAAGCCCTTTTCAGGCCGATATCATTAAAACCATTGCCCTGCTGGCGATGTTAGCGGATCACATTAACACCATTCTATTAAATGGCCACAATGCCTTGCTTTCCGCCGTTGGTCATTCTGCGTTTCCTTTATTTACCCTTATCTGGGCCATCAACCTGCCTGAAGATAGCGCACGGTTACGTCAGCGCGCCAAACGGCTCTGGCTCTGGGCACTTGCCACCCAGCCGCTATTCTGGCTGGCTTTTATGATGAAAGGACAATCCTGGCTGGCGCTGAACATTCTGTTCGCCTATGCCGGTTGCACGCAATTGCTGAGTTGGTCTGCACGCTGGGGCGTCAATGGCGCGATGGCAGGGCTGGCGGTACTTTTGTTGCTGGCATGGCCGTTAACGCCCGCCAGCTACGGCATTCCCGGTATTGTGTTTTGCCTGCTGTGCATGGCCGCCCGCTGCATCAGTGCCGTGGCGGAAAGTCGGTTGTTTCTGATGCTGGTGTTTGTCGCGATGGCGTGGCTGAGCCTGCCCGGTAACGGTTATGACGATACCCTGGTTTATGATCTGCTGCCGGGACTGGTGCTGCCGCTGCTGATCATCACGGCAGTCGCTGCGCTGCCGCATATCTCCGCGACACGGCTCTGGCCAAGGCGCTTTTTCTATCATGCTTACGCCGGGCATCTCACCCTGCTTGGCGTTCTGGCGGTGATGCCGGTACGGCTTTAACGGCTGACTTCACCCCCGTAGCCCGTAACTTTCAGGCTATCCTCGCTAATTTCCACCACGGCAAAGGGGGCGGCTTCAGCACCATCCAGTAACCCTTTTAGGGTAAAAAAATCAGTATCGTCAATTCGCGCATAACCGCCACGATGATCATGTCCCGCAAAACAAGCCCGCACCCGGTAACGACAAAGCAGTGCCGCCAGTTCGGTGCCATTCCACAAAACATGCGTGGTGTGGGGTGCCAGTGGATAGTGACCAAACACGATCACTTGCTCATCGTTCATCTGCGCCTGTTGTAACTGGCGTTCGATCCATTGCCACTGTTGTTCGCCTACCGCACCGTTCCACGGTTGCGCCTGTGGCTGTTGGTTCGCGACTAAATCGGCCAGCAGCGCTTCAGCCTGCTGACGCTCTTCCCCGCTGCAATACAGGCTCAGATCGTTACCGTCATAGACCACAAAACGCCAGCCTGGCAGCCGGAAGCTGTAATAACTTTTCGGCAGTGCGACATCCGCCAGCCGATCGTTCAGGCTCAGTGCATCGTGGTTGCCTTGCACCACCGCGTGCGGGTGTTGCAGCTGCTGATACAACGGCAACAGCGCGCGGTAATCTTCCCAGTGACGATCGACCATATCCCCGAGCGTGACGACAAAATCCAGCGGCTGCTGATTCAACTGCGCAATAATCGGCGGCAGCTTGCGCAGCGCATGGCGATAGTAACGATTTTTCTCCTGATCCGCCTCGACATCGGCATACTGCGGGTCCGCCATCAAGCCAAAGCGTAAGGTCGTATTCAGTAACTCAGGGCGTAAAGCAGGCAGCTGAAAAAACTGGCTGACATCACCTAATAAATGACGCTGTTGTTCAGTAAGCGGATGAACAAATGACATGGATCGTGCTCCTTAACGTATACCCGCGCGCATAAAAGACTGAATAAACTGACGCTGGAACAGGAAGAAGAGCAGCAACAGCGGCAGCGTAGTCATCAGGGTGGCGGCACCGATTAATGCCCACTGCACCCCCTGCTCCGGGGCGGAAAACAGTTGCAGCCCCACTGTTAATGGCCGCACCTGCACTGAATCGGTAATGACCAGCGGCCAGAGAAAATCATTCCAGTGAAAACTGATCGACACCAGAGCAAAGGCGACATAAATGGGCTTTGCCAGCGGAATATAGATTTTGCGCAGAATATAAAAACGGCTGGCACCTTCAATAATCGCCGCCTCTTCCAGCACCAGCGGAATACTTTTGAATGCCTGACGCAACAGGAAAATCGCAAATGCCGAGGCAAAATATGGCAGCGCAATGCCGGTCAGGCTATCGCGTAAGCCCAGCGCACCAATCGTTTTGTAATTATTGAGGATTAGCACGTCAGGGCTAATCATCAGCTGCAACAAAATCAGAGCAAACAACAGGCCGGAATACTTCATGCGGAAGCGTACCAGCGCATAAGCTGCCATTGTCGCCAACACTAGCTGGCACACCACAATCATCAGCACCAACAACGTGGTATTAACAAAGTAGCGCCCAAACGGGGCTGCGTGCCAGGCGTTGATGAAGTTTTGCAACGTCAGTGGCGCGAACAAGGTAAAACTGCCCTGCTCTGCGGCCGGATGGATTGCCACCCACACCGCGACCAGTATCGGTAAAAACCACAGCAGCGCCGCCAGCCAAATCACCAGGTTGAGAAGTCTCATTGATAATGCGCTCGCTTGTCCAACAGGTTGAATTTAATCAAGGCAATGGTGGCGAGGATCACCAGCAATACCACCGTCATCGCGGCAGCGGCAGGCATATCCCAGTAACTGAATGCCGTGCGATAAATATAGAACAGCAACAGGCTACTACTGTTATCCGGGCCGCCATTGGTCATGGCAATCACCTGGTCGACAATACGGAAAGCATTCATCGAGGCGTTGATCAACACAAACAGCGTGGTCGGCATCAGCAATGGCCACTGCACACGTCGGAAGAAATAACTACGCGACGCGCCCTCTATTTCAGCCGCTTCACTCAGACGTGGATCGATTTGCTGCAACGCCGCGAGGTAGAAAATCATAAAAAACCCTGCCTCACGCCACACCGACACGGCCATCAGACAATACAACGCACTGCCCGGCTCACCCAGCCAGTTGATGGCCGGGATCGAGAACAGAGCCAGCAATTTGTTGAGCAAACCGAGCTGCGGGGTATAGAAAAACAGCCACAGATTGGCAATGGCGATCATCGGCAACAGCGACGGAATAAAGAAGGCGGCGCGCACCAGCGCATTGCCGCGCAGATGGCGGTTCACCGCCAGCGCCATCATCAACGACAACAACACCGCCAACGGAATGGTGATGACGGCATACAACAGGTTATTCCACAGCGACTGGATAAATACCTCGTCATCCAGTAGCGCGCGATAGTTATCCAGCCCGACAAAATGGGCCGGATGACCGTTGCGCGCGGCGCTGAACACGCTCTCCCACAACGTTGCCAGTGCCGGATAATGGGTAAACAGCAACAAAAAAACCAGCGCCGGTAGCATCAGCAAATAACCATATAACTGAAGTGACCAGTATCTCGGGTGTTTGGCCACCACTGTTGGGAGAACCGTGCTCATTATTGATAAGCTTTCAGCAGACGATCGGCCTGTTTCTGTGCCGATTCCAGCGCATCGGCTGGCGTTTTTGCCTGCGTCACTGCCGCTTCAATCGCGTGGTTAAGCGCTTCCTGAATTTGCACGCTGTTATAGGTCGAGAGCTCTGGCTGTGCGTATTTCAACTGTTCGCGTGCCACCAACGCTTGAGGAACATCTTTGACGTAATCTTTCATAACGCTAGTGTCCCAGGCAGCAGGGGATGTGGCGACATAACCGGTGGCAATACTCCAGCGCGCTGCCTGCTCAGGCGCAGACACCCAGCGAATAAACTCCATCGCCGCTTTTTTCTGTTCCGGTGACGCATTTTTGAATACATAGAGGTTGCCGCCGCCCGTAGGGCTACCGCGCTGGGTTTTCTCCGGCAGCATGGCCACACCGAACGGGAATTTGGCGTTTTCACGCACCACGGTCAGGTTGCCGGTGGTAGTAACCATCATGGCAGTTTTACCGCTGATAAAGTCCTGTGGCGTGGTACCCCAGGCGATCGCCCCTTTCGGCGACACGTTTTCTTTCTGACCAAGATCGGTCAGCCATTGCAGCGTGGCGATATTACCCGGCGTGTTAAAGTTGACGGCCGTCCCTTTGCCGTTATCCAGACGACCACCGTTGGTGGCAGACAATCCCTGGAAGTTCCAGTAACCGTTTGGTGTTGAAGGGATTTCAATCCCCCACTGGCTGACCCCGTTGTTATCTTTGATCACCAACTTCTTACCAAAATCGACCACCTGTTGCCAGGTTGCTGGTGGCGTGTTGCCGTCCAGACCCGCTTTTTCAAACGCCTGCTTATTCCAGTACATCACCACCGTGGAACGCTGGAACGGAATTCCCCAGACTTTACCGTCAATGCGGCGCAGGAACGCCGGATAAAATCCGTCGATCCAGCTTTTGCCTGCGGCATCATTGGCCAGATCGCTGGCGGCCACAATGGCACCGGCATCAATCAACGAATAGGCTTCAATATCACCAATCACCGCCAGCTGCGGTGCGTTACCACCGCGAAAGGCGGTGAGTGCTTTGGTGACGGTGGTGGCGTAGTCCCCGGTGTAAACTGGCTGGATGCTGACTTCCGGATGCACTTTTTCAAAGTCGGCGACCAAGGCATCTACGGTATGGCTGACCTTACCACCTACCGCAATCGGGTAATACATCTGCAATTTGACCGGTTCGGCGGCCAGAGCCGCAGACACGGAACAAACGAGGAGAGCTGAAGCCAGGCGTAAATGACGAATAGCAGACATGATATTTCCCTGATCAAAAGATGAAGGTTAAACAGCGTATTTTTTTCCGGATGCGATAAGGTGTTGCTCGGCCAGCCAGCAGCGTTTACCGCTCTGGCTGGCAAACAGATATTGCTGCGCCGCCGACCATTGCAGCCCAACCAGGGTGCCTTCATCGAAGCGTTTCATGCCTGGCACTTTAATGGTGAGGGTTTCCGTAATGTTGGGCAGCGAGCACACCAGCAAGGTGTCGGCCCCCATATATTCGTAGCTGATAACATGGGCAGTCAGCAGCGCGTGGCTCGGCTCGACGAGGGTGATATCTTCCGCGCGCAAACCCAGGCTTAGCGCGGATTCATCCGCATCGATGACGATCGGTGCAACCATGCGACTGAGATAATGTGCGCTACCGCGGCAGTGCAGCGGCAGGATATTCATCGGCGGCGCACCTATAAATTGCGCCGCAAAAATACTGGCGGGATTGTTGTAGAGCTCGTCGGGGGTGGCGTGCTGCTCAATATGGCCATCATTAAGCAAAATGATGCTGTCGGCCATGCTCATCGCTTCGGTCTGATCGTGCGTCACGTACAGCATGGTCAGGCCGAGCGTCTTCTGTAATGTGCGGATCTCGCGCCGCATGCTCTGACGCAATTTGGCATCGAGGTTCGAAAGGGGCTCATCCATCAGGCATAGGCGGTGTTTGGCTATCACCGCTCGTCCCAGCGCCACTCGTTGTTGCTGCCCGCCGGAAAGCTGCGCGGGACGGCGCTCCAACAATGTGTCCAATTCCATCAGCTTGCTGACTTCCGCCAGCCGCGCAGCGAACGTCTGTTTATCTTCGCCACGTGCTTTGAGGCCAAACAACAGATTTTCACGCACGCTGAGATGTGGAAACAATGCATAAGACTGAAACACCATCGACAACTGGCGCTGGGACGGTTGCAAATGGGTGATGGTGCTGTTGCGACACACTATCTCACCCTGGTCGGCCGTTTCCAGACCGGCAATGGTGCGTAATAACGTCGATTTGCCACAGCCAGATGGCCCCAGTAATGCGACAAACGTGCCTTCCTCAGCGCTAAAACTGATGTCATTCAGGACAACTTTTTCGCCCCAGGATTTGGTGATGTGTTGAAGAGAAAGGTAGCTCATGCGCCCTCGTGCCTGAGATCAGAATGGCGGTAAGGTAGCTGGGGATAATGAAGGAATTATTTAAGTTGAGTGACGTTTGAGTGATGGGTTCTGACGCAGGCGCAGCGTTAACACAATTTTATTGTCAGAATGCTAGGTATGATTATCATAAATTTTGATTCAAATAAATTTCATATAACATTATTCTGAAAAAGAAATTTCAGTAGATTATTCCATAACAGTTATTTCAATGAGTTAAGCCATCTTGTAACGAAACGTAATAAGAGCCGACCTGCAAAATCTCCAAAATAATTACACTTTTTCGGACCGGTAAGAGATGCTGCTTGCTCCCATTACGCAGAGATAATAACAATGAAAAATACTTACTACATCAGCATATCTAAAACCAATGATAATCATATCCTGCATAACGCCACTTGCCGGATCTACTCGGAAAACAAAGAGGATATGATTCTGATTGGTCGTTACGAACAGCTCGTGATTGCGCTGGGTGTTTCCCGCAATAACTTCAGAAAGGTGACACCCTGCCCACAATGTGTCCTCAAGCGCCGGCTGTATCATTTTTCCCGGCCACGTCAGGAGCGGGTGCCAGTGCGGCATCTCCCGGAGTAGCTCTGCCTGACACAAATCTAACGGCACGATTTATCTGAAAGCGCTGTAAAACCACGTCCTTTTAGGTCGGGGATATAAGGCGTGCCGTTGACCTTTTGCCTAACCCGTTTTGACCTCCGTCAATATGGCTTACATTTTCAGTGTATTTTGTAAGTCCTGTGAAACGCGCCTGTAAATACCGATTTTATTCAACACCCGAACACGTTGAGCTTTTGCCTCAAACGTTCGGGTGTGTGCGTTTTGTCTACAATTTAATCCTGCGCTGGCGAACCGATGCTTATTATGAGCGCCAGGAAAAGATCGGCTATACGCAAGCCAGCACCCGCTTAATGGCACTGAAAAAAGAGCCGGAATTTACCTGGCTAAATGACGTATCCAGCGTGCCGTTACAGCAAGCCTTACGCCATCAACAGGCCGGATTCTCAAACTTTTTCGCAAGCCGCGCCAGATACCCGACATTCAAAAGCAAGCGCCATAAAGAGGCGGCTACGCTCACCAATGCCGCTTTTAAATACCATGACGGCAAGTTTTGTATATGGCAAAGAGCAAAGCGCCGTTAGACGTGCGCTGGAGCCGTGAATTGCCGTCTGCACCATCCTCGGTCACCCTTTCCAGAGATGCAGCCGGACGATATTTCGTGTCCTGCCTCTGCGAGTTTGAGCCTGTATCACTGCCGATCACCGCTTCAACCGTCGGCATTGATGTTGGTTTAAAAGATTCGTTCGTCACCGATACCGGATTCAAAACAGGTAATCCCCGTCACACCACTAAATATGCGAAGCGTCTCGCTCTGCTGCAGCGCCGTTTGAGCAAGAAACAAAAAGGCTCAAAAAACCGCGCCAGAGTTGCCCGCACCCACGCGAAAATTGCTGATTGCCGAATGGATAACCTGCACAAGCTGTCCCGCAAACTCATTAACGAGAATCAAGTTGTTTGCGTCGAATCCCTGAAAGTGAAAAACATAATCCGCAATCCGACGCTATCCAAAGCGATAGCAGACGCGGGCTGGGGGGAGTTTGTTCGCCAGCTTGATTATAAGGGCGAATGGTCGGGGCGAGCAGTCGTCGCAATTGACCCGTTTTTCCCGTCCTCAAAACGCTGCAGCGGGTGCGGGTATACCATGCCAAAAATGGCGCTTAACGTTCGTTCGTGGATCTGCCCTGAATGTGGGGCAAACCCTGATCGTGCTGTAAACGCCGCGTAGAATATAAAAGCGGTCGGGCTGACCGCGTTAGCTTGTGGAGAGCCTGTAAATCCTGAACCGCGCAATGCGGCTCAGGTTCGGCTCCGCGAAACAAGAATCCCCTTCCTTTAGGGAGGGGAGTGTCAACCTGTTGTTTACATAATCGCGCCGCCACTCAGCTACTTGTCGCAACAGCCGCTGCATCCACTACATCCGCTTGCATTACTCATAGCCGGCACCCTAAAGCGTTTCTGATTTATTCGCTCGCCTTTACGGCGTAACGCCACAAAAATCAGTCCATTAAAAACGATAACGCCGATCAAGCAAAAAGAACTAAAACCAGGATGGTCAGCAAAACTCACGCTTTGATAAAATAAGGTAGCGAGGGAATATGCCACATTTAACCCCCAGCAAAAGGAAAATAACATCCAGTTGCGCCCTGCCTCTCTTGCAATCGCTCCCATGACTGAAACGCAGGGAACGTAAAGCAGTACAAAGATCAGGTAGCTGTATGCCGCAAAACCATTACCAAATCTGGCACTCATGGCCCCCATCTGTCCGGAATCCATTGCACCATCACCCTTACTGGCCTCAATGGGGTTTGATAAAGCTGTAAAACTAAACGCTGCAGCTAATCCATCCCGGGTTTGTATTAGCGCATCTTCCATTTCACTTCGCAGATTAAATTCACTTGGGTTGAATTTTCCACTCTCAATATCTTCTCCTGTATAGAGGCTATTCAACGTCCCGACCACGACTTCTTTCGCCATAATACCTGTCACCAAGCCCACCGTGGCCTGCCAGTTATCTTGGGTGATGCCAATGGGGAATAAGGCCGGAGTAATGACTCTGCTTGCTGCAGCCAGCGCGGAATCATTGATGCTATCAACAGTACGGCCGTTTAATGAAAAGCTACTCAGCACACCAATCAACATACTGACTAGAATAATCACCTTGCCAGCACGCACGATGAACATTTTCAGACGCTGCCAGGTCTGAATAAGCAAACTTTTGAGGTGAGGCCGATGGTAGACCGGTAACTCCATAATGAACGGCGTAGCTTCACCGTGTAACAATGTATGTTTTAAAAGCAATCCGGTTCCAACCGCCACCACAATACCTAACAAATATAAAGAGAATACGAGGCTGGCGCTGTGCGCACCGAAAAAAGCAGCGGCAAATACCGCAAAGATTGCCAGCCGTGCGCCGCAGGACATAAAGGGTGCGATCAAAACAGTAATCAAGCGTTCACGAGCGGTGTCCAATGTGCGGGCACCCATGACAGCCGGCACATTACAGCCAAAACCCACAATCAGAGGCACAAAGGACTTGCCCGGCAGTCCAAGAGACTGCATTAAGCGATCCATAACAAAAGCAGCGCGTGCCATGTAACCGGAATCCTCAAGGAAAGAAAGAAACAGATACATCATGCCAATCTGTGGAATGATAGGTAGCACCGT
Organism: Pantoea sp. At-9b; assembly: GCF_000175935.2. Classification (NCBI taxonomy): domain Bacteria; kingdom Pseudomonadati; phylum Pseudomonadota; class Gammaproteobacteria; order Enterobacterales; family Erwiniaceae; genus Pantoea; species Pantoea sp. At-9b. The sequence continues at coordinate 237,299 of NC_014839.1, forward strand.
GTTGATCCCGGCACCGATGCCCTGCGCCAGAAATACGGTTAGCCACTCCGGTAAATGCAAGCTGTAACCCAGCCATTGCACGCCATGAATAAACAGCGCCACAGAACCGCCATCAAAGATCGGTTGTAAAGCGGCACCGATATTAATCGACAAAACAAACATCAGGTACATCACGCCGAGAAAAAGCGGAATACCAGCCCAACGATTAAGCATGATGTTATCGAGCTTATCGGTAAAGCGACTCGGTTTACTTTGCTGAATATTGCTGATGGCCGCACACAAGGCGGTTATAGCATGATAGCGAGAATCAACAATATCCATCGCGGGGTCGCCACCTGCAGCCCGGGTAAGCTCTTCCAGATGCGGTATTACCTCCGGGCAGAGTTTCTGGCTATTGATATCCCCTTCCAACAGTTGTAGCGCCAGCCAGCGCTGCTTTTGTGCCGAAATACTTGACGGCATAATTGTGCACAAGCGGGAAATCACTCCCTCCACCACCTCCGAATAACGATCGAGCCTCATAAATTGCCAGTGATGACCACTATCGATAAGTTCCTTGAGTTGAGTTATTCCTTCACCGCGCGTCGACGTGAGCGAAACAACCGGGCACCCCAAACGGTGCGACAATTCCAGGGCGTCGATATTAATATGTTGGCTGGTAGCAATGTCCTGCATATTTAGAGCAATGATGCAGGGTATACCGAGTTCGAGCAATTGCAGGGTGAGAAACAGGTTACTTTCCAGATTTGATGCATCAACAACATTGATCAACAGATCAGCGTGATCATTGAACAAATACTGACAGGCGATACTTTCATCAATCGAGCTATCCGTTGACAGTGTCGTAAGTGAACGAGTTCCGGGTAGGTCAATCAAACGAACATCTGTATGCGGAGTAAAAAACTGCCCCTCTTTGCGCTCTACAGTCACTCCTGCCCAGTTGCCTACTCGCTGTCTGGCACCTGTCAGCTGATTAAATAAGGTCGTTTTTCCTGTGTTGGGATTGCCGATCAGACCAATGGTTAGTTGCTTCATGACTCCACCTCCTCTAGCAACAACGAGGACAGATCGCTGGATCTAACCGCCAGACTAACGCGACGAGTGCGAATTTGCACCGGGTCTCCCAGAGGCGCGACCCGGATCACCTCAATCAAAGATCCGGGAAGCATTCCCAAGGTTAGCAATTTTTGCCGCCAGCTTGGGTTAATCGAAGCTCGGTAACCCACAATGCGCCAGATGTTTCGCTTTTTTAGATGCATAACTTTAGCCAGTCTGTTTTTCAGGAGGAAGCGATTATATAAATGATAAGCATTCCCATAATTTGATCTGAGACGTCGTTATTGCGAGCAATCGGGGTCTAACTTCAATATTGGATTAACGAAGGGCTGATTACTGAGCCAGTATCAGATTCAAATGTAAGTCTTCCCTGCTTACCGGAAGGCATTTCATCCAAGCTCTTTACCTTACTAGGCATCCTGCTTGTAGAGCATAAGTGACGGCGTCACAATATAAGTTGAGTAGCAGTAATTGGGATTAGATGAGCAACTCACTTCATCTCATCAAGTATCTTCCGGTTGCATTTTACTCCCCACAGCTTATGTATAAGCTGTGGGGAGTAAAATGCCTTTCTCATTCAACCTAAGCTGTAGTCAGAAGTGTATTCAAAAGAACTGCATAAGCTATAGCATGTTCACATAAGCTATAGTCAGGATGAAGTGGTTTATCTTTTCTCACATGTAAAGTTAGCGAATACTAACACCATTTTAAATCAATAAGATAAATGTAAGCGGTCACCAGGGTAGTTATAGAATATAAGCTATAGTCAGTCGATTACTTTCTTCAGTCTATATAAGCTATAGAGAGTAAAAGGTGTGTTATAGCTTCCGTTTGATAATCGGTAGTGCGCAGTTTTACGGCCGCCATACGCTTCAGGAGCATTGGAGTAAGCCCTTCTGACGCATTTGATGCCTTCCATCATAAGCTATAGTGAGCAAACTTACTCACTACAGCTTATTGTATAAACTGTAGTGAGTGATCATATAAGCTATAGGGAGTACTGTTACCAACCCTATACTGAAAAGACGTCTAATAATAGGAGATAAATCAGCAGGTTAAAGTGTGAGATAAGCTATAGGGAGTTGGCAGGAAGGCAACATAAGCTGTAGTGAGTTGCTACTCACTACAGCTTATAACTTCATTTTCCTTTGAAGAGCTTCTCGAGGTCAGCCATGGAAATTCCTAATTTATTCAATAGATTGAGTTTTTCCTGAAGCTCAGCATCAACCGGTTCTGCAGGTGTGACGGGCACTGGCGGTTGTGGGTTTTCAGCACTCTCGTTCTTCGGCGCTTTCAGCTTTGGCCGGCGATAATGCACATGAAAATAGATGCTACGCCCCCGCTGAACCTCAGAGTAATCGAGATAACCAATCTCCTTAAGTTGCTCCATCGCCCGTCGTACCGTCTGGTTTTGCGAAAAAACGGGTGACTTGAGATTCAACCTGTCACGCAAGCGAGCCAGAGAGATGGGAGCGGGATTCCTCGGCAGGCTTTCGATATACGTATATAGCGCCTGGGCTGATTCCCGGCGTTTCAGAACATTGATCGCTTTAAGCTGTAAAAGTACTTTACGATCAAACTCATATAGCTCAAACAGCTTAGGATCCGCCTGCAAAATCACGATATCCTTTTTGGTATCGTAATAAGCTGACTGCACTAAATGGGTGATGTATTCCTTACTATCTTCACCCATATTGCTGGCGAAGGAGATAGTTGTCGCCGCGATACGCTTTAAAGACGGGCTAATACGCTCTCTGAGCTTCTTAGAGGAACGACTGGAGGGGATACCGCAGAGTTTGGCAAATTCGACGAAAGGAAGCTGTACCTTGTCTCCGATGACTTTATGCTTGGCAAAGGAATGAATGATCCCGACCCATGTCTTGAAATCATTATCCATATCAAGTCGTGGACCCACGATCTCAACTTTATCGAACCCCTCGGCCTTAGCCAGAGACAGTCGGGTTAATTCCTCCGTCGCATCTGTCGTCGAGAAGGTTTTATTTTTACTATTTTTCAGTGACTTAAGAGTAGGAACAAATACGCCGAGCCTCATCAACGCAACCGGTTGAACGGTATTATTCGCGTTCGGCGTTAGCGTGATCACCTCACCTGTATTTTTGTCCGTTTCTTCAAACAGTTTTTTGAGGTCAAGATTTTCGCTGTCCACAGGCTTTCTCGCGGTTTCGATGATGATCGATAAAGGATCGAGACATCTGGATTTGTGAATGACAGAACAACAACTCACGTAATGTGAGCCTAATTGCATGAAGATAAGCAGGAAAAACTATCCACAGCAAAATCCATCTTCAGTGCGGTTGACTCACTATAGCTTATGTCGTTTTCTAACTACAGCTTAGATTTAGCATTCTATAGCTTATTGTAATCTGCCTATAGTTTATAATTTACTTTCTATAGCTTATGCAATACCCCTATGAGACCAGAACTGGTGCGGCCTGCCGCGATCAGGGATCTATTTGGGATCTATATGGGATCTAAATTGGATCTAAATTATTGGGATCTGGGCAGTGGATAAGTGGATATCTTGCTGACTGCTTTGAGTAATCTTGCCGTTAATACGAGGAAATCCCAGTCAAAACCGTCTTGCAGGAAGAGCAAATGTTCCTGTCTGTGCGGATCAGCATTGAGATATCATCATCTGATAGAAACAAATGACATCCCGCAATGCGATGACATGCTTTCTGCTTCAATTGGCTTTTATGAGTTGTAAGGGTCAGGCAACATACTCAAGCGCCGAGATAGCCTTCGTACTCCTCTGTATGGCATGCAGGTTCAAATGCTGGGTTTTCCCCTCTCTTGCTCCTGATAAATCGATACGTCGCTCTACAGCGTCTTCACATCGTGTTCTAAAAATTAATCAGGCTGTTGGTCAGGACTTAACGCAAAGGAAGAAGGATCAAACGGAGTTACAATGTCACAACGTAGTTATAATCTTATTAAGATAATAACTACGTATTTAATAAATAATTATTGCAATTTTGCTTTACTAATCAACAATGAGATCTCTTCGTCGGAGAAACGTTCCAGACCGAGAATCGCTGCACGAACGATATCGGAACGGTTTACCCGCGTACCACCAGCAAGAATTTCATTACGTATGCGATTATCAATCTCGCTAAGATTTTCATCAGTGAAAGAAATGCTAACCGGTTTTGCTTTAGCCTTCTTCACTGGCTCAGCTCCGGCTGTTTTCGTCTCTGAAGGAACGGCTGTTGATAATGCGGCTGTTCCTCCATTAATAAAGTTGTTTTCTTTTTCTGTTGTTACGCCGGATCGGTTTCTCATAGGATGACCTCTTGGATCAGTCTCTCAACTTCATCTTTTGCTTTGCTGTTTTCTGTCTCGTAGATAGTCATGGATTCAGCCCAGGCATCACGATGTGCTTTACGATCACAAATGCGGGTTACCGCCAGTTTCATTTGCGGAAAATCTTCCAGGACTTGTGCCGCTTCATTACCTTCATTCACAAACATATTGGTGGGGGTCATGTTGAGCACCAGGTAACCTTTTACTTCCTCATTGAAATCTTTCGCGGCAGTAAACACTGAACAGGTATGCGGCACAACATCGAGGTCCATCTGTGAGGGACGTAGTGGAGAGATGAAGACATCAGCAGCCATCAGGCCACTGCGCATCTCCGCGCTATCGCGTCCGGCGCAGTCAGCAATGATATAATCATAGGATTTTGCATGTTCTTTGAGCATTGCTTTGATATTACCGGAGGCACCGGTGACTGGGATATGCGGCAGTGATTCCGGCCGATTGTTGTACCACGTCAGCACTGATTTTTGGTCATCGGCATCTACAATCAACACCCGGTAGCCACGAGAGAGTAAACCAGCGGCAATGGAAACGGCCAACGTGCTTTTGCCTACCCCACCCTTCTGGCTACCTAAAACGATAATCATTGATGACCTCCATAGATGTCGTTCAAACAGAATTGACCTTATTTGGTTATCTTAACAAGATACCTGAATAACAACAAGACAAGATATTATCTTGTTAAGATTGGATTGGATCATAATATTATTTAGCAAAATCATGATATTTATGTATTGATATCATGTTAACTTATCAAGATATTATGTTTTTTGTGTGATATTATCTTAACAACTTGTTATATTTTGCAGTCAACCGATGCCACGTTTTGAGTCAGAGAATAGAGTTTATTGAGTCGTCATCTTCACGAAGGTGCTGACTAGAGACCAGAACATAATGGGCTTCGCAACGATGTCATGTCGTTTTTGCCAAGCGATAACTTCGCACCAGCATCGCTCTTTGCCCGGATGTTCAAAGCACTTCAGCTGTTTCATCTCTGGCATTCATTCTTAAATACGCGATGACAAAAATGCCCTTTTGTTGTTATCTTACTATCTTGTTAAGATGGTATCATGTTATGCCATGCTGATGTTTCGTGCGTGCGAATTATGTTGTACTAACTTCATAAGTTGTTATCTTAACTTCTTAACTTCTTAACTTCTTAACTTCTTAACTTCTTAACTTCTTAACTTCTTAACTTCTTAACTTCTTAACTTCTTAACTTCTTGATTCGTGTCACCCTCGGCATCGCTGCACAATCCATCCTGCCGATGCCTAAAGATGACAATTCGGGTGCTGAGTTGATAAGCACTATTGAGGATGGCTAATCAGAACGGCAAATGGTTTAATTTCTTACTAGGAAATTATCATAACAACTTAATAAAAAAATAATGTTATGATGTTAAGATATGTTGATACCAACATATTAAGAGGCTAAAGTAATATCTTATTAAGTTGTTGGCGTGATTTTCCCTGCCTGTCCTGGATGCCTGTTGTTCAGGTGAGCGTATGGCAAAGCGCGAAAGATGAGTGAACATCAGAAGGGAAGACGAGACTTCAAAGTAGTTGTCTTGTTATGATGTTGTTAGATTATCTTATTAAGATATCAAAATGTTAAGTTAACCGTGAGAAGAGGGATGTATTAAGATGCTATCTTAATATGATAATTATTTAACAGGATAACATCTTACTTGCTAACTGCTATGTCATGCCAAATTGCATTGGCATCGAATCAGACGTAGAAAAGAGGTCGTGAGGATAACCGCACCGGTTAACACCAGTGCGGTTCAGGTCTATCAGAAGCCAAAATTAACCCGCACCATTATCATCTGCGATCAGGTTTGTTGCTGGCCCAGCCCAGGGTTCCCTGATAAGCGATGCCTGGCGTAATGTGGTGAGGCAACAGGAAGTCCATTCCGACTCCGAGCGAAAGCAGTTTCCTACTCTGTGCATAGAGCGGCATAACCCACACGTGCACTGCCGTCGTCGTTCAATATGACCCTGTAAATTCAGGTAGCCCTAGGTAGCCGGTACAGCGTGATGGCCACGGAGACCCGCACTGGAAACAACCTGGGAAGAGGTTTGCGGTGCAAAGGCAAGGTTAAATGCACCCACTCCAATTCTGCATAGCCATCAAGCCAGGTGCGATAATATTGCACACCCGCATAAGGAGAAATCAGACTATCCGCTGTACGGAACTCATAACCGGAAGGCAGGGAGCCAAGTGCCTGATTCACAACCGCGACACTTGTCACCGAACCCATAATTGTCAGAGGGATCGCATTATTCGTGCTGCCGAAATTGATGGATAACACCTGGCGGTGTATCCGTCTGGCTTATTAATCATGCGGGCGCAGCACAGTAAAACTCGCTCGTAGTGGTGCGATTTAACGCGCTGTTTTCAGCAATTTTATAAAAGGGCTGTGATACAGTCGTTTCCTATAAATACTCCTATCACTTGCACAAACTCATCACGACATGACAACACATCATAAACTTGCTGTAATGCACTGGGGCACATATCGCGTTTCCACAACTGAAGGCGCTCTGACGGGCATAGAACCGGTCGAATGGGATCGTAACCCCTCCGCCATTGGCCAGTCACTGGTTGGTGCGGTCGATGGCGCAAGCCGTATCCGTCGTCCCGCCGTCCGTCTCGGCTATCTTCAACATGGGCGCGGTGCACGCCAGGGGCGCGGTAAAGAACCCTTTGTCGAGGTGAGCTGGGAAACCGCACTGGCGCTGGTGGCTGATGAACTCACCAGGGTGAAACAGACGCATGGCAATCAGGCGTTTTATGCCGGGTCTTATGGCTGGTCCAGCGCCGGACGTTTTCACCACGCCCAAAGCCAGTTGCACCGTTTTTTCAATCAGCTGGGTGGCTATACCGACAGCACCAATACCTACAGCCTGGCGGCAGCCGAGCGGTTGCTACCTCACATCATCGGTGAATTAGATGTGTTGCAAAAGCAACACACTCACTGGTCTTCGCTGGCAGAACATTGTGAGCTGTTTGTCGCCTTTGGTGGCCTGCCATTGCGCAATTCTCAAGTTAATGGCGGTGCCGCGAACGATCATTCGCTTAAACACTGGCTGGGAGAGATGCAGCGTAACGGGACGCACTTTATCAATGTCAGTCCGGTTAAGAACGATCTCTCAGGCGTCACTAATGCGGAGTGGCTGTCATTACAACCCGGTAGCGATACCGCACTGCTGCTGGCGTTGAGTTATGTACTGATTGACGAGTCACTTTACGATGCAAATTTTGTTGCCAGCCACACCGTCGGCTTTGCGCAATATCGTGACTATTTGGTGGGCAACAAAGACGGCAAAGCAAAAGACCCGGCATGGGCAGCGCAGATCACCGGCATTGATGCGCAGAAAATTCGCGAGCTGGCACGCTTTATGGCGGCAAAGCGCACCATGATCAATATCGCCTGGTCGCTCCAGCGTGCGTTCCAGGGAGAGCAAACGTTCTGGGCCACGGTGGCGCTGGCGGCGATGATCGGCCAGATCGGCACGCCGGGTGGTGGCCTTGGCTTTGCTTATGCCAGCACCAATCTGGCGGGTTCGGTGCGTCGTACCTTCTCCGGCCCGCGTTTTCCGGCCGGAAGCAATCCGATCAACAAGGTCATCCCGGTGGCGCGGCTTTCTGACATGTTGCTCAATCCAGGTGGTGCCTATCAGTTTGATGGTAAGGATTGCACCTATCCCGACATCCGCCTGGTGTATTGGGCTGGCGGTAATGCGTTCCACCATCATCAGGATCTGAACCGGCTGGTGGAAGCGTGGCGACAACCGGATACGGTGGTGGTACACGAACAGTATTGGACGGCACAGGCCAAGTTCGCCGATATCGTCTTTCCGGTGACCACCTCGCTGGAGCGCAATGATATTGGCAGTTCCAGCAATGATGGCTACATGATCGCTATGCGTCAGCATATCGCCGCGCAGGGCGAAGCCCGCAGTGATTACGCCATCTTCCATGCGCTGGCGGAAAAACTTGGTTTTGGCGAGAGCTTCAGTGAGGGACGCGATGCCGAGGCGTGGATCCGCTTTATTTATGACGCCTCTCGGCAACGTGCGGTGGCCGACGGTATCGAACTGCCCGCGTTTGATGATTTCTGGGCGCAGGGCATGCTGGAGTATGAACGCCCGGACCAACCGCAGATTTTCCTGCAAGCTTTCCGCGATGACCCGGAGCAGTCGCCATTACCAACGCCATCGGGAAAAATCGAACTATTCTCCCAGACGGTCGCCGATTTTGGCTATGAAGAGTGCCCCGGTCATCCCTTCTGGTATGAGCCGGAAGCGCAGTCACAACGAGCGACCGCCGCCCTCTGGCCGCTGCATCTGCTTTCAAGCCAACCGCGTACCCGCCTGCACAGTCAGTATGATCACGGCAGCGTAAGCCGCAAAACCAAGATTCAGGATCGTGAACCATTGTGGATGCATCCGCAGGATGCGGCGGCGCGTAATATCCAAGAGGGGAGCGTGGTTAAGGTCTTCAACTCACGTGGTAAGATCCTTGCGGGCGTCCATCTGAGCGAGGATATTCGTCCCGGTGTGGTGCAGATGTCGACCGGGGCGTGGTATGACCCACAAGACCCCAGTCTGCCGGACTCACTCGATAAACACGGTAATCCTAACGTACTGACAGAAGATCGGGGCAGTTCAAGGCTGGGCCAGGGTTGCAGCGCGCAAAGTTGTTGGGTGGAAATTGAGCGTTGGGATGAGCCGTTGCCAGAAGTGACGGCTTTTCAGCCGCCCATATTTGTAGCAATGAGCAAATAATACTAATACTGTTCATAAAGCCACAACTTTATGAACATCATTTAAATTCATTTATGGCGGGTGTTGAACGATTCCCCTGCGGTTCAAGCCTGCTTTACTTCTTACAAGGCAATGATGGGGATTCGTCTTTCTCACATATGACCTTGTCCTCAGACATATTTAACAAAGCCCACTGCAGCGATGCATTAAACATTGAGCCATGTGTCAGACCCGAATAGAGTTGGTATGAGGCAGAAATTCCTTCTGCACTTAGGGTAGATATCATATTCTGTACATCCTTCAGAATCTCCGATGGTGTACCATCTCTGGTTTTTTTTTCGTCACCATCACCTTCCATCAGATACAGGCGTTTATTTCTGATCGCACTTCCCGGTACCGACATGATTTTTTTCATCATATTATTGTCGTTACCGAGAGATGGACTTGCTGAGTAAAATGAATGGAAAAAAGACGAATATAACCAAGAGTCGAGTACAAAGAGGCCACCATAGGAATGTCCCCAGATTCCGCGGTTAGTCGTATTGATCCTTATATTTCTTTCAACCCGGGGAGCAATGCTCTCTTCGATCAGGTGACGAAAATTGATACTGCCTCCTCCTATTCTGCCATGCATATCCTTCACTTTACCATTTCCCGAAGGCGTATAATCATAAGCCCTGGCATGCAGATCAAAGGGTAGTGGAGTCTGATAGCCAATGATTATTATAACGGGAGGTGTATGGGAAGATAGTTCCTTCAGAAAGCCGTCAGATAACCTGTCCATCACAGCATTACCATCCAGCATATAAAGAACGGGGAATCCTTCTTCAGGAGGTGCCTTTTTCGGTACGGCTGTCCAGACCTGATAATGGCGTTGGCCATCAGTGGAATCAAATTTTGTAATTGAGAAGCTGTAAAAAGCCGAACCCTTATCTGCGATATTGGGGCCAAGAGGTCTCATGTCTGGTCTTGCGTAGCTATTAGATGCACAGATAAAGATCAAAAATAAAGCTGTTAGTTGCGAAGAGATACTCTTACATATCTTGCTGCATAACGGATGATTCATTTGCGTCCCTTTCTTGATTCCACTGATTATTTATTTTCGCAGTGCCACCCAGTCAAAAAGTGATGGATGAGAAAGATGACAAGTTAATGATAATAGTAATCACTTGCAACCGCCTTATGTAACTTACGAAGTACAATTAACCAAAGGCATTCATGCCGTCAGTATCGACTTAGGCCTGAAGGATACGGCGACAACGTCAGCGGTGAAAAGCTGGTTGCGGGGCGCAGTCTGGCCACCTGTTGAAGCAGGAATCAGACACTTGGCCTGACTCGAGTAGTTTTAGGTGGGAACGGATGTCTCACGGGTATAGCGAATAATCCATGTAAAGGTACCTATTCTATTATGATTGCAACACTTTCAGACTCTGCTGTAATAATTCCATTCCCCTTGCCAGCTGACGCAGATATTGTGTCTCCAGCATAAGCCAGTAGTGGTCGCTGCATGTATGGCGGTGATGGCCACTGAGTAGCTGCATACCTGGAAAAGCGCCATTGTGGTAACTTAAGTCTGGATGATAATCATCGGCAGCTCTATAACGCAGGCGGTGCCAGAGCCCGACGGCGGTATGCAGATGGTGTGGTGAGGCTGACTGGCATGCCTGTTTTAATTCTCCCAGCAACGTCACCCACGGTTTCAGCGAAAACGCCGGATCAATGATGCTTTGTAACTGTGTCAGCTCGTCGATCATCTGTTGTAGATACTGGTGTACGTCTAAGGGCAGTCTCTCTTCTGTGAGGAGTTGCTGCAGCCAGAGATAATGGATACGGGCATCGCGCAGTAAATTCTCTTCATCAACTTTATCCAGCGTATCCTCTTCCGTATGCCACCACCAGCCACCTCCGCTGCCGGGGGAGAGCGTAGACCGCACCGTTTGGGTTTCACGTAACGCGAAGTGCAGTGGTATACCCACTCCCCAGAAAGATTGATCGGCACCTTTACCGAGTGGGGTGATACGATTGGCCTCATTTCCTGTCACAGCCTGTAACGCCTGATTCAGCCATATCCTAGACTCGGCACCGCTGGCGTTAATCATCAGTTGATCTCCACCAAGACAGCCGGGCGAGTCTACATTTATATGCGCCACTGCATGATGCAGCAGTTCGGCGCGGTGACTATCGGCGTACCAGGCAGAACCGCCATAGCGGGCATTGGAATGGCCTGGCCACCAGGCGATGCGTAACCCGCGTTGAAGTGGTTGTGGATGTCGGGCAAACGCCAGCGCCATTGCCAGACATAATGCGTTGCCTGTGGCGTTATCGGTTAGTCCCTGGTGCCAGGAGTCATAGTGCGACGAGAGCAGCACGAATTCATCGCTGTTCCCTGGAATCTCCACCACAGGCAGGGAACAGGTTGCTACATGTTCGCGTACTTCAGTGGTGATCCGGGCACGCAAAGATCGCTGCTGCAACAGAGCCAGCAATGCGTTTCCCTGTTGCTGATTGATGGAAATGACCGGAAGGCGAGGATAGCGCAGCGTATCTTCGGGCACCGGGCTTCCCCAGATGGGGCCAACGGTCTCTTCATGCAACGCCGTTTCCGGAGAACCCCAGACATGAATTAAACCTGCCGCACCTGCCCGCATCAAACGTTGTACATAATCTTCAAAACCCTGATCGGCAATCACCAGCTTGCCGCGCACAGAGGCACTCCAGTCGGCAAAGGCGTTATCAGTGACAAATGACATCGCCTGGCTATCATAAAACAGCTCGGCCTCACACCCCTGAGGGCAGTGGGCCGAGAACGAACGGGTTTTCGCCTGAAAGCGTATATCCGGAAACGCGGGCAGGCTCAGGCTGGCGGTGAGTGGGTCACTCAGCCACAGCCGACAGCTTTCACGTTTACAGGGGATGCCCTGTTGTTCCAGCAATAAGCACAGTACATCTACGCTGCGTTCGGCATCTTCGCTGCCGGACAATCGATGGAGGTCAGCAAAGGCTTCCAGCAATTGTCGCATGATCGGTTGCCACTCACTGAGTTGCATTGACCGGCTCCGTGCGGGTGACTTTCATCTCCAGATCACCAAAGTAATGCTGCTTAATCTTTTCCCAGGTACCATCGGCCATGACTTTCGCCAGCCCTTCATTTAGCAGCTTCTGCATTTTCTCATCGCCTTTACGCACCCCATAAGCTGAGCCGATGCTGAACAGCAGATCATCACGAACTTCCGGACCAGTAAGCGCAAAATCTTTGCCCTCCGGTTTATTGAGAAAACCATAGGTTACGGCTACCCCAGGACTTAATGCGCCATCCAGACGACCGGCCGCCAGGTCCTGATAAATCACATCCTGATCAGGGTACATCACCACATCCACACCTTTCGGAGCCCAGTATTTGTTGGCGTACATTTCCTGGATTGATCCCTGCTGCACGGCAATACGTTTACCCTGAAGCGACGTCACATCAGGCTGCAAATTGCTGCCCTTATGTGCGACCAGCTTGGTCGGTATATGGTAAATAAAATCACTGAAATCGATTGATTTCTGACGTTTGGCAGTGGCACCCAGCGGGGAGATGAAATCTACCTTACGCGCCATCAATGACGGAATCTCGGCATCAAAGCTGCTGACGACATATTCGCACTTTACCTGCACCGCTTTACACACGGCATTGGTGATGTCAATTTCAAACCCAGTGGGTGTCCCTGCAGCATCGCGATACTGAAATGGTGGATAACTGAGATCCGCTCCGACGCGCAACGTTTCACCGGCCGCCAGCGCCTGAGCACTCAGCGCCATCGTCATAACAGTTAACAGGGTTACAGCAGACTTCATTGGGCTTCTCCAGTTTTCCAGGCAGTAAATTCATCGCGCACCCTTTGTAGTGATGCGGGGTCGAGCAAATCAATCACAGTCATTGCCAAAGCTTTGGCAGCATTCAGCATCGCTTCGTGACCGGCGGTCGAGTCGGCAGCGGCGGCAAATTCCGGCGTATGTGGCACCACATCGCCAATCCGTAGATATGGATGTATGGCCGCAGTGATTTGACTCACGTTACCGATATCTGAGGATCCCACCCCCCCGCGTTGTGGTGCTGCATCAGCGCTGAGCCCCAGTTGTTCGATATTGCGCTGGAACAGCCCGGCCAGCGCCAGATTGTTATTTCGTTCGGCGTAAGTCAGGCCCTGTTCAATCTCCAGACGCGCACCACTCATGGCCGCGGCAGCTGAAGCGGCAGAAAATACTTTCTGTCGCACGGATTCCAGGGCGCCTACGGTCGATGCGCGCAGAAGAAACTTCGCTTCCGCATAGGCCGGTACAATGTTGGTAGCACTGCCGCCATGCGTAATGATGCCGTGCACCCGCACATCATCAGTAAAGAACTGACGTAGGGCGTTAATGCCAACAAAGGTCTGGATGACGCCATCCAGTGCGCTGATACCAAGATGGGGCGCCGAAGCGGCATGTGCGGCTTTACCATAGAACTTAAACACCGCATCGACACAGGCCAGTGCGCCGCGCGTCATCATGTTTTTCTCTCGAGGATGGAACATCATCACAGCGTCGGCACTGGCAAACACTCCGGCATCCGCCATAATAATTTTTCCACCGCCTTCCTCCTCGGCCGGTGTTCCCATGACTTCCAGACTTCCCCGGGTAAAGGTACCACTGTTCACCAGAGCCAGCGCAGCCGCAACCGAGGCGGTGCCAATCAGATTGTGTCCACACGCGTGTCCCAATTCAGGCAACGCGTCATACTCAGCCAGCAAAATCAGTCGAGGGCCGGGGTGACCAGTGTCAAAGCGGGCGCAGAATGCCGTCTCCAGGCCAGCCAGAGGTTGTGTGAGCGTAAAACCTGCCGCTGCCAACGGTGCTTGCAAACGTTGCGCCGCGCGATGTTCGTTAAAGCTTAGCTCCGGATCGCGATGAATCTCATGGGCAAGGCCACACATCGTCTCTCGGATCTTCTCTACCGCATAAATAATTTTTTGTTTCTGCTCATTCATGGTGCAGCATGCGCTCCATTGACACCAAACTGGTGCGTCTAATGTGTTGAATTAAATCCTGTTATTCAGATATACCGCGCTTTAACCTAAAAGCCCAATTGAGCTTTTTTATTACTTGCGTCTGACTGGCAAAAAATATTTTATGGATATGGGCAAACAGGGAAAGCTGAGATGAACGAGAAAGACTGGCTGATTATCTTTACTGTCTGGCAGCAGCAAAATATCACGCGAGCTGCAGAGCAGCTCTACACCTCACAGCCGGCACTGAGCTATCGGCTTAAGCAGATTGAACGCAAGCTGAATGTGCAGTTGTTCGAGGAGAGTGGGCGCAGTCTGATCTTCAGCGCGCAGGGGCGTTACCTGGCACAGCATGCCGCCAAAATGTTGCAAGAGTCGCAGCAGTTGCGACAAACGTTGCATAGCCTCAGCCAGCCACGGCAGGGTGAGTTACGTATTGGTGTCACCAGCAACTATGCTGCCTATCGATTACCTGAAATTCTCGCGCGTTTCAGCGAGGAGCATGGTGGCATTCGCGTCAATCTGGTGAGTGGTTTGAGCGAAGAGATGTATCAAAAACTCCAGCGTGATGAAGTCCACGTGGCATTGGTCAAGGATGACTATCATTGGCGCGATGGTAAACGTCTGGTGGACCTTGATGATTACTGGCTGGTGAGCCAGCAGCCACTCGACCTGCGATTATTACCCCAGCTGCCGCAAATCCGCATCAACCACGGTGGACATATCACTCATTTGATCGAGCGCTGGTGGAATGCCAACTTTAACCTGGCACCCCGTGTGGCGATGCAGGTCGACAAACTGGAGGTATGTCTGGCTATGGTTGAACGTGGTCTGGGTTATGCGATTGTTTCGAGCTACCAGCCGTTGTCCGAACACCTTTGGTGTCAGCCATTGCAGGTAGCGGGTGAGCCATTAAAAAGCCGCACCTGGCTGCTGTATCAGCATGTTAGTAGAGATGCGTCGGTGATTATGCCCTTTGTCGAGATGTTCCCCGACCTGGACCTGTAATGCAGTCGCGTGGTCTTTTTGAATTTTCACCGCGGGGAAATAACGCTAACCGTATGATAAACAATAATTACATAGAGGATTTTCAGCCTGAAAACTCCATGCTGAATACCTGTGTTCGCCCAGAAGAGACAATGTGACATCTCATTCCGTTAAGATAAATCCAATATGAAAGAAAAAATCCAGTTTCAGGGTGTTTTACCGGAAAATTGGCAGGTATCGACTTTTTGTGTATCATGCCAAAAAATCATATTCTTGAGGATGTTATGAGACGCGACTATGGCGATGTGCTGGAAACAGCCAAGCGAGCGCACAGTCTGTTGCAGGGACTGAGCAACCATATTGAACAACAACGTGCTGAATTCAATCAGACTGGCTACTACCAGAGCTGGTCACGTAACGCGGTGGCTAACTTCCCTTTATTGAGTAAGCATGCGGTGGTGGCTGCAATCGGTGATATGGAATCTGCGGGTTACGAGTTTGGCAAAAAGCAGACTGGTAGCACCTCTCAGTATGCGCTGAGTTTGCAAAACGTCATCGATATCTATCAGCATCGCAATGTCCCGAAATACAGAGACAAGCATAAAGGCCCGTTTGTGGTGTTCGTGGTCAATCTCAAAGGCGGGGTATCTAAAACGGTCAGTACTGTGACGCTGGCTCACGGCATGCGTGCCCATCCGGCCCTGCTATATAACGATTTACGCATCCTGGTTATCGATCTCGATCCGCAGGCGTCCAGTACCATGTTTTTAAGCCATAAAGACAGCATCGGTTCAAAAGCAGAAACCGCCGCTCAGGCTATGTTGAATGATCTCGGACGTGACCAGCTGCGCAGTGAATTTATTCAGCCAACGGTAATGCCGGGTGTGGATGTAATGCCTGCATCGATAGATGACGGTTTTGTCGCCAGTGACTGGGACGCGCTGGTGCAGCAGTATCTGCCGGGTGTCGCGCCATCGGAAGTGCTGCGTCGCAATGTAATTGACCGCCTGGCTGACGACTATGATTTTATCTTCGTCGACACTGGACCTCATCTTGACTCCTTCATGCTGAACGCCATTGCTGCCAGTGACATTCTGCTGACGCCAACACCGCCTGCACAAGTCGATTTTCACTCAACTATGAAATATCTTACCCGTCTGCCCGAGATGCTTGAGCGGATTGAGAAAGAGGGCGTGGAACCTCGCCTGAAAGCGAACATAGGCTTTATGTCTAAGATGACAACCAAACATGATCATCTCACTTCGCAAAGTTACGCCCGTGAGGTCTTTACCAAATCGATGTTGGATGCATCACTACCACGGCTCGATGGTTTCGAACGTTGTGGAGAGTCCTTTGACACGGTAATAAGTGCTAACCCCATTTCATATCCGGGCAGTGCCGATGCACTGAGAAAAGCTAAGTATGAAGCAGAGCAGTTCTCCCGCGCTGTTTTCGATCGAATTGAATACATCAGGAGCACACTGTGAGTACACATAAAACGGTACAACGTATTGGCCGTACAATGGGACAGACGGCTATCGCCAGCTTTATTGACAACAATAATGCCTCGCGCACGTTTACCCTTAAATCTGGAAAGAGCGCTACCTTTACCCGGCAACTGATCCCACATGACGATATTGCATCGCGCACCTATGTCGATGCACAGGTCAATGGCCGCGATCAGACCACATTGACTGAAGCGTCGGTGAGGGATATCACGCGCACCATCGGTCTACAACAATTCTTTCCGGCGATTGGTCGTCAGAAAGATGGTCGTATCGAGATAATGGATGGTTCACGGCGCCGTGCCGCCTGCCTGTTTGCGGGTGCCAGCCTAGAAGTGCTGGTCACCAGTGATGAACTGGATATTGGTGATGCGCGTCAACTTGCGGCAGACATTCAGACGGCGAAAGAACATAACCTGCGTGAATTGGGGCTGCGTTTTGCACTTATGAACCAAAATGGAATGAGTAAAAGCGACATCGCAAAAGCTGAGGGGATCTCCAACGCCAAAGTGACACGCGCCTTTCAGGCCGCATCCGTTCCGGCGGAACTGATCGCGTTATTTCCAGTGGTTTCGGAACTGACACTTCCGGATTATCAGCTGCTGCTGGATGTGACTGACAATGCCAGAGCCGAAAGCGTCGAAATCAGCGATGTCGCTGAGCAAGTACTCAGGCTTATAAATGAGAATTCGCAGCAGGTCAGCACCGCCGATGAACAGAAGAATCAGATCCTCGGCCATTTCCGTGTGGCAAGACGTAACCTCGTGCCGCCAAAGCCCAAAACCCTGGTAACGGAAAAACTGGCCGATTTTGAAGACCGCAATATCCAGGCCCGGCGGAAAGTGAGCGCAGAAAAACGTTCTGTCAGCTATGAATTTGTGCGTTTACCTAAGGACACCGTTGACCAGATTGAAGGTGCAATCAGGGAAATCCTGCGAAGTGTGAAAGGCGCAAAAATTAGAGAGTGACAGCGTGGTGTTATGCTTAGTGCTGACAGGGGGATGAAATAGCAGAAGGATCATCACTGAGATGAACACGCACCTGAATGCACCCAGACCCAGTGTACTGAGATAGTTATAAATTCTGCGTTGTGTGGGCTTGATACAAAGGAATAAAGAATAGTGCATCGGAACTTATTAGCAATGCATCCCGATTCAGATTGCACTATTTCTATTCCTTGCGTGCTGTGATTGATATTGTTTACAACAGACTGAAATGTATCTTCTGTAAATCAAGTCATAGAAGTCATCCTGACCAGCTCCCCGTTGATTAATACACCGCGATGTTAGTAATGTCTTCAGAATGCTCCTCCTGACCCAAAATCCCGCGCCCTTAAGAAACAGAATTCCGGCATTATCTACACTCCCTGTATGGAGGTGGTTCTGTTGAAAAAATCACGATTTACCGAAAAGCAGATTGTTTTGCCCTGAAGCAGGTCGAACTAGGGACGTTCGTGCCAGAGGTTTGTCGTAATCTGGTATTTCTGATGCCACGTTATTTATATATGGCGGGATTTCTCCTTCAGAACTGAAGCACATGCGGCAGCTTGAGGAAGAGAATCTCAGGACGAAGAAGCTGGTTGCCGATCTGAGCCTCGACAAAGCCATGCTGCAGGATGTGCTGGCAAAAAAGAACTGGCGCTTGCGCACATGTGCGAATGGTTCCGGGACCGGCAGACACGCTACTGGGCCAGCTAGAGGCAGGCCTGTTTTGTACTATAGGTTGGCCGCAGCTCTTTCCACTACCATTCTGTGGTGGCAGACGACAGTGCACTACACCTTCGTATCAGGGAGATCACGGAAACCCGTGTGGATTACGGATACCGGCGGGTTCACATCCAGCTCAGACTGGAAGGCTGCGGGGTAATCATAAACGTATTTATCGATTCTACAGCGAGCAGGGTCTGTCCCTGCGTCTCAAACTGCCACGCCGGAATAAATCGGCACAGCGTCGATAAACCCAACCTCAAGGGTTGTTCCGAATCATGTCAGGGGTATGGACATTACTCTGACGCATTATTTGACGGGCATCGGTTACGTCTGTAGACAGTAATCGAACACTAAACGCGCGAAGGTCTGGGAGGATCTGCGTGGGCCAGAATCTGCGCTCAACGGAGGTTGCAGAGATGCTGAACACCATTGCGCTAAGACGTCATTTACCACAGTTGCTGAGAACAGATAACGGCTCTGAATTTGCAGGAAAAATGCTGGACAAATGGGAGTATGGTCGAGGGATCAGTATATACTTCTCACGATCGGGAACACCAACGGACAATGCCACGGAGGAGTCGTTCAACGGCAGGCTGCGACAGGAATACCTGAACGAAAACTGGTTCATGTCCCTGTAGGATGCGCGGTGCAAAATCGAGGCTTTGCGCATACAATATAATCAGAGACGTTTCCATTCTGCACTGGGCTGGATGACGCCATCTGAATTTGCTGAGGAGTCTGCCGGTTGCCAGAATAATATGCAGCCAACATGAAACCGGTTATTCCTGATTACGGCTGGACCATATTCGGGGTCAGGGTCACCAAACAACATTATTAACTGAACGTTGTATCTAATACTGTGGGCAGGTCAGATTTTAAATCCATTTCGGAATTTAAGTGAGAGACAGAGGCTTTATGCGTGATGCATGAATGTGATGTATGCTAAGTTGATTAGTCTTATGTTCGTTTTCTCGGGTGGAATGAAGTGGATCTGATTGGGCTGTAGTTGTGATTCTATTTTTCCTAATGCTCTGTCATTGGTTTTAATAGCATGAAAGGGTTTTATATAAATAACATATATTGCAGACATTTAAGTTAAGTAGGTTCTCGCATGGTGAGACTAATTATAATCCTGGTCAAGAAATTAACTGTTAAAATAGACATGGATGAAGGGGGGGGAATAGATAGTTTATGGGTTTAAAGACGCAACATTAACGGTTTTGTTTTAAACAATTGATTTTATTTGTTTTTATCCGTTACTTGTAGGGCAATGTAAAGGATGCTATTTTTTTGTTGAATGTAACCCGGAATTGTTAGGGTGTGTTGTTTTAATGCATCATCCAACAGGTTGTTTAATAAAATTAAAGTGAAAGAGCAGGTGAAGCCCGGTGTTAAAAATGCCATGCATAATGGTAGATGGGATTCAACGTCCTCTGAAGAGGTGTTTTGTTTTCGGCATTTTACTTTTTATAAATAACATATGCCGAATAAATTATAATCGCTCAAACATCAATCGGTTATACTCCCGCTATCTGCCATAGAGGCAGTCATAAAATAATGTCTAAAATTATTCGGGAGTTGGTTTATGCATACATATATGACCTATAAAAAAAATAAAATTATACCATTTATACTCACGTCAGTAGGGTTGGTTCTTCCGGCTATGGCACTCTTATCAGCACCAAAATTAGCTAATGCTGAAGAGAAATTTTTGATTAAAGTCGGCATTATGAGTGGTGAAGACGAAGACGTTTGGCGAGAAGTGGTAAAGCAGGCTGCCAATAGAGGGCTGGTTGTAAAGACGGTGGTTTTTAATGATTATAATCAGCCGAATGAAGCCTTACAGGATGGAGAAGTGGATGCCAACGCATTTCAACACCAGCCATTCCTCAATAATCAAATCAAAGTTAATCATTATGACATCGTGCGAGTTGGCGATACCGCAGTGTGGCCGATTGGTCTATATTCGAAAAAGGTGAAATCGGTAACCGAGCTGAAAACATATTCGGTAGTTGGTGTCCCTAATGATCCGGCAAATGAAGCCCGTGGTCTGAATCTGTTACAGCAGGAAGGCTTAATAAAATTGAAACCAGGCGCGGGAATTTTCGCAACCACCGCAGATATCACAGACAACCCGCGGCATATTCAGATCAAAGAACTGGACGCCGGTATCATCGGACGTTCCGTTCCTGACCTGGATGCAGCGATCGTGAATACCGACTGGGCGCTGAAAAGTGGTTTGAGTAAGGCAGATCGTATTGCTCAGGAAAGAGTAAAAGATAACCCATACAATAACTTTATCGCGGTGAAAAAAGAGAACATCAATGCCCCATGGGTCAAAACGCTGGTGGCTTCGTATCAGAATGATGCGGTTAAAAGCGTGTTTGATAAGGTGTATCAAGGTACGGGGATTACTGCCTGGTAACCTGCAGAGGGGCGAGCCTCCTCCAGTGACACAACGTCCAACGTAATAGATCACTGTGGCGAATCACCCTCTCTCACGCGTATACAGTGTTGTACAACTCGCTGGATGGCTCATTTCTTGACTGATGGATAACCTGGTTGACTCATCTGATGAAACAACATGTGGGTAATTTGATTTGACGTTAAAGTGCTTTGAGGCGTATCTGCCTGCGAGTGGCGTTGGCAGATGCGTGTTTTAAGAGGGGGGTGCTTTTCGTCAAAGCATTCCTGTACAGGTTTAAGCATAGCATCATAACTTCCACATCGAGGGGCAGAAACAATTTTCACTTGCTACTCAGCTAAAAATTCTCAAAATCATCGAAATAATGCCTTAACAGCAGTAACGCAAAATTGAGACATTGTTATGTTTTTCTGAATCCGCATCTTGTCAAGGAGCATCATCAGTAACAAGCGTTAGCGCGGAAATGGCTGTGCGAGTAGAGCTAAGTATAACTTTGATGAAGTCAATGCGATCTGTAGATATGACTTAGCTATTTGTGCCATTTGTACGTAAGTTAAATCAGCATGATACGGTTCTCTTTAAATAAGATATATTTTGAATATCTTGCTACTAAATAGCTCGTTATTTAAATTCAATCTTGAAGTAATCAACTGATATACGGACATTTAACCAATTTAATAGTGCGATATATAATAGCGTGATTAATTCAAGGGGATCATCATGAAACTGAGCAAAACTTTTTAGCCGCAGCCTTAACTGCTGTCTCTGCGTAGAGTGTAGTGGGGGAGCCAGAACGATACGTACAGTCATTCCTCACTGCTCTTAATAGAAGCCGCGGCAAACCCATTGAACAGTATCACCTCATGATGCAAGTGAGGTGCTGATTGTTGCCCAGAAAGGAGTCGTGTTGCTTGCCGCAGACGTAACTGAAAAAACATTGAAGATAATGGACAGCCGCTGAAGCTTAATATTGTGAAAGGTACACGGCACGTTGCTATTATTTATGTTCTTCCACAGCGGTGGTTCGGTGTTGGGTTACTTCCCAACCCATGAAAGTCTGGTGCGTGACCTGATGGTGGAATCGGAAGTAGCGGCGGTTTTCGCTAATTACACCCTCTCCGCCGAAACTCATTTCCCGGTTGCTATTAATCAGGACTATGCCGCCACACGTTGGGTTACAGCACATGGACAGGAAATTGGCGTCGTCGGTACACGCTTGGCGCTGTGGGTAACAGCGTAGGGGGCAATATGGTAGCTGCAGTAGCGTTGCAGGCAAAACAGCAGCACACCCCGGCGATTCGTTATGACGTGTACTGACGCGCACTTTGATACCCTTCTTATCACCAGTACGGGAATGGCTACTTTCTGACACGCAATATTATGAAGTGGTCTGGAGTGTCTATACCACCATAGAGAGCGAACGCAACAACATTCTGACTTCTACGCTGCGTGCTACCCGTGAGCAATTGCAGGGCTTGCCGCCGACATTACTTCAGACCTCCGAGTTAAATGTGCTGCGTGATGAAGGCGAAGCGTTTGGTCGTAAACTGGATGAGGCCGGGGTAGATGTAACCGTCACGCGCAATAACGGTCTAATCCACGACTATGGTCTGCTGAATCCGCGGAGTAATGTGCCGGCAGTGAAAACGTCTCTGCGCCAGGCGGCGGAAGAGTTGAAAACCTACCTGAAATAATGTTATAGCTCAGGTTAATCTCTTGGTCCTCATACTTTTACTCCTGCGTAACGCCCTCCATGCATCCTAACACCTAGCAAAAAATACGCTATTTCAGGTAATGAGATACACGCAACTGTTCTATAGGAAAAGATAATATTGAATGGACAATCACACGAAGAAGCATAGTTACCCGTCTCTTTTTTGCCAATTGATGTGATGACGTTCAGTGAAGAATAACCGTTAATACTTACGTGCTTGGCAACCAGGTAACATTTTGGAAAATGCGTAAGTGAAGTTGTGCTTAATGATTAATTTTAAAAGTGTTGTTGTTGCAAATTTAGGCAGGATTGGTATCAGCCCTCGAACCCAGTCTGGGCCTGTATTCGTGCCATTCATCAGCATTAATAATGCAGGAAACATAATCTTAATAGTTCAGTAACGGAACTAGTAGATCTGTTTTTAAATGCTAATCAATCATTTAATGTTGGTTTTAGCAGGTCAAGCGAAGAATTTCGTTACATTTCATTAACATGGTTGGCGCGGTGAGTCTTAAGAGTTAAGTGCTCGTAAGGTGACCGCTAATATCCAACTGTATTTTATCAAAAAATTGTTCCCACCTGGATTATCTAACTGATTTTTATGGCGTAAAGCCATTAAATACCCATCCCTAACCCAATATCT
This sequence comes from Pantoea sp. At-9b, assembly GCF_000175935.2. NCBI lineage: Bacteria > Pseudomonadati > Pseudomonadota > Gammaproteobacteria > Enterobacterales > Erwiniaceae > Pantoea > Pantoea sp. At-9b. The sequence continues at coordinate 260,474 of NC_014839.1, forward strand.
GGGGCAATATTCTATTCATTCGATTTAGGAAAGGATCGATCGATCAAAGATTTTTTTTTGATAGGTAAAAACATAGGCAAAAACGATCATAAGGTGTTTATTGATTGGTATTAGTGATCATAGAATGAGAATCATCTGATGCGTGTTATGGAAAACATCCTCATGAATCTCAGCGAAGTCTTAACAGGTAAAGTTATCAGTGGTTTTGAAGCAGAGCCGATAGTTGACAGAGCAGGGAACGTTCTGGCGGTAAAGATACGCACAGACAGTGCCACACCAGGGTGGTTCTTCCGGCAAACGGGTAAGATAGGCAAAGAACAGAAAAAAAACTGTTGAAGGAACAACTCAATATTATTAGTCACAAAACAGCATATTTTCAAAATAATAATATTTTATGCTCTATCAGCATTGATTTTGATATGGCCGCGATCTTGATACAGGAAGAGGAGATCGCAGATTTAGCCAAATCAAAACCCTTTTTACGTTTAGAGATTTCAGAAGGCTTTCCAAATCTATCCGATGGTAGAAGTAATAGGGTCTTGCAGGCGTTAGCCGAAGAGTACCGCTTGTGGTTGGGAGATTTAGGTTCAGGCGAATCTAGCCTGAGAGCATTGCAGGAAAATCTCTATGACGCCGTAAAGATTGATAATGATTTTTTTAAAATCTACAGCAACTCAGGTATCTGGCCAGTCGTTATCAAGAACATAATGCGATATTGTCAGTTTATCATCATCGAAGGTGTGGAAAGTACTGAGCAATACCATGCCATCGAAAAGGATATCAAAGCGGTTCAAGGTGGATTTTTTAAAAGCGTAAGATTTGAAAATATCGAAAGTTTAAATAAGAAATTCATATTATAACCCTGCATTTTTACTATAAGTCTTTTTTTTACAGCAAACTGGCAGCGTTGTCCTGCACATTATTTATATTTTTGCCAGCGTCGCAAGGGCGACGCTGCGTCTGTTGTTTTAATTATTTCTTTTCAGGCTATTGGCGCCAGTAAGCTAAGGGCGGTAGCGTGCCTGAAACGTCAAGAATGAGTGAGTAGTAAAGTAGTAAAAAATATCATTCATTATCGCTAATAACCAAAGAGGTAACATTATGAAAATCACAGCAATAACTACGTTGTTATTAACCGGTTTGCTGAGTTTGAGTGTAAACGCAGCGGAAGAAACGACTACGCAACAAACAGCAGCGGCACAGAATGTGGGTGCGCCAGCCGGTGAAAGCGCGACAAGTTATGCATCGGGAACCAGCGTGGTAGTGGGTGTTTCTGCGATTTCCGCGCTGACAGCGCTTGCTTTGGCAGCACAGGCTAACGATAGCAGTAGCACCGGAACGACCACCACCACCACTACCAGCACCACAGGCAGATAGTTGTAACCAGACAGCGGAGGGCATCGCAAAGGTGTCAGAGAGATATGAGGATAATATCTGATGATTACTATTTAAGTCTGGGTTTACGGGAAGCTTTAAAAGTCCACGAAGGCGGACTCAAGGACATGACTATCTCGTTAAGTTCTGACCTGAAAACCCTCAGACTGTATAAAGACATAAGCATTTATTCTAATGAGAAGTTTTTTGTCGGTAATTGCCTGACAACCTTTGTGATGAGTTACCAATTAGATGATGGGCTTACTCCTTTACATCACAAATTGTACCGGCTCATCGCTGAAAGAAAAACCATGTATCTGACTCCGCGAGAAATCGATGTTTTGAAAGATTTACTGGACGGACGAAACATTCTTGAGATCTCAAGGAATTGCGGGCTTAGCCCAAAAACAATCAGTGCACAAAAAAATTCAGGTTTAAAGAAACTGAAGGTCAGTAATTTACATATGTTGCATCGAGACATTTCATCATTCAGAAATCTGTTTTATGGAAAACAACGCAGCCACGCAGGGATGGATTTCTAAAGGTGGGTAATGACGTTTCCCTTTACTATGCCTCTTTAGCAAATTGATAAAGAGGCCTTATTTTCTTGCATTTAATAGGATGATAGTTCAACTCATGATGATGAAATTGCCTTTCAGATTATCCGCTATTGCGGTATCTGTTTTTTTTCTTTCTGCCTGCACCATCGTTCCCGGCCAACATTTATCAACGAGTGATAAAGATGTGGTAGAGCAGATGGATTCGAATACGGACATTAGCAAATACGTTACTGTTTATCCGCTAACACCAAAATTGCTTGATTCGCTGCAACCACAAAAAGTAATGTCCAGCGCCAACCCACAGCTGGAAGATGAAATCAAAAATTACCAGTACCGTATCGGCATTGGTGATGTCTTGATGGTGACGGTATGGGATCACCCTGAACTGACTACACCAGCCGGGCAATACCGCAGTGCCAGCGATACTGGTAACTGGGTGAACACCGATGGCACCATCTTTTATCCTTATATTGGCAAGGTACATGTTGCAGGTCGCACGATCGATGAAGTCCGTAACGAAATCACCGAACGTCTGAGAACCTATATTGAAAGCCCACAAGTTGATGTCAGCATCGCCGCGTTCCGATCGCAAAAAGCCTATGTGACCGGGGAAGTGGTGCGATCGGGCCAGCAGGCCATCAGCAATATCCCCCTAACGGTGATGGACGCGATCAATGCTGCAGGTGGTTTAGCCCCGGATGCGGACTGGCGCAATGTGGTGCTGACTCACAATGGAAAAGACAGCCTGATTTCTTTACAAGCCTTAATGCAGCAAGGCGATCTCCGTGAAAACCGTTTGCTGACACCTGGGGACATTTTGTTTGTACCGCGTAATGACGACCTGAAAGTATTCGTGATGGGCGAAGTTAATAAACAGTCCACGCTCAAGATGGACCGCAGCGGTATGACGTTAGCTGAAGCGCTCGGTAATGCCGAAGGTGTTTCACAGGAATTGGCGGATGCATCGGGGATCTTTGTGATCCGTCAACTACATAACCCGGCAGGGAAGGGGAAGCTAGCCAATATTTACCAGCTAAATGCGAAAGATGCTGCGGCGATGGTGATGAGTACTTCTTTCCAGTTGCAGCCGTATGACATCGTCTATGTCACTGCCGCACCAATTGTGCGTTGGAACCGTGTTATTTCGCAATTGGTTCCGACGATTGGCGGCGTGCATGACCTTGTCCAATCTGGACAGTACATCCGCGAGTGGTGATGAGTATGTTTGATTCAATTCTGGTGATTTGCACTGGGAATATTTGTCGGTCTCCGATAGCGGAACGAGTTTTGCGGCAAGCATTTCCTGGAAAAAAAATCGATTCGGCAGGTATTGGGGCATTAGTTGGGGAACCCGCAGATCCAGGTGCAGTTCGCGTTGCTGAAAAATATGGTATTTCACTCTTCGAACACTACGGAAGACAGTTCGATGTTTTGCAGGCTAGTCAATATGAATTACTACTGGTAATGGAAAAAGAACAGATGGAAGAAATTAGCCGTCGTGCGCCTGAATTGCGCGGGAAAACGATGTTGCTTGGTCATTGGATTGGTAATAAGGATATACCCGACCCATATAGAAAGAGTAATGAAGCCTTTGAATCAGTTTTCAAATTGATTGAAAAAGCATGCCAGTGCTGGGTTGCAAAACTTATTGACTAAAGTCAGGATGAAAAATGATGTTAACCTCAATTGAAAATAAAGTCAGGAATGAAGGATCAGAGGGCTATGATATTAGCCGTATCGTCGGGGAAATTCTTGATGGATGGAAAGTAATTTTATCCGTCTGTTCAATTTTTCTGATGTTGTCGATTTGCTACGTTCTATTTTCAACCCCTGTATATAAAGCTAGTGCTATATTGCAGATAGAGCAAAATCAAGGTAATGCAATATTAAACAGTCTTAATCAAATATTGCCGGACTCGCAGCCCCTCACTGGTCCTGAAATATCAATTATTCAATCAAATATGATTGCAAGTAGAGTGGTTTCAGATTTAAATCTACAAACATCAATTGAACCTGATTATTTCCCTATTTTTGGTAGAGGCTGGGACAGACTATTCGGAGTAAAAAGAGGTAGTGTCGAGATCAGTGATTTGTTTATAGAGGGAACGACAACGAAGAATCCTCAGAAACTGATTTTAACTGTTATAGATAAAGAACATTATAAGGTAGAGATTAATGATGAGGAAATAAACGGAGTAGTAGGCAATGCTCTTATTTCCGAAGGATTAACTATTAAGGTCGATAAGATCAGTGCAAATGTAGGTGCGACATTTGTAGTTAAGTATTTGACTAAATTGAGAGCAGCAAATGACCTTTTAAATAATTTAGATGTTGCGGACCAAGGCAAAGATAGTGGGATATTAAGAGTCACTTTTACGGGCACTGATCAAAATAAAATTGAAAATATCCTAAACAAGATAAACGAAAGTTATGTAAATCAAAACGTGGAGCGTCAGGCTGCTCAGGATACAAAAAGTCTTGAGTTTTTGAAAAACCAACTACCTGAAGTAAGAAATGAATTAGATGTTGCAGAAGATAAACTAAATGAGTACAGAAAGAAAAAAGACTCAGTAGATTTATCTCTTGAAGCTAAGTCTGCATTAGATCAATTGGTCAATATTGATAATCAATTAAATGAATTAACATTTAAAGAGGCCGAAATTTCACAGTTATACACAAAAGAGCATCCGACTTACAAATCTCTTTTAGAGAAAAGGAAAACATTGCAACAAGAAGAGGATACTCTGAATAAGAAAATCTCGTCAATGCCAGCAACACAGCAGGGTGTATTAAAACTGAGCCGGGATGTAGAGTCGGGAAGAGCTGTCTATATGCAGTTGCTTAGTAGGCAGCAAGAATTAAATATCGCGAAGAACAGTGCAATTGGCAATGTTAGAATAATCGATTCTGCGATTGTTGGTGTTGATCCGGTAAAACCAAATAAAATATTGGTTGTTTTGATGGGGTTAGTAATTGGTCTAATTTTATCTATTGGTCTGATTATTTTAAGGAATGCATTGAGAATAGGTTTGGTATCGCCACAACAACTTGAAGACGAAGGTATCAATGTATATGCAAGCATTCCAGAATCAACATGGCTAAAACGCAATATAAAGAACAGAAGTAAAGGAGGACATAACTCTGGGGATAAAAATCATGCGCTGCTTGCAATAGATAATCCAGCTGATATGTCCGTAGAGGCAATACGAAGTTTAAGAACAAGTTTACATTTTGTAATGGCCGAAGCTACAAACAACATTCTGATGATATCTGGTTCCACAGAGAATGCTGGAAAAACTTTTGTTAGTGCTAATCTTGCTGTTTTGTCGGCGCAGGCAGGTAAAAAAGTACTAATCGTAGATGCTGATATGAGAAAGGGTACAGCTCATAATCTTTTGGGTGTAGAGATAAAAAATGGATTGTCGGATATATTAAGTGGAGAAAAGAAACTAGAGAGTGTAATTAACAGACTGGAAAACTATAACTTAGACTTCATCACTCGCGGTAAGATTCCAGCTAATCCTTCTGAACTGCTTATGAGTGATAGAATGCAAGAATTTATAGAAGAAATAAAAAGCAAATATACCCTGATTATTATAGATACACCGCCTGTTTTATCTGTTACGGATGCAGAAATTGTAGGTGCCTATTGTGGAGCAAATATGCATGTCGTCAGATACGACGTTAACACTTTAAAAGAGATCCTTCTGAGCAGATCAAAATTCCAAAAAAGTGGTAGTTTCTTAACTGGATGTGTCTTGAATGGTATAACGCGAAGGAGTAGCCGTTATGGGTATAGTTATGGATATTATGGTCATAATTACAGTGAAGTTCCTGATTAAAGCAAGATAAAAATTAGGATGTGTAGCAAAATTACTACTTGAGACTTAAAGGATGATTTACACATCATTGTTTATTCTGGTTACTATAGCGATACTAACATTTTTATATTCGATGTTAACGGGAAAGGTTGGGATTTTTTTCACGCAATGGGTAGTTTACCTTGTATGGTTCTTTTGTGTTCCTGCATTCTTACAGTACTCCGCCCATCAGTTTCCGTGGCCAAACTATCCTAAAGATAACGAGATAAATGAGGTAAACACAATGTCGATTGTGTTTACTCTCTTTTTATTTATTGGTTACTCTTTATGTTTCAAAAAAACAAGCGAAAAAAGCACAAGTGGGTATAGATATTCAGTTACAACAATGACTAATGTTTTGGCGATAATAATGTTGCTACCAGCTGTTGTATTCATTCAAATTACAGGTGTTGGTTCCTTTTTTTCAGGGCGCTCGTCACTGGGAGAAATGGTATATGCAGATAGTTTTATGCCGATGCTCTATGCATTGTCAAAATTTGTTGCCTTTGGAGTCTTGGTCGTATACTTGTCGTTATGGAAAACAAAAACAAAAGATTTCAAATATGCTAGTGGTGCGACTATTGTCTTGATGATGTCTGTAGTGGTCAATTTTATAATTAACAATCCGTTATCGAGTCCAAGGTTTCACTTCCTGAGTATGACAATTGCTTTAGTCATTTTGGCAGGATTTATGAATAGTAAAAAATCCTTTGTTATTCTATTTTTTGCTTCACCTATCTTATTGTTTATTCTTTTCCCCGCAATTAAGCACATTGGAGACTCTTCGCAAGATTTTAAGACGTATGATACGGCAAGTTATATCGTGCAGGGTGTGGATTTTGATTCATTCCAACAATTGGTGAATATATTAAGATATGTCCAGGATAAAGGATATTCTTATGGAATGAATTTCATTGCCGGTGTCTGTTTCTTTATACCACGATTTATATGGGAATCGAAGCCTAGCAATTTAGGGATATTAGCAGCTGATCATCAAGGTTATTTTTATACTAATTTAAGTGCGCCACTAGTTGGGGAATTGTATTATGCGGGGAATTTTATATTTATAATACTAGGTGCTGTCATATTAGGTGGGTTGACAGGGAAGGCAGATTCGTTACTGCGAAATAGAGCCATTTCATCAATGTATTTAACAGGTTTATGGATTTCTTCATTCGCATTTATTGTATTCCGAGGATCATTCGGTTCGGTAGCTCCACCTATAACATTAGGACTATGTTCATCATTAATTTTATTCGCAAGCACGAGAAAAATACCAAAGTCCTAAATTTAATAAATGAAAAAATTACAGGTCAAGGGATAGAAGCACTCTATGAGAAAAATCATAATGTTCACAAGATCTTTACCCATGCACGGTGTTGGTGGTATGGAGGTTGTGGCGTGGGATTTAGCCCAATCTTTGTCCAGGTTAGGGTGTGATCTAGAAATAATAACTACTGAAACAAAAGAATTTAAAGGAAAACATGTAATAAATGGAGTCCCAATACATTTCATTGAAGGAGTAAGAGCTGGGAAATATTCAAGGAAATGGTGGAAAAGATCAAAAGAAATTTTTGATCTAAATTATAAAGAAAAATGCGACTGTGTGTTCAGTGTGAGCACAGGTGCGTATGGTTTACTCAGAGATAAAATGAGTTACAACGATATAGACTTCGTAATCCAGATTCATGGAACAGCATGGGGAGAATTAATATCTAAATTAAAATCCAGAACCCTAAAAGGATTCTTGACATGGCCTAAAAATTTATCATGGATGTTTAGAGATTTGGTCAATTATAACAATTTCGATAGAGTAATCAGTATCGGTAAGCAAGTGTCTGATGATCTTTCAAAATGGCCATACGCAAAAATCATAGCCCCTGATAAACATATAATGATAAAAAACGGGATAGACCATGTTTTGTTCTCACCCAATGAAGTAATCAAAAATGAAGTTTTAGAAAAATACCAAATTCCCAAGAATAAAAAACTGATAGTAACTGCATGCCGTCTTCATGAACAAAAAGGGGTTTTGAATTGTCTAAGAACACTGGAAAAAATAAAAGATGACATACAGTTATTTTATGTTGTTGTAGGTTCTGGCCCACAAGAAGGTTATCTTAAAAAAGTTACTAATGAGTTAGGGCTTACAGATAGAGTTCTATTTACAGGTTCATTATCGAGACCACAAATTGCAGAGCTCGAAAGTGCTTGTGATTTATTTTTATTTCTCACTGACCGTGTTGAGGGATTACCACTGAATGTGCTTGAGGCATCTGCGGTGGGTCTTGATATTGTTATTTCTGAGCAAGTGAAACTTTTTGATTCGATTAGAATAACGTCAGTAAATCCAAAGGAGTACGCAAAAAACGCTAAAATAATAGTTGATAAATTGTCAGCTACAGAATCGTTGACCAATGCCTACTTACCGTCCGAGTATACGCTTGATTACACTGCAGAAAAATATCTGGAAACTATATGCCAGATTAAAAAGGAGCAGAAGTGAAAAAAGCTATCACATCATTGGTGAGTGGTAATTTAGCATCGAAGCTCTTAGGCCTGATAAGAGAAATGGTGGTCGCAGCTTTATTCGGAACAGGATACGTTAATGGAGCATATCGTGTAGCACAAACTGGAACTTTAGTACCTGTCAACTTTCTTGTAAGCGATAGTCTGACAGCTTTTATACCATTGTTCAAAAAGTTCAGAGAGGACGATGAAGATAAGGCCTTACTTTTTTTTTGGTTGATGCAGCTCTTCTTTCTCATTTTCTCGGTTGTGCTAACTTTAGGGGCATTTTTATTTGTAGATGAGTGGTTGAGCTTACTCGCTCCTGGGTTAGACCCAAAGACAAGAGCGTTGTCTGAATCAATGTTACTAATAATGAGCTTGGGTATAATTTTATACTTGAGTTCAGCGCTAATAAATTATATTGAAATGGCAAACGAAGATTTCACACCAATGTCACTTCGACCATCAATACAAAATTTAGGCATGCTTGTAGGCGCTTTTTTTGCTTATTATCTCCATGACCCACTTTATTTAGCATGGGGATTTACAGTGGGTTATGTTTTCTTCTTTTTGTGGGTGTTGAAAAGAGGCCTGAAGAAAAAAATTATTGCATTCCCAAGTAAAATACAACGCATTGATATTAAGGATGTAATGCAATCTTTCTGGGCAACTATCAAACCTTTAGTATTTTTACCCTTTTTATATCAGGGTAACATTGCGATAGAACGAGCAGTTGCAACTCTAATTAGTTTAACCGCAATATCAGCTCTGGATTACGCAAAGTTTATCAACGAAACTTTGCTTCTTATAGTGTCAACGCCAGTTGCATTAGTTGGTCTTGTGAATTGGTCAGGTGAAACAAAACAAGGCTTAACGTTAAAGTTAGCAAAAGCAATAAAAATAATATTAATTATCTCACTACCTATTTCATTATTCATTTATCTGAATTCAGAAATGATAGTTTCAATTTTATTCGAAAGAGGGCGTTTTAATAAAGAGTCAATTGATGTCACAGCAATGATTTTGAAAGGTATGTCTATTGGTTTATGGGCTAATGTTGTTGGATATGTACTCGTAAAAGCATTAACTGCTCAGTTTAGAAATGGAACAGTCTTAATAATTATGTTCTTTAGTGTGGTTTCTAATGCTCTTTTCAATATCCTATTTTATGAACATTATCGAGAAATATCTTTAGGCTTAGGTAATTCATTATATGGGATTGTAATGTTTATATCTGCAATGACATATTTAAAGCTGTGGGGTGAATTTAAAACAATAATACCACCGATATTAATATCTTCAGTTATTTATCTTGTGGTTTCATATTCACTTAACATGAACGATAGGTCAATGTTCACTTTCTATATTAATAGTGCTGTGTTCTTGTTATTTTGGAGTGGGTGCGTATTTCTAATTCCATCCTGGAGAGTGCTAATTGTTAAGGAGATAGTAAGTCGTGGCAAAAAATAGAATAAAACCAATACATCTTCTTTCGTTGTTAAACGTTATAATTCTAAAAATTAGGTTTGGTAGTAAAATAAAGTTAGATATAAGAAAGGTTTTCATTCATCCAAGTGCTACTGTAAATATTAAAGGTGAAGGAAGAATAAAAATAAGCACAACTGGCGGAAGAGTTTACATCTCTAAAGGTTCATCTATTTTAGCCTCTGGTGGTGAGTTGGAAATTGGAAGCGGTGTTTTTTTTAATAGTAACGCGCATATTGTGTGTCATAAAAAGATAATAATAGGGGATGACTGTATGTTTGGTCATAATATTTGCATTTTTGACTCAGACCATCGCTTTGATATTCCTGGTAGTAAGTTTAGTTCCCAGGGGTATGTTGTGCGTGAAATATGCATTGCGAATAATGTCTGGGTCGGGGCAGGTTCTGTAATAACTAAGGGAACAAGTATTGGGTCGAATGTTGTCGTTGGTGCTAATTCTGTCGTCAGAGGTTCGTTGGACGAGAAGAGCTTATACGCAGGCAATCCGGTCAAACGGGTAAGAGGAATTTATGAATAAATATATAATACTATTATCAACTGCAGATTGGGATAACCCCTTTTGGACAAATAAACAACATGTTGCAGTGGAGCTTGCCAGATTAGGTTATAAAGTATTATATGTTGATTCTTTAGGTCTGAGAAAGCCTGGTCTGAATAAAAAGGACATGAGACGTGTTTTTTTAAGAATTTTCAAAGCACTGAAACCACCTAAAAAAGTGAGCGATAACATATGGGTTTGGTCTCCGATTAATTTGCCATGGAATAATATTTCAATTGCGCGATTCGTAAATAAAACTTACTTGCGTTTATTCCTTTCGGTTTGGAGTAAGACTCTTAAATTCAAAAGTCCGATTTTATGGACTTACAATCCTTTAACAACGGAGTTTCTCGACCCAAGTAAATACGAGAAAACAATATATCATTGCGTGGATGAGATCAAAGAGCAGCCCGGAATGCCGAGAGAAATATTGGAAAGGGAAGAGATAAAGTTATTGCAGGTTTCGGATGCTATTTTTGTTACCGCCCCTCAGCTCTATGAAAGTAAGAAGAAATGGAATAGTAATATTTTTTATTTTTCTAATGTTGCTGATTACAGTCATTTTAACAAGGCAGTTACGGTAGACTATGAACTACCTGAAGAATTAAGAAGTTTAAAAGGTCCGTTTATAGGATTTATCGGCGCAGTAAGCAACTACAAAGTGGATTTTGAACTTTTAGAGTATATCGCCAGTTCACGGCCAGATTATAATTTTGTAATTATAGGGCTCGTTGGTGAGGGAGAACCAGGAACAAATGTAAACATATTAAAAAAATATTCTAATATACATTTTCTAGGACCAAAAAGTTACGATGCTTTACCGAGTTACTTAAGGTTCTTCGATGTGGCGCTCTTACCAAATAGGTTAAATGAGTACACTGACAACATGTTCCCTATGAAATTCTTCGAGTATCTTGCAGCAGGTAGGCCTGTAGTGAGTGTCAATCTTTCATCAATTCGTGAATTTGATGGAGTGGTTAAAATTGGTCACTCTCACAGTGAGTTCCTCAGGCATATAGATGATTGCCTGGAGGAAAATAACTCAAGACAACTGGATTTTCTTAATCTTGCGAAAGAGTATACCTATGAAACAAGAATGAAAAAGATGCTAACGGCAATTAATGAAATTTAGGCAAATCAGCATTAAAAAGCTCCTATGAACTGGAGGTGCATTTTGCACAGGCGCTCATTTATCGCGGTAATTCTTTCTTCAATTGCGTTGCATGAGAATTGCTTTGCAAAACCATCAATTTCACCTGATCTTACGGAGCTTAAATTTGACAAGGATGTTTTGATACATAAATCAGGTAATAAAGTCGATAGAGAGTATTTAATTAATAATGATTCATTCGACTCTGATTTTTTGTTTGTAAAAAACAAAAATGATGGTATTGCGGATTTATACGTCTATCATGAAGAACCTAAAAACTTAGGATTTCATAGTAGAGATTATGTCTATACCAGAAGAGGAGGTGTTTGGGCTAGATTAAATTATTATTTTACGCTTGAAGATTTCGGGGCAATTTCTGATGGTGTAACTGACTGTTCCAGAGAGATCAGCTTAGCACTTAATTCGGGCTTAGTGATACGCTCAATTGATAAAGGGGTTTATTTGCTCCGGGATACAGTCAGAATATCCGCAGTAAGTCTGGATTTCATGGGTTTTGGAAAAGGTAGGACGGTATTCTTACTGGATCATATTAATCATGGGGTAGTATATGACGAGCCGAGAAATAAAAATGATAAATGTAGTGTTAATCTTTCTGGCTTCACAATAAAGCGACTAAATTCGAATGATTATAAATCAGCAGCTGGGCCTAAAGGTTTGTATGTCGCTAATGCTAGTCCTTTGAGAATTTATGATGTAGAAGAGTGCTATGGCATTGGTTATGGAGTTCATATCGATTTTAGCAACGACATAATTATAAAGCGTTGCCATGTACATAACCATCAAGATGATATGGGAGGAGCCAGCGGCACAGATGGCATTCATATATATAGGTCTGAGAATATTTTAGTGGAAAATAATGTCATACATGACGTTGGCGATGATGCTATTTCTACAGGTTCATTTGATCCAAAATATAGAATTAAAAATGTAGTAATCAAAGATAATTACATATACAACACTAAGAGTGGAATAAAAATTTACTCATTTGCGAGTGATGTAAACATTAACAACAATCGTATTGTTAATTCTCGTGAAGGAGGTGTATATATAACTGATGATAAGAACTCAATAGATGATGCGACGGTAGACAACATCGTTATAATGGGGAACTTTTTTTCTGCAATAGGCCTTTCTTCTAAAAGTGATGAGGCAGGTGCATTGAGAATCAGGTTTTGGCCTAACAAAAATACCAAATCACTTATATCTAACATTACGTTCAAGAATAATAAAATCCAAGATTGTTTAACTGGCGTATCAATTCTCACATATGATTATGCTAAAAAAGCAAAGAATATTTATATTATTAACAATGTTTTTAAAGAGACAGTCAATGGCGAAAATTTCAATATTCGGTATAAACAACTTCAGTATTTTATAAGGGTCGTGCAATGTTATGGTGATTTTATTGTTTCCAAAAATAATTTCCATACAGAGAAGCCGACCTTGATTAAGTTTGATATTGCGAAAACAAAAGACGCTGAAGGAAAATTTATAGCAATATTTATGTTCATAGATAATAGAGTTCACGTGTTGTTAAAAACCAAAAAATGATCGAATATTTCATGAATTTTGAATGTGTAGGTCATTATGTAATGGAAAGAAATAAAATTATTTGAATGCTCTCTCAATAGAGCAATGGTTTTTTAAAGCTTGGCTTATAAGTCTCATGCGAATTTATTAATTGCCTTAGTTGTCACAGTTAACTGGGTTTTTTTGAATGATTACTAATTCTATATGTTTAACTATGAGGCGTGAATTATGATTCTTCCTGTAATCATGGCTGGCGGCACTGGTAGTCGCCTATGGCCAATGTCTCGCGAACTTTATCCTAAACAATTCCTTCGTCTTTATGGCGATTACTCTATGCTTCAAGAAACAATCAACCGATTGAGAGGGTTAGACGTTTCTGAGCCATTAGTGATCTGTAATGAACAACATCGTTTTTTAGTTGCTGAGCAACTCCGTAATATTGGGCAATTATCTAAGAATATTATTCTTGAACCCGTTGGGCGAAATACTGCTCCTGCTATAACATTGGCAGCGTTAAATGCAATCACTCACGGAGAAGACCCGCTGTTATTAGTGTTAGCAGCAGATCATGTCATTGGGAATCAAAAAGCATTTCACTGTGCGGTTCAGGATGCAATTCCCTATGCGGAACAGGGAATGCTTGTGACATTTGGTATTGTTGCTTCAGAGCCAGAAACAGGTTATGGCTACATTCAACGTGGTGCGTCATTAGGAAGTGGCAACCCGCCTGTATTCAGGGTTCATCGTTTTGTTGAAAAACCGGACCTTCCAACGGCATTACAGTATCTTGAGTCAGGTGAATACTATTGGAACAGCGGTATGTTTCTGTTTCATGCAAGTCGATTCCTGGAAGAAATGTCTCAGTTCAGACCGGATATTCTGGCAGCATGCAAAACAGCTATTGCGTCTGCTCAGACAGATACACATCAAGATTTTATCCGTGTCGATAAACAAGCCTTTATCTCGTGTCCTGATGAATCAGTCGATTACGCTGTTATGGAGAAAACAACTGATGCTGTCGTCGTTCCTCTTGATGCGGGTTGGAATGATGTAGGTTCATGGTCGGCACTTTGGGATGTCAATAGTAAAGATGTTCAAGGCAACGCTCTGGCCGGTGATGTTTTCACACACCATACCAGTAACTGCTACATTAACACTGACGAAAAATTGGTTGCAGCAGTCGGTGTTGATAACCTGGTGATTATCAATACCAAAGACGCAGTACTGGTTATTGATAAATCACAGGTTCAAGACGTTAAAAAAGTTGTTGAGTTTCTCAAGAAAAATGAGCGTGGTGAACATCGAGTCCACCGTGAGTCATACCAACCGTGGGGAAAAAACGACAAAGTTGTAAGCATGCCTCGCTATAACGTTAACCGTGTGACGGTAAAACCTGGAGGTATGTTTTCCCTACAAATGCATCATCACCGTGCTGAACACTGGGTTGTTCTTTCAGGAACTGCAAAGGTGACTATTGAAGATAACACCTTTTTACTAACAGAGAATCAATCCACATTTATTCCCATAGGTTCTCAACATATGCTGGAAAACCCAGGAAGGATTCCTCTTGAATTGTTGGAAATACAGTCCGGTTCATATCTTGGTGATGATGATATTATTCGTACTAAAGATCACTATGGCCTTAGTTAAACAAGGGATGCAAAATGTCTGGTAAATTAACCTGCTTTAAAGCGTATGACATTAGAGGGAAATTAGGCGAAGAATTAAATGAAGATATTGCTTACCGGATTGGCCGTGCTTATGGTGAATATCTGAAGCCTAAAGAAATGGTGGTTGGTGGTGATGTGAGATTAACTAGTGAGGGTTTGAAAAATGCACTGGCTAATGGTCTACGTGATGCCGGTACAGACGTTGTTGATATTGGTTTATCCGGCACTGAAGAGATTTACTTTGCTACTTCATATTTAAATATTGATGGTGGCATTGAAGTTACAGCCAGTCATAACCCGCTAGATTATAATGGCATGAAGCTAGTTCGTGAGGGTTCTAAACCGATAAGCGGGGATACTGGCTTACGTGATATTCAGCGCCTTGCTGAGGAAAATAGTTTCTCACCGTCTGCCCCAGAAGATCGTGGCAGCTATACCAAACTCTCAGTTCTGGATGCTTACGTCGAGAAACTGTTTAGCTATGTCAACTTGAATAATTTCACGCAACCAATGAAACTTGTGGTCAACTCCGGTAACGGGGCGGCAGGACATGTAATTGATGCTATCCAAGAGCGCTTCGAACAAGCTGGAGTTGATATTCAGTTCGTCAAGGTACATCACCAACCAGATGGACATTTTCCTAACGGTATTCCCAATCCGTTGTTGCCTGAGTGTAGGCAGGACACCACAGATGCAGTCATCGTAAATGCAGCAGATATGGGCATCGCATTCGATGGGGATTTTGACCGTTGTTTCCTATTTGATAGCGAAGGAAAATTCATTGAAGGTTATTATATTGTCGGATTACTTGCTGCTGCCTTCCTTGAAAAAGATCCGGGTGCACGCATAATTCATGATCCTCGCCTTAGCTGGAATACCATAGATATCGTAACGGGCGCTGGTGGTGTGCCTGTAATGTCGAAAACTGGGCATGCCTTTATCAAGGAACGCATGCGTCATGAAGACGCGGTTTACGGTGGTGAAATGAGTGCTCATCATTACTTCCGTGATTTCGCTTATTGTGATAGTGGGATGATCCCGTGGTTGCTTGTAACCGAATTACTCCAGGTCAAAGGTCAATCTCTGAGGGAATTAGTTAACAGTCGTATGCTGGCCTACCCCGCTTCCGGCGAGATAAATAGTATAATTGACCAGCCTCAGCAGGCGATTGAACGCGTATTACAGCATTATGAAGATGAAGCATTAAGTCTTGATAGAACTGATGGTATTAGTCTTGAGTTTTCTGACTGGCGATTCAACTTAAGAAGTTCCAACACTGAACCAGTAGTTAGACTCAATGTAGAATCTCGCGCAAACGTCGCTTTAATGCAAAAGCACACTGATAATATTCTCGCTATTCTGCGTAGTTAAACATTATTCATCATCATGTAATTACATCAATTTGTTCTCATATTGCGATTTTCTTCCTCCATCCATTTTTTGAAAATGGAATTAAAAGAAAATAAGCTTTATGAGAGTTAGTTTTGTTCGACGTAATCAGTATTAAAGAGGGTTAAATTATGTCACATAATATAAGTATAGGGATCGTGGCTGACTGGTTAGTAGGCTTTGCCGGTGCTGAGCGTGTGATTGCCGAATTTATCCATCTATTCCCTTCATCCGAGATTTATTCGGTTGTGGATTTTTTATCAGATGATTCCCGCCATCATTTTCAAGATAAAAAAGCGACAACATCTTTTATTCAGCGTCTACCTGGAGCTAAAAAAAAGTATCAAACCTATCTACCGCTAATGCCATTAGCCATTGAACAACTTGATGTCACTAAACATGATGTGGTGTTATCCAGCAGCCATGCTGTGGCCAAAGGGGTGTTGACTGGTCCTGATCAACTTCATATCAGTTATGTTCATTCACCCATCCGTTACGCCTGGGACTTCCAGCATCAATACCTGCGTGAATCTGGGTTAGATAAAGGATTTAAGGGTAAGCTTGCTCGTTGGATGCTTCACAATATACGCATGTGGGATTACCGTACGGCGAATGGTGTTGACCATTTTATCGCTAACTCACACTTTATTGCGCGTCGTATCAAGAAAGTTTATGGCAGGGATGCAGACGTTATCTATCCACCTGTTGATGTTGAACGCTTCACCTTAAATGAAAAGAAAGATGATTTCTATTTTACAGCCTCGCGGATGGTGCCATACAAGCGTATCGATCTGATTGTTGAAGCTTTTAGTCGTATGCCAGAAAAGAAATTAGTCGTAATTGGTGATGGTTCTGAGATGGCTAAAATTAAATCTAAGGCAACACCAAACGTTGAAATACTTGGCTACCAGCCGAATGAGGTAATGGAAGACTACATGAGGCGTGCAAAAGCATTCGTGTTTGCTGCTGAGGAAGACTTTGGCATTACTCCGGTTGAAGCTCAAGCATGTGGCACTCCGGTAATTGCCTTTGGTAAAGGTGGGGCGTTGGAAACTATTCGTCCTTATGGTGAAGAATATCCGACAGGATTATTCTTCTATGAACAGTCTGCCGCTGCTATTGTCGAAGCGGTTGAGAGTTTTGATATTATTGGGCATGACATACTACCAATTGATTGCCGTACCAATGCAACGCGTTTTTCAGCAGAGCGCTTTCGTAATGAACTGGACACATACATTAAAAGTAAATGGGAGATGTTCAAACTGAGCAAGGAAGTGGTCTATTCATGATAGTTACAACAAAATTTGTCGTGTTTCAGTCTCGACACATCAGGCCACAAAGAAGTTAAACCTGGGTTTAATTTCAAAGAGTAAAGGCATCCTCATGTACCAGACACTATTAGTTGTCGTTTTAAGCGGTAAGACATACAAAGACTCTGCAACACTTAATTGCCTAATGAATAAGGCATACGTTAATTGTGATCTCATTATTATTAATACAGGGCCTGATGCTTTACAGTTTGATAAGGATTTTATCCATACTTTGGGCTTCTACGTCAAAAGTATAGATATCAAAGAGTATCTCGATGCTCTCCTGCTCGGCAAAATCTATAATGAAATTCTCAATGAGTATTGTGAGATCGAACGATTTGTATTTTTAGATGATGATAGTTTCCTGAATAAAAACTATTTAAACAATCTCGATAGGTTTTATGCAACTCACATTGATCTGCAAATTCCTAACATTAGGTCAAAGGAGGATGGTAAAGTCTATTTTCCTATCATCGATGAATCTGTAACTAAGGTAGCAGATGGCATGCTTATAAGTGCCGCACAAGATATTCGTTCACTTGGGTTTGGCTTGGTCGTTTATCGGTCGGCAATTAATAAGTTCTCAGAAATTCATAAGCTAATTTTCGATAATCACTTTTCTTTTTATGATGTTGACAACGGTTTTTTTGGGGAAATTAAACTCCTAAGTGCTGAAAATATCGGCATTAATATTCAGGTGGTCAATACACTGGAACATACTCTCAATTGCAGTAGCGGAATAGATAGTAAATGGCGAGTAATAGAACGTATTAAAGAAGCGATTTTGCCAATAAAATCACACTTTACAAATTAATTAAATCTCATTTTTACTAGCTCACCATAGTTATCACTATGCAACAAGAAGTAGAGATTATTCATTGTTGCTTTTTTTGGCAAGATTCATCTAATCATTAATGGATTTATTGGCCGGGTTTAATAATATGACAACACTCCAGCATCGTATACAGATTACCTCAGAGTTTACATACAAAACTCTGCTTACAAAGCTCTCCTTGGCATTCTCAGATTTACTTTTTATTAATGCAGCATTGTTCATCGCACTAAAACTGATCGACTCAGGGGCTCATTCGATCCTAGCTGATATATCAGCAAAAGATCTTAATCTGAAAATATTTACTCATATCTGCTTGTCGGTTATCTGTGTTGTTTGGTTTTGGGTACGGTTGCGTCATTTTACCTATCGCAAGCCATTCTGGTTTGAACTGAAAGAGATATTTCGCACCATTTTTATCTTCTCAGTGATTGATCTTGCAATCACGGCCTTATCACAGTGGCAGATGTCTCGATTTGTCTGGGCTTTGACCTGGTTGTTAGCACTAATTGTGATTCCGGTCGGTCGCAGCATTGCTCGTCGGTTACTAAACCATTTTGGTATGTGGAAAAAACAGACAATTATCATTGGTAGTAATAAGAATGCTCAGGAAGCGTGGAAGGCATTACAAAGTGAAGAAGTTATGGGCTTCGATACCATTGCGTTCTATGACGTGGATGGTAGCTGCCAACAGTCTAGTATGGCAGGTATTCCGGTATTGAGAAATGAGCAAGACCTTTGGTTGCTGACAAATAATGAAACGCAGTTCATCGTCGCAGTTGAGACCGAACAAAGTCAGTATCGTGATCAATGGTTAAAAGCCTTGGCAAAACGTAATTGTCGTTCCGTCTCAGTTGTTCCTACGTTGAGAGGTGTACCACTTTATGGGACGGATATGGCGTATATTTTCAGCCATGAGGTGATGATTCTTCGTGTGAACAATAACCTGGCAAAACGTACATCACGTTTCCTAAAACGCGCGTTTGACCTTTTGGGGGCTCTTTCGATTATAGTTGCATTGTCTCCCGCATTATTGATTCTTGGCTATCTTGTAAGTCGTGACGGAGGTAGTCCAATTTATGGTCATGAACGTGTTGGTATGAACGGTCGCAAGTTCAAATGCCTCAAATTTCGCTCGATGATTATTAACTCGAAAGAAGTGTTGGAGGAGGTATTGCGCACTGATCCTGTTGCAAGAGCTGAGTGGGACAAAGATTTTAAACTTAAGAATGATCCTCGTATCACTAAAGTAGGTCACTTCATCCGTAAAACCAGCCTTGATGAGCTACCGCAATTGTGGAACGTAGTTCGGGGTGAAATGAGTCTCGTGGGACCACGCCCAGTTATCGAAGATGAACTCAGTCGATACGCTGGAGACGTCGATTATTATCTGATGGCTAAGCCAGGGATGACAGGATTGTGGCAGATCAGTGGACGTAATGATGTTGATTATGAAACGCGTGTTTATTTTGACTCATGGTATGTTAAGAACTGGTCACTATGGAATGACATCGCGATTCTTTTTAAGACAGTTGGCGTGGTGCTTAAGCGTGACGGTGCCTATTAATTTCCTCTTATTTATTAAATGGAGTTAATATGATAAAGATCAACTCTGTCATCACACACTTACAGAATAAGTTTATCGAATGTGCAATAGAGAAACTATCTAGAAATATGCCTTGCAATAAGTTGAGTTTGTTTGTCTGTGATATTCATCATTTCCTTCTGGCTTTGACTCGAGGGGATATAAATTCTAGGTCTAAAAATGTTGTGTTAGTTTACAACAATGATCTTGAAGTATTCATACTACAGTCAATTTGCGATGTATCTTTCGTAGCACTCGATGTTCGGACACAAGATGTCTTCGATTATTTTCAAGGGTGTAAAGTATTCAAGAAAGTAAAACCTTTTAAACAGAAGGAAGATAATGCAAGAATGCGAGTTTTTTTGCTTATTTTGCGAGGTTGGGATGATGATCGAATTTGTCAAACGTTACTGATAACAATGAAAAAACTTCGAGAGTATAAGTCCCAGCTAACTTATACCTTCTTTGAAAAGAGAAGAAATCTTTTTTACTTGACTCTAAACGGGTTTTTGCAAAGAGATGTTTTGGCAGCTTAATTTTTAATATGGTGAGTATAGGCCTGATACGTTTAGTGAGCTATTGATATGGTGCTTTGTTATGGCGCTTTATGTCGTAAAATTTCAATCAGATGAATGTAAAGATATTCGATCAGGCTATACACCATAAAATTAATAAAGTGGTTTAATTAATGTATTGTTTGTATATGCAATCTAGATTTTCAGGATAAAACGCTGTAAAAAACGAAATCTAAGAGGTGGGTCTTTTCATGCCGAATAAAAAAATTAATTATATACATTGTATTCGAGGTATTGCTATATTTTTCATCGTCACAACGCATTGCAATTTATTCACAACTGATGATGGTATTTTAGCCCGAATATGGAGTGAATTTTTAAGGGAATGGACTGCGATTTTCCTCCTGATCTCTGGATTTTTATTTCAATATTTATTACCTCGGTATGAAGTAAAAAAATTTTACGCCAGTAAGTTAAAAAATGTAATCCTTCCATATTTAATAATTTCTATCCCTGCAATTAGTATTTATATTTTTGGTTTGAAGAAAGAACATAACTGGCTTGATATTAATGAGTTGATGCAACATTCTATTATTTATATCTTAATGTTATTCTATGCTACAGGGGCACATCTGGGGCCATTGTGGTTTATCCCAATGCTTTCCCTGATTTTTCTTAGCTCAATTCCGTTAAAAATGCTGGGAGAGAATAGAAGAAATCTTTTATATGCAGCGGTGTTTTCTGTCGTTGTGATTCTTTTCACTTCACGACCAGTTGGTGACTCTAATTCTTTCTTGGCATATATTCACTTCCTTCCTGTATATGTTTTGGGTATGTTTATATGCGAGTATAGAGATACTTTGATTGAAAATAAGAATAAGTGGTATTTTCTTTTCGCTTTTTTAGTACTGTTTGGTATTCGTGTGTTTTTTGACGTTACACCAAGTCTTTCAGTATTATCGAAGATTTTTTTATTTCTTTTTTTATGTATTACTCTTTCCTCAATTAATATGCCATATGTGACCACGCCATTGTCATGGTTGGCTACGTCAAGTTTCGCTATTTATTTTCTTCATGGGTATTTTGTTGGTTTTCTTAGGAAGAAGATTGAACTCATTAACTCTTATTCTTTAGGCTCGAGTGTCATAATTGAAGTTCTAATTAGTGCCATTTTTTCTATATTAATCATATCCATAATATCCTTTTGCGTGTATGCATTGAAAAAAACACGTGTTAACACACGTTTGATACTTGGCTCTTGATTAAGACCTGTAAATGTTGGAATATGATGCCATGCTGCTGTATCAGATACATAACAGCATGGCATCAAAACAAAAAGTGCTTAGGCTATGTTTCATCATTCACAAAATAAACTCGTCGTCACTCCTCAATCACCGTCAGCAACGCATTCTGAATAATCCTCTGCGCCAGCAACGGGTTCTGTTCCGCTTGCGCAGCCTGCAATCCTGCAATATCCAGCTTATCCAACGCACGATACACATGCTTCAGGAAGTGAATCGACAGGTTAGCCGCTTCCACATTATCCTCACGGAACGGGAACTGATCCAATTGCCAGACTCCCTCCCAGTTATTGATCTTCAGTACGTAAAAGAACTCGAAGATCTCCGTCATATGTACCGTTCCCACCACCAGGTCATCATCCCAGCCGCGCAGGTTGTCGTTTACATCCATGCCGAACAAGCGATCATGATCGATAATCAGCTGCGCGGAACCAGCAGGTGACTCGCCGGCAAATAATGCATGCCCAAAGTCCAGCAGAATACCGACATTATCCAGCCCCATTTCCTCAATACCCAATAGCGTCCTCGCTGCGGAATCCCATGTCATTTTGACCCGTGGCTCGCGGGGTTTGTACTCTATGGCAAATTTTACGTCCGGATTGGCGCTGGCAAGTTCGCGCATGCCATCAACCGCCAGCCGCCAGAGATTTTTGTGGTCGACTTGGAATGGATAATCCCAACCATCCTGACCTGGCCATACCTTGACATAGTTAGCCCCCAACTCACGCACCACGCTGGCTGCTTCATGCATCAGATCAAATGCCTGCTTGCGTAGTACCGGGTCCGGGTTAGTAAACGCTCCCCGAGAAAAACGACGTAAGTAGATCTCCGGGGTAACACCGATGGCTTTCAAACCCGCCGCAGCCAACGCCTGTTTGACATCACTGACGCTGACTCCCTCAGTGAAGGGATAGGGAACGTCAACATATGAAAGGTCTTCGACGGTGCCAGCGATGCGGATTTGCTCCAGCGTGCTCAGGGCCGGGCCATAACCATCGACTGCATAACGGTCAACATAGTTTGCGAAGTGCCACAAGCCCGCGCCGAATTTTGGGTAGTTCCAGGTACTCATAAGATGTTCTCCTTAAACCTTCGAATGATCATGTTGAGAGATTCGCTACGAATACGGATGTCAGTAACTCATTGTGATAGAATATATATTCAAGTATGGTTATATATTCTATTGTGCGAGTGTTGTGTGGTTTTCATCCACTCTTAAAGGCTGAAATTGCAGCGAGAATCACAAAAAAACTGTGTTCAGTCAGGGTCAGTGAATGAGGAGAAATCGAAGGAGGGGTAAATCAGAAGCTTATTGGATACCTGAAGATAAAGCAGATGCCCGCCACTGCCTGAACAATGACGGGTATCGTTTGGTTATGCTGCGTTTGGTCCCGCCAGTGCAATGCGTTTCCCTTCCGGGGTCCCGGTATACTGGCTGAAGTTCGTCACAAACAGTCGCGCCAGTTTTTCCGCTTCTTCCTGCCATTGTTCCGCGTTAGCCCAGCCGTTGCGCGGATCCAGCAGACGTGACTCGACTTGCGGCACCTCGTCCGGGATCAACAGGCCGAACACCGGCACCGTGTTATCACCCAATACAATGCTGTCATCAAGAATGCCACGAATGATATTACGTGTATCACGCAGGGAAAGGCGTTTACCCTCACCATTCCAGCCGGTATTCACCAACCAGGCTTCAGCCCCGCTTTCCGCCATTTTCTCTGCCAGCACTTCGGCATATTGCGTTGGATGCAGCATCAGGAACGCAGCACCATAGCAGGCAGAAAAGGTGGGCGTAGGCTGGGTAATGCCGCGTTCTGTTCCGGCCAGTTTAGAGGTAAATCCTGATAGGAAATGATATTTCATCTGATCAGTAGTCAGGCGTGATACCGGAGGTAATACACCAAAGGCGTCAGCCGCGAGGAAAATCACTTTAGACGGATTGCCCGCGCGTGATACCGGCTTGACGATATTCTCAATATGCGCCAGCGGGTAAGAGACGCGAGTGTTCTCGGTCTTGCTGCCGTCCGCATAATCCACCGAACCGTCATCTAGCACCACCACGTTTTCCAGCAGCGCATCCCGACGAATCGCACGGTAAATTTCTGGCTCTGCCGCTTCGCTCAAATTGATGGTTTTGGCGTAGCAGCCACCTTCAAAGTTAAATACGCCTTCGTTGTCCCAGCCATGTTCATCGTCACCGATCAGTTCACGTTGAGGATCGGTGGAAAGGGTGGTTTTGCCGGTGCCGGACAGACCAAAGAACAACGCCACATCATCTGCCACACCCCGGTTGGCGGAACAGTGCATGGAGGCGATGCCTCGCTGCGGCAGAAAATAGTTCATCACTGAGAACAGACCTTTCTTCATCTCGCCGCCATACCAGGTGCCGCCGATTAGCTGCATCTTTTCAGTCAGGTTAAACGCGACGAAATTCTCAGAGTTCAGACCCTGTGCTTGCCAGTTAGGATTAGTGCATTTTGACCCGTTCATCACAATAAAATCAGGGTCGAAATTTGCCAACTCATCAGCCAGTGGAGGAATAAACATGTTTTTTACGAAGTGGGCCTGCCAGGCAACTTCGGTGATAAAGCGCACCGCTAGCCGTGAATCGTTACTGGCACCACACCAGGCATCTACCACGTAAAGTTGCTTGCCAGATAGTTGGTTCGAGACAAGATGACGCAGTTCAGCCCACACCGACGGCGCAAGTGGCTTGTTATCATTACGGCCAGTCCCAGCATCAGACCACCAAACGGTATCTCTGGTTAGCTCATCACGGACAATATATTTGTCCTTCGGCGAACGACCGGTAAATTCACCGGTATCGACTGCTACCGCGCCAGAAGCAGCCATGATACCGCGCTCATAGCCGCTTAACGCTGCCGAGGTTTCATGTTCGATGAGCAGGTCATACTCGGGGTTGTAGATCACTTCGCTCACGTTGGTGATCCCTAAATCTGACAGGGCTGTGTTAATCTTCTCTGAGCTGTACATGTTATACCTGACTGATTGCTGGCTGAATATTGGGCTGCATAGCACTGCGGCCGTTAGTTTGTTTGACAGTTAACTGAGCTGTTAATGAAATAGCGATGTTCAGTTATGCAACTGTTCTGGATACTAGCACCAACATTCAGATGCATTGATTGCATAATTTCTATGTGCCATGCATACTTTGCATGGAGGAAGTCAGTGTTTTGTGAGAATCAGCGCGATGGTCAGTAATCTGGAAGTGAAGTGGTTTTATGATGTTATCGCTCTGGAAGAGACCCGGAGCTTCACGTTAGCGGCTGAAAAGCGCAACATTTCCCAGTCCTCATTCAGCCGCCGTATTCAGTCGCTGGAATCGGCGATTGGCTTTGCGATTTTTGATCGCAGTGTAAATCCGTTGCAGCTTACCCGCCAGGGCAAAAGTTTTGTCAGCTATGCGCGCAATATGCTGGATGATATGGATTACCAGCTGAATCGGATTCAAGGGCTGGATAATTTCCGCCAAAGTATCAAGTTTGATGCCGCCCCCTCACTGTCTGTTTTGTTACTTCCCACCTTGATTGCCGGTTTTGCCGACAGTGCTGAAAGGATTCATTACGTCGAGTCGATCAACGTGGATGAGGCGGTATATAATCTCAAAGAAGGCAAAAGCGATTTTATTCTGACCTTCTACAACGAAGAGTTTATGAATTATCCGTTTATCCACCACAAAATCTTTGATTCATTTTTGCATCTGGTTTCTCCCTGTGATGTCGATGGCAGGCCGCTGTTTAGCCTTAATCAGGGCGGGTTGCCCTTGATGAAATATGCCAACGACAGTTATATGGGACGTCAGGTGAATCAGGTGATTGATAAAATCCCCGACAATACGTTTACGCTCAGCTTTGTCTCCTCGATGAGCGAGCTGCTTAAGCGGATGATTGTTAACGGACATGGGGTGGGGTGGTTGCCGCAATATTCGATTCAGCGTGAACTGCGTGAAGGCAAGCTGATGATTCTGGATGGTACGCTGTCGTTACCGATTTCGGCCTATGTGTATCGTTCAGGAGCGCGACTGAATCTGGCGGCGGAGCGTTTCTGGCAACATATTAAATCGCAGAATATCCGCCTGGTGTAGCGGCGCAATTTTTTGCGCCGCCCATTCGTCAAATCAGCGGCGACCAGAGGTCGTAGTTGAGTGTAAAGCCGTTACCCTCGCGTATCACTTTCCCGGTGGTAGGCAAGTTAAAATGCATCCCACTGACGGCAAGGTTATCACTGGCTGCCCGATCCAGCATTTTGCCGCGAACTTGTGAGGCAGCAGCGGGATCGCTGTCAAAGGCAATGGTCACCTCTGGCTGTGACACCTGAATATGCGGGAAATGCACAATATCTCCCCAGATTAGCAACGATGCTTTCTCATCACCTAGCAGATAACCGCTATGCCCCGGCGTGTGCCCGAACAACAGTACGGCCTGGATGCCCGGTAGAATGGCTTCTTCGCGGAACGGCACCAGTTTTTGGTGATAAGTGCCAAAAGCGTTACCCGCCAGCTCAAAGTAGGGGCGAAACGCATCCGGAGCACTGGCAGCTATGATTTGATCGCGCCAGAACGCCAGTTCTTTTTCGTGGATAAATAGCTGCTGCACATTTCGAAACAGCGGCGTCTGCAAGGGAGCTGCGAGGCTGCCGCGTGGGTCAACAGAATAGTATCAATCTGCAACGGGTCGATACCTGCGGCTGCCAGTGCCACCGGCAATCTTCCACCCCAGCCTTTAATCCCTCCTGCGCCGCTGTCAATCAGGATGGTATGTTGCGCGGTCTGGACCACATAAACGTTGATATTGATGCGCGGCGCGACCGGTGCACCGCGACGCTGGAGTAACGCTTCTGCCCATGAGCCATTAATCCCCGACAGTAATTCAAAAGATACATCGAGATAGCCATCACTCAGCATAGTGACGAGCATATCGCCAACTTGTGTACGGTTAATTGCTGGTGCCTGCCACTTAGGTTGCATACCCATTAGATACTCCCTGATTTCATCATTTTTTCAGATAGAGTAACAACAATCATGCCCACCTGTCGGTTGGACTCCATGTAACGATGGGCTTCTGCAATCGCATCCAGACTGAGGGTCTTATCAATCAACGTTTGTAGTTTGTCGCAACGCAAACCATCCAGCACGAAGGATTTTGCGCGCGCCAGTTTTTCAGCATCCGGCATGATTTCAAACCGTTCATAACCGCCAGGTTGAGGTGATTGTTGAGGATATCAAACGCCGGGACATCAGATTGCGGCTGTCGAGGGCGTCGTACTGGAAAAATATGATCAGATGGGCCATTACCTGGGTCAGTTTTGCCATATTAGGCCCGCCAACCGGGCGGAAAACGATATGTATGCCCTGTTGTGCGTTCACATGCAGGGACTCCGTGACCATGCCCTGTTCCGTGATTGGCAATCACGGCAGTTGCGCCCGTTTTCAACAGCATCTCCCGTTTCTCGCTCGTGCGGGTAAGGGTGATCGATTTGGCTCCCTGTATATTACTAATCTGAATAGCGGCTAGCCCAACACTGCTGGAGGCGGTCCGGATGACTACATTCTGGTCCACCTGTAATGTTCTGAGCTCCACCAGCGCACCATACGCAGTGTGATATACATCATCCAGCTGGCTGCGCCGCTGGTAAAAGAGATATTCACCGGGTGTATGATCACGGCATGCAGCGGGGCATTGGAGATCTCGCCATACATACCGTATTCTTCAATTATTGTAAGTAAACCCGTTTTAGTTCAACGCACTTTTTGTGGTTTCCGGTTTTTCAGCCATCAGCCGGTACTCTTCCGGTGTCAGGTTATTCAGGGATTTATGAGGCCGCTCGCTGGAATATTTGGTCAGTCAGCGCTCGGTGATTTCCTGTGCTTCCTTCAGGGTTCTTGACAGAAATAAACTCAAAATTTCTGTCCGGTACGTCCGGTTAGACCTTTCGGTAAGGCATCTGCGTGGCTTTCACGGTTTGATAAATCATGCTCTTCAGGCCACTGCTCCAGCGTCGGCGAAACCAGTTTCAGGTCGTTGTCCATCCGCAGTTTCAGCGGATAGCCCCGGTTTACCACGAGCCTGTCCTGAACCCTGATCATTCGCTGTGCCGGGATATTCAGATCGATTTCAATTGCGAGGGCCACGCCGTTAAAGTAATCCGCCACATTGAAGGTCCTGAAGCGTCTGCCACAGACCAGCGCATCATGCATAAAAACTATCACCAGCGCTGGTTAAACGCCTCAGGCTTCACCAGTGGTGACGGGTTAAGTACCGGTAAACGCTGTTTCCATTGTAACGAAAATTCAGTTTCAGTAGGCAGTAAATCCGGTACACGCGTTTATGGTTCCAGCGTTACCTTGCCTGCGCAGCAACTGGAATCGCTTCTTAAAACCTTATCGCGGGTAGCTTTCTGCCAGCTCAGTCAGCACCTGGATCACCGGTCCATCGCGCTGGTAAAAATAGACCGTCCTGCTAAGCGATAACGTCCTGCAGGACTGGCGGTCGCTCATAGTAAATTGTGCGTTCAGATAACCGACGAGCGCACGCTTTATCGCTGGTTTTAAAGCTTACTTTCAATGACGTCATTAAGTGCCCGGCATTCAAGGTTTAGATCAGCAAACATCTGTATGAGGCGACGGATTTCATCCTCCAAGTATTTCATCTTTTTGATATCAGTAGATTCCATAACGCCAAACTTCGCTTTCCAGTTGTAACAGTTGGCTTCGGAAAGGGCTGCTTCACGGCAGACATCCTTGTCGGTACATCCGTCTTCACCAGACTTCACAGCGAGAATGGTCTGATGTTCGGTGAATCGGGCTTTACGCATGGTGATCTTCTCAGATTACATCATCAGTGTGCCGGAAGATCTTAAAAACTGAATGGTTTTATTCACCGGGATACTTGCACCATGACGGTAGCCATCCCAATATCCGTTTGTGAACGGGTATGATGATAAAGGCAGAGTTATTTACTGCATAATACTTAATGTTCAGAGGCCTGGTTGGCACCTCTAGGTGTGCCCTTCTCATTTTCTGGAACAAAATGGAGAATCAGAGGGTATGAGATGGCAACATGGTTAATCAGGAGGCTGGCGCTGGTAGCGCAGTAATGAAATATCCGAATGAAAAAATATCACTGTGTTTACGCGGCGGCGTAAGGACATTATGCCTTCAGTCAGCTTATATTGCAGTTATAAAAAGGTTAGTCACTAGCCCCGTAAATATAATCTTTTCACAAATTCGGGTCATTGGAATTACGGAATTATTAAATACTGTCAATAATTCCTTCACGTAACTGACAATATGGTGCGCTGTTGGAAAAAAGCCGAATCGTCGCAGGGACAGATTATGAGGAAAATTAAGATATTGGTTGCTAAGGTGAATATGTTGCCCGGTTACAGTTTACCTGAAATTGTTAAAGGTAAACTGACACGCACCTGTTTCAGTGGCTTTAGCTCAAATGCACAGAGCTTCTCCCCCTGCATTTCTGTGGCAAGTCTCTGCAGGTGGAGCGACTTTATCCTCAGCGCGAGCTAACGTGCTTGACATCTAAAAATAGATTTTGTAAATAAACTATCGCCTGACGCGATCTGATCATCGGTCCAATCATTCATCTCGCATGTCAGGCCGGAAGCCCCGTCTTAACCGATGGGGCTTTTTGTTTTGCCGGTTTAGCTCATTGGTAGAGCACCTGACCTATAATCAGTATGTCGTTGGTTGGATACCTGCAACCGGCACCAGATAATCCCTGCGGTTGACGAGTCAGGTAATTAACGCCGATCTGCGGCAGGGTTTTCTTCTGTGTCATGTTTTGATAATTTGAATTTAATGCGGTGAATCCCCCTAGCGGAGGGGCCAAGCCAGAAAGATTCCTCGGTTATTGTGTGACGATTCAGGTTCTGGCTTTTCTGAATCACCGGGAGGCACCCGGCACCGCAGACGTAACTACAATTTACAGCAAACCCTAAGTCTCGCTTCGGCGGCCTTTTTTAATAAAAAAGCCTCGCAATATATGTATACGGGACGAAAAGTGAAGTCTCCTCAAGGGATTGGGTTGTACCCGAGACGAAACATACTCCTCTTCTAACTTAATCTCTTAGGTCAATTCTTACACAGGCCTTCAGAGTTGTTTATTTTCAAATGCTTTACCTGAATAACTGATTAAGCAGTTCCCGTTCCTTTGCTATCTCCAGTTACTCCAAACAGGACCTCGTCATAATAAAGAGCGATACGCACTTTTTGAAGATATCAGACAGCACCTTTCAACTAATGGAAGTGAGGATGAGCGCATGCCGGAAAAAGACACAGGCTTTTGGGATAGCCTGCTTGCATTGTTGTACGCCCACAATCCGTCACCTGCGCTTCAGTTACGTGAATAATCTGGGATGTTTTGCTGGTCTGTGGATACCTATCCTTGGTGTTGCTTTTGTAATGAATGATGTCTTCTGGATCAGTTTTAGCACGACGCTAAGCATCTATAGCAGCATTGCAAGGGAAGATAATCGGATATGGTGGCCAACGCGGTTGAAGAGATGGTTATCAAATGGCAGGAGGATAACTATAATCCAAAGCCGCTTTTCGCAAAATCGAGACCGCTTCCGACATACGATACCAGCCTTACGATCGGAAAATATCCGTGGGCTAGTGAAACAGCAGAGGAAATTATGTGGAACTACTTTTCCCGGTTTAAAATGGATGGCAGCTGATTCAATTTTGTTGCTTACTGGTTCTATGAGAAAGGTTCCCTGCCAAATTTTCTCCGGCCTAAGTCGCAAAAAAATATCCGATACAACCCCCTGAACCATTGACCATAAGGATACTCATTGAGTCAGCGCAAGCGGGGTGCTGGATTTATTAACAGTTACCAGTCATCCGCAACATCATTTTCCCGCAGAAATTAGTTTGCTCTCAAATAAAACCGCGCTCCGGGGAGGGCACGGGGAAGGTACATCATGGATTCCATGATACGATATGGTGGTGCAATGTCATTACTATAGAGTGGGACCTGTCGTCAGCAGATGCCCACGTCTCCTGAAAAACCTTCGAAACAACCTCTTTGTCGCCTTCCTTATCCTTCGATCTCAACACTGACAGGTGGTCATTATTGGCGTTTTTGAACACGACATACAGATAGGGATAGCTCCGGTTGAGTCGCTTTTTCAGCTCCTCCCTCTACGTATCTATTGGAGCCTATGTCTTTCACTCTTGCGATAGTCACTTCAGCAATCATGCCGACTCCTATTCAACTAAAAATCCCTTACCGACAATCTCTTCTCAGAGACCTCCCGTGATTGACTCGATCACACCCAATCATTCAATAACACTGTTCGCATATTCAGTACATTTAAGAGCGACAGGCGATGCTACGCGACTATGAAATTATGATTGCATTCAAACAGGCAATATAGCGGGATGCCGTCGGGCGTTTCACAGTCAGCACTCTCAATTTTGTGCAGGAGCTGGGTCGTCTAAACTGGCATTACATGCTGCGTGCAGCCAACAAATGGATCGAGACACACACAACAACATTTCGTGATATCTCAACAACCGAAGGTGAAGAACGCCTGTTCCAGATATTCAACCCAAACGGATGAGTAATACGTCTTGGGCAGAAATGGACCGATAGTTGATTGTCGAACGTACTAATGCAGCATAGGCAGCCGAAAAAATGCAGGGCCGAACTATTGGAACGGGCAGGAAGGCTGAGAAAGAAAGGGGTATCCAAGTTATAGGTAGCACTGATATGACGTGGCAGTACCAGCGTTATACAAAAAATTTACGATATCTACAGAATGGTCCAGCCAAGTTTGGCCTCAACCTGCTGTTAATCATTTTCTTATTCTCTGAAGCGCAGGTTTAAATCAAGATTTCATAACGTAACAACAGGAAAATTAACAAGATAAACTGGCAATCTCTGCGTACGCGGCTATGATTAACGCAGAAACAGACAGTTATCAGAGAATGATTTATTTATAGGGAGTTTTTATGGGTTTCTGGAGAGTTGTCATTACTATCCTCATACCGCCGCTTGGCGTCCTTATCGGAAAAGGATTTGGCTGGGCATTCCTGCTGAACATTATATTGACATTGCTGGGCTATATTCCGGGTTTGATTCATGCGTTCTGGGTGCAAACACGCAATTGACCTGATATTAGATTGCAGTGCAAATGCGTCGCTCTGCCTCCCCGGTCAACAACTCCAGATTGTTGACTGTATCACTGATGGAGGTTTGATCGATCCCTGTTTTTCGAGCGGAGAACCGATGCTGATCGGTCATTTAGGGTGTCAACAAATGACCAGAGAACGGATTTATAGCGAACCGCGCTTCAGATCGCACAATGTGATCTGATTTTCGAAGGTAAAATAAATGGCATTAAGGCCGATCGGCCAGGACCGCGCTGGGTGATCAGGATATTGAAAGCATGTGATATGCTGGTTGTGTGGAAACTTGACCGTTTTTGGTCGCAGTATGCGCAATCTGGTGATGCTGATTGAAGAACTTAAAGAGAAGGGTATCAACTCAGAAGCCTGACAGACAGTATTGATACCGGAACGCCAATGGGGCGTTTCTTTTTCCATGTTATTGGTGCCCTCGCCGAAATGGTACGTGAGCTGATTGTGTAGAACGGTAGCCGGTTTGGCCGCAGCGCGGGCCAGATGGGCGCATTGGTTGACGCAGGAGTATTATGGCGCGTGAAGTAGTGGTGAGGGCAAAAAGGATAATTATTAACGGAGCCCCCTGAACTAGGTTGCGCTAGTGCTGGTAGTCTCGCCCAAGACAATTTACCGTTATATACCTGCTACACGGCAGGTGGCCCTGAGAGGTAAATAAAAAAATCCCGCTCTCCGGGTTGGGTTACATGGCCAACTTCGATAGAAATAATAGAATTTGGAGGGGTTACATTATGGTATACTAATACCATTGAGCATGGTCGGTTATTATTTGGAATAAGAAAATCTTTGTTTAATTTAATAGCCTATCCATTTCTGGGCAAACGGCCACAGCACTCCGAACCCAATTATCAGTAGAATGGTAGTAACCAGGGGAATTTGATTCAACCATATGTCGGTTTTTTGTTTAATTCTACATCGTTCTTAATCTTCTCAACTCGCTTTAATTCTTTTCTAAGAATATTAATAGAATCCTGCACTTTCTTATGGTAGCTGGCAATATCTTCTTCTGACCGCTGATTGTTAATCTCTGACTTATTTTTTAATATCTGGCTACTGATAATTCTGTTCATCGGATTGTGTTGATTTCAAATTCAAAATGAAAGTTGAATTGTTACATTTTATCAATCTAATGTCATGTTGGCAGGGTCCTAAAGGCGCGTGAGATTTGTCTTACAAAAAATCATGTACTCCGGGGGGCAGCGCGGGCAATGATTATCTCGTATAGTATCGCAACAGTATGTGTTGCTACGCTGCATCTACAGTTTAGCTGAGCCATATCACCTCGATAAAAATACTTGCGCATGGCACTTGAAGTGTTCAGAAAGGCAAAAAATCTTGTATGCAACACGCGTGCCGTATGTGATGCACTTCAATAATAGAGACGAAAGTGCAGTTGTGCATTAGAGAAACGATGATTTATTTTTTCAGTCGGGTGAATAATTTTTGGATGTTAGACTTAAATAAAATATAATGGTACGAAGTGAAAAAACGGTGTTTAGGTCGGGGTATAATCTGCACCGTCAATACGGAACCAGCAAATTCTATATAAATGTAGTTCCCATACGTGATAATGGGAAATGATATAACTCATTCCTGGCGATAAAAAAATGCGATCCCATTAGGGATGGTGCGCTAGAAATGAGGATCACGAATGTTCAGCTAATGGGCTGTCAGTGAATCAGACCGTAAGTAACTATAGCAACATTATGGAATACCGTAAAAAAGCCCGCCCCAGATAAATGGTCGGGAAAAAAGTGAGTGTCAATAATGCACTGCATCACATCACTAATGTTGAGTTGTAACAATGACATTTATTATTAAATGTGATATTCTGAATTGATGGTGATTTAAGTTTAATATTCTGGTGATAATGGCAGAGACAAACTTCGTAAGGTAAGCATTAATTCAGAACGAATCAGGAAACTATCGGTTCATATCTGATATGAAGTTTCAAGAAAATTCGCACTGAGCTGGGATAGTGTAACTAAATTTTATTTAGTAATATGTCTGATACATGTGAAAGAGCACACTATTCGAATAGTGTTTTGCCTGCCGCAGTAACAGAAAAAAAGCCCGCACACATTGCGGGCTGTGGTAAGCGAATCCACCAATATAAGTATATCATGGCATGTCGGTGTGGCATGCCACACTTTGAGTTTAGCAACAGGTATCGTTAGCGCAAAAAATATCCCTGAGTTGTGATTGTCTGACTCCGGGGGAGAGTGATAAAGAATAATTATCATAGTCATATGATGTATTAGGAGAAGTTAAGAAATCTCTTATTTGATATATTCCTCGGGGATTCACATGAAGTATGACATTAGAATAACAGCAAGATAAGCAATGCCAACAACAACATACGCT
Organism: Pantoea sp. At-9b; assembly: GCF_000175935.2. Classification (NCBI taxonomy): domain Bacteria; kingdom Pseudomonadati; phylum Pseudomonadota; class Gammaproteobacteria; order Enterobacterales; family Erwiniaceae; genus Pantoea; species Pantoea sp. At-9b. Next base: position 294,670 of record NC_014839.1, read on the forward strand.
AGCAGCATATGGTTTGGCTTAAAGTAACGATACGCCATGTTGTCTCCCGGATTCAATATAAAGTCATCACTTTGAGTAAAATTCTATTAGGTACTTCGCAGCATCCGAATCTCTTATCTACTATGGCGATAGGCTTCGCTTTTTATGAACTAGGCCAGTAATGCTAGACCTGCACGATTATCGCCACCTAATCCGCGCGAGGAATGGTGAGGGGCCAGCAATTTAGACGTCTGTGCTTGAAAAAAAACCACACCGGGTGATGGCCACAGTGTGGTCAAATATTTATCGTGATTTTTATTATAATTCACGGCGTTACCGTAAATGTACATTATCCCAAAATTAGGTGGCGTTCAATCAACTTATTTCTTCATATAGGAATAGGCTTAATTCATCTTATGAGGTAATTCTTAATAAACTAACTGTTCTCTAATTAAGTTTATGTTTTAACTGGATTTTTTTATTTCATGTGTGTTCGCTTTTTTTAAATTATTTGTCTGGTTGTACAGGGTAATAGGCTACTCAACATTTTTCGGTAGAAATCGCTACTTTTCCATTAGATGATGAGGAATGATGTAAGTGAAAAAAGCCCGCGTCCGGGCAGAGGACGCTAGCAAAGCTCCATAGAATAATATAGCGATTTCAGGCATCTCGAGATGATACCGTTTAAAGATTTTAGTATTTGTCATTATATCCATTTAATTATGGGAATGTTGCCGCACACTATCCTAAAGTGCCGGCAAAATTTAGCCCACTGTATCCTGCTTGCCTAATATTCCAACGAGTTTGGGTGATTTCAACACTTCGCCTGCCGTTTTTGCTCGGCACGAGCTTTGACTTTTGCCGCTTCGCTCATATCGTTGCGAATCTGCGCATGGCTAATCAAAGCAAAAATCAGCGTTCCACCGGTAATATTTCCAAGCAATGTCGGCAGGGCAAATGGCCAGAGGAAGTCATGCCAAGGAATGTGGCCGGCAAAGACCAGATACAGTACCTCCACCGAACCGACCACAATGTGTGTTAGATCACTGATTGCTACGAGCCATGTCATCATCAATATAACCACTATTTTCGATTTACCGGCAGAGGGTAACATCCATACCATAGTGGCAATGATCCAGCCTGAGATCACCGCCTTTGCAAACATCTCGCCTGGTGTATTTTCCATAACTTTAAAACTAATTTTGGTAAATGCCATAAGAGTAGCATTATCGAAAATAGGCATAAAATTAAAGGCAACAGCTCCCAGCGCGGCACCAATCATATTACCAGACAGCACCACTCCCCATAAGCGTAGTAAAAGCAACATGTTTCCTAAGGTTGGTTTATGCATTATCGGCAAAACAGCCGTCACTGTGTTTTCAGTAAATAGTTGCTGACCTGCCATAATTACTATAACAAAACCGAAGGTGTACCCAAGGTTTTCCATTAAAAATTCACCCGGGATGCCCTCAAGATGAACCTGGAAAATTCCTTTAACCATAAGTGATGCGCCTATTGACAAACCAGCAGCAATCGCTGACCACAGTAGCGCCATACCGTCACGCTCAAGCTCCTTTTCTCCTTCCTGGCGTATTTCCTCATGAATAGCGGCAGCACGTGAAGGCAATGCCTTCTCATCAACTTCTATTTCCGTTCCTCGCTCTTTTTCTTCGCTTTCAACATAATTGCTATCCTGTGGAGTCGATTGGTACTTTTTCATTTTTTTCCCTAATAAAAAACTTTAACCTAATAAGCTTAGTCGTTGTGGGCCAAAACGATTATAGGATTTTGTATTCCTTGCAAAGGACTATATTGAAAGCCGTCTCACTGGAACGAGATAATTGGTACACGCGATGAAGGCACCATCATAGGGGAAACGATTGATGGTCAGGTTGTGGAGGACTCTTCATTAAAGCAAACAGAGCTAGACGTTAGAGGGGGGCTGGAAGAAGTGATTGTGACTGGCCTGATCACCTTGCTGGTTATGCGCTCGTATGATGGGAAAGGGTCGATGATTTACCCCTCAAGAACCTCGGCTTTACCATCGCTTTGTCAAAGGCACTCTTTCGCCTGACGGTAAAAGTGCTGATAGCGGGCATGGTCCGGCAGTCTGTACATAAGCGTATACATAAAAAATTATAACCAACTCATCTACCGTTTGAATCCTCTATCCAGGAAGGTTTTTGCAATTTGTCAGTCAACTCAGGTCAACCGCCATGACCGTTGAAGAACTGATCCGTGAAGGGTTCTGCAAATACGCCAAAGAGAATGAAAAGGGGCACACTGATATTCTGCGTTCTTTCGAGCTGTACATTTCCCCGTTAATCGGTAACGTGCCTAAAACAGACGCAACTATCCACCTCTGATTAACTGTGCTCGAACCTCTGGCCCGCAAAACCCCGTCAACTCAGATCGCTCGCTGACCAACATCAGGCGGGCTCATTTCTGGGCTGTACTCCGTAAGCTGGCAGAAACTGCTCTGCTGAATGAATTACACCTTACTGATTTCAATATCACTAAAGGTGAACGGGGCAGGGTATTGGCCAATGAAGATATAGTGACCATTTCCCGGAAAATGGAGACTTGCAGGATAGCACCAAAATTCCAACTGTTCGTAAAACTGTGCCTGCTGTTTGGGTGCTGTAGTGGCGGGCTGTCACATCCCGAAAAGGCGAACTTTGATTTTGACGTAAAGCTTTGGACGATCCCGCTCCCTCATCACAAGGATGGCAAGCGCACTAAAAAAGTATCAGTCCGGCCAATTATCCCAGAGGCTGGAGAAAAGCAGCAGACATTCGAAATTTACGAAAGACACCTTGGTTTTAGTAAAGAGCAAACATCTTCCCTGTTAGGCGTCTGCAAAAAATCATGTAGTCTGACATCACTGAGATTTTTCATTGTTTCTCAGAACGTTAAATAGAATCCTGGCGGGGTCCCAAACTCTTGGTTTCATTTTTAACTTGAAGTCAACTTTAATCGACTGGATGACAGGGGTGTTAGCATATTTATAAAAAACGTCAAGATAACCAAAAAAATATATACATAATAATTCATTAAAGGCTCTGAAAGCGAGGCCGATACTCCTTTTTTGTATTCTTTAAACCTTTCTACTAGGGCTCATATGACTATTACACAGCGTTTGTTGCTGGCGTTTTTTCTGCTGGCGTTATCTCTCTTCTCAATTGTTGCCGTTTCACTTTCGGTGATTTCGGGTTTTCAGTCGCGCTTTGAATATGTACAGAACAATGCGATACCCAGCATCAAGGATCTGAACAAATCAATAAGTAGTACAAATCAGCTGGGTATTGCGCTGTACCGCCATCAGACGGCATCAGTGAAAGCAGATAAGGATGCCGCTGAAAAAAGAATCAATGGCCTGCTGAACACACTTACTTCACTTACTGATTATTACATGGCGAACGATATCTCCAGTGACGAAGATAGGACCATGACCGAGCAAGCATTCCGTAATATCAATGCCGTTCGTTCTGCATTATCAGCTTTTTTAGCCGCCTCATACGGCAATGATGATGTGCTTTCTCTTGAGCAACTTAAAGGCGATAATGGGGTGGGTGCTGTCACAAGAAAAATGGAGTCGGAATTTACCAGACAAATTGATTTAAATATTAAAATTTCTAATGAATTAAGGGCTGTAAATAAGAAGATTTATTCTCAAACGTTTTGGATAATGACCGCATCGTCAGTAGGTGTCATTATTGTATTTGGTCTTTTTTCTGTGAGTATCATTATGGGGATTAAGCGAAGCCTGAATAGTATGCAAAACACTATGACGGAGGTTAGCAATAATCTTGACCTGACGCATGTGGCTTCCGTACTCAGAAATGACGAAATAGGACAGACGGCATCGGCATTTAACAACCTGCTTAAAAAGGTATCCGCAACACTTTTGTCTGTGAACCATGCGGCACAGTCTGTCAGCACGGGATCTACACAGATTGCTGCAGGCAACGAGGACCTGTCATCACGTACCGAGCAGCAAGCAGCGTCGCTAGAACAGACTTCAGCAAGCGTGGCCACCTTGAGCGATACTGTCAGGCAGAACGCAGAGGGAGCTTTTCAGGCAAGCACACTGGCGAATCATGCCAATGATTTATCACGGCAGAACAGAATCGCTGTCAGTGGGATGCTGGAAACTATGTCCGATATTCGCGGGAGTTCAGCAAAAATTTCAGAAATTACGGGACTGATTGAGAGTATTGCTTTCCAGACCAATATTCTGGCGCTTAATGCCGCAGTTGAGGCCGCGCGCGCTGGTGAACATGGAAGGGGATTTGCGGTTGTTGCTTCTGAAGTGCGTAATCTGGCCCAGCGTTCTTCGACTGCTGCGCGGGAGATAAAGGACCTGATTTCACTTTCCGTTTCTCAGGTCGAACAAGGACTTCAACAGGCAACGCATGTTGGCGGTAATACAGAGAATGTCAGCAGTGCCATACAGCAGGTTGCCGATCTGGTTAATGAAATTGCTGCCGCAACCTCTGAACAGAGTAAAGGCATTAAGCAGGTTCATCTGGCCATCGGGCAAATGGACGAGGTAACACAGCAGAACGCCTCTCTGGTTGAAGAGGCTTCTTCGGCATCAAAATCACTGCAGGAACAGGCTGAAAAACTGTCAGGACTTGTATCTACTTTTACCCTGGAAGAAACTCCGGTCCATGAAAAGGCACGGGGCAAGGCGGCGTTTAGCAGGCCGATACAGCCAAAAGAAAAACCAGATTTAATTGCTGCAGAAGTGAATAAAGTAAACTGGGAAAGTTTTTAAATTAACAGGCTATCCTCTAACAGCAGGGTTTTTATAAGCGCTGATATGTCAGCGCTTTCTTGGTTTTATCGTAATCAATTTTTATCAATCTGATTTTTCCGGATTCCGGGACATTAAATAATCTCCGAAGATATTGACTACTTCCGCTTCTGGCACAGAGTATACTGTCTTAAGGGCTGCTAGGAACGAACAGCGAACGTTTGGCTCATCATGGTTGTGAGTTCTCGTTACATTAAACTTAACATCCCATACACTCTTGATGCTTTTCCTAAGTGAAAAGGTACTACCCTCTATGTAGAAACCATTCAGATGTTCAACTGGAGTGTATGTATGGAAAATAAAATGGATCGCCCCCTTACCCGGGGCATCAACCATGTGGGATTAACAGTTCCTGACCTGCAGCAGGCAACTGAATTTCTGCAAAAGGCGCTGGATGCAAAATTTGTTTATAACGGTCTCACAGACAATGATCCGCCAAGGAAAGGCGCGGATGTGGAGAGACAACTGGGCTTAACTTCAGGCTCAGTTATTATCAAACAACGGTTACTACGGCTTGGTAATGGTCCAAATTT